>CACZNV010000023.1 GCA_902782645.1 uncultured Ruminococcus sp. | reverse complement strand
GGTTCTTATACGCTGACTTCTGTCTCCGCTGCCCACCTGATTTTTACGATCCTGCGACTCGCTGGATTTCTTCTCGCTTTCATAAAGGTCCTTGAGTCTGGCTCTCAGAACTTTAAAAGCGCGCTCTTTGTTTTTAATCTGAGACCTCTGGTCCTGACACGTGACGACAATGCCCGTCGGTCTGTGAGTAAGCCTTATGGCAGACTCGGTTTTGTTGATGTGCTGTCCCCCTGCGCCGCCCGATCTGTATGTGTCCACGTCGACCTCGTTCAGATCAAGCTCAAATTCGTCATCGTCGGACTCGGGGAACACGGCAACGGTAGCTGCGCTGGTGTGAATTCTTCCGCCCGCCTCGGTCTGGGGCACTCTCTGCACCCTGTGCACTCCGCTCTCGTACTTCATGCGGCCGTAGACGCCTTTTCCCTCAACGGTAAACACAATTTCTTTGAAACCGCCAATCTCCGTCTCATTGGCGTCTGCAACGGACACCTGCCACCCGCGCCCTTCGGCGTACTTGGTGTACATTCTGAAAAGAACCGCCGCAAACAGAGCCGCCTCCTCGCCTCCGGTTCCTGCCCTTATCTCCATGACCACATCCCTGTTGGCGGAAGGGTCGTTGGCCTTGAGAAGCTCCGTCAGCAATGCCTTCAGCCTCTCGGACTCCTGCTTTGCTCCGAGCATCTGCTCCTCGGCAAGACTTTTGAAATCTCTGTCGGACTCCGGATCATTCATAACGCTCTCGGCGTCCTCTATTTCCGCAAGGGCAGCCTTGTATGCCCTGAACGTCTCAACAGTCTCTCTGAGAGACGCAAGCTCGGTGGCCGTCCTCCTGTACTTTTCACTGTCCGACAGCACCTCGGGCTCGGTCAGAAGATGCTCAAGTTCCTCATATTTGTTTTCGCACTCATAAAGCTTATCGAGCATACTTCAAGTCTTAAGCAATCAGGATATTCTGGTTCTTCCGGCAAGGGCCTTGGCGAGTGTGATCTCGTCCGCATAAATGATGTCGCCGCCGACCGGAAGTCCGTGAGCGATACGCGTTACCTCCACGCCAAGGGGTGCCAGCAGCTTTGCGATATACATTGCCGTGGTCTCGCCCTCAACAGTGAGATTCGTGGCCACAATGACCTCTTTGACGCTTCCGTCGATCCTTGCAACCAGTTCTCTGAGCTTAATATCGTCAGGCTTTATCCCCTTGGAAGGCGATATGACGCCGTGGAGCACGTGGTACCTGCCGCGGAACTCCATCGACCGCTCGATACTGACAACGTCTCTCGGATCCTCCACAACGCAGATCACCGACTTGTCCCTTCCGGGATTTGCACATATATCGCAGATTTCCTTGTCGGACATGTTCTGGCATATCTTGCAGAAACAAAGGGTCTGTTTAGCCCGCAGCATGGTTTCCGCAAAAGATTTCACTTCCTCTTCGCTGAGGGAAAGCAAATGGAAAGCCACCCTTTGTGCCGATTTCTTGCCGACTCCGGGCAGTTCCGCAAACTTCTCTATCAGCGCCGCAACGCTCTCCGAATAAAGGGCCATTTCAGTCTCCGTCAATACTGTCAGCCGCCAAGAGCAGCCGAATACTTATCCATCTTCTCGTGTGTCATTTCATCGACCTTGTTTGCAGCATCGCTGAAAGCGGCAACAATCATATCCTGCAGCATCTCAACGTCGTCAGGGTCAACAACCTCCGGCTTGATTTCAATCGACTGAAGGCTCTTGTCGCCCTTCATCTTAATAGTGACCGCACCGCCGCCGGAAGTTCCCTCAAAAACGGTCTCGTTTATTTCTTCCTGCTCCTTCTGCATTTCACTCTGCATGCGCTGAGCCTGTTTGAGCATCTGCTGCATATTGCCTCCGCCCATATTAAAGCCGCCCTGCTGGCCGCCTCTCGATCTTCCAAAGCCGCCTCTCATTCCGCTAGACATAGTTTTTACCGTCCTTTTTCAAAGATTTTACCGCAATTTTGAACAGGCCAAAATTAACACTTTATTTTATCACCTTGCTATCTAAAAATCAAGATTTTTGACACGCCAATGCGTCCCAAACCGCCCTGCTTTTCCACCGTTTTTTGCAACGCGGAAACAAAGAAGGAGACGCCCGAAAGAGCATCTCCCTAAAAGCCTTGGCGGGTTCTTAAAACCCGTTATCTATACGTTTTCAATGCTTCTTTTTCAGTGCAATCACTGCCCCGGCGGCTGCCAGAAGAATGCCTCCGCCGAAAACAGTTCCGCCGCAGCCCTTCTTGCCCTCTGTTTTCTTCGGGGTCGGGGTGGGCTCTTCATTCACCGGCTCTTCAGTTGCATTGGCTTCCGGTGTGGCAGTAGGATTTTCAGTGGGCTCATCGGTGGGATTCTCAGGTTCCGGAGTGTTGACCGGTGCCTCTGTGGCAGGTTCCGGTGTGGCATAATTCGGATCGGCCTCGCCAAGGAAAAGCGTAATGTGCGGAGCACCCAGCGAACTGCTTCCCAGGAATCCGTAAACTTCTATGTCATCCGGGTCAAGATCTTCTCTCACCATTCCGGAGCCGAGGACAAAATGCTGTCCCGCGCCTTCAGGGAAAGCGGGGTTCTCTGCACAGATAAACCTGATTGTATAGTAACCGGCCGGGAAGGATTTGCCGCCGAATGATACCTCCTGCAGCGCATTGCTGAAGCAGACCTGGCGTCCCGACCAGACAACATTATCTTTAATGTCGACGATTTCAATGTCAAGGTAAACCTCGTTTTCGGAGCACCATGCAAAGAACGAGAAGCCCACCATCCATCCCTCGGGAAGCTCAAAGGAAACCTCAAGCGCATCGTCAATGGTATACGGATGCATCCAGTATCCCGTGTCGGTACGCTGGGTGGTGTCGTAAAGAGCATATTCGCCGTTATGAGCCACAGCCGGTTCCGGAGTGGGAGCAGTCTCACCGTTTGTTATTCTCCTGGCGGCAAGATGGTATGCGCCTGTGAGATTGAATAGAGAGTTAGCGTCAAGAATGCAGTATGGAGTGTCCTGAGCGCCTGTGTAAGCCTTGGCGTCTTCTTCGTTCTCAAAGAAAGCGATCCATGCCACATCGATCTGATCTCCGTCGGAAACCACTGCATCATCCTCTAACTGCTGCGCTTCCGCATCACGGTCCGACTCAAGCGGGTCAAACCTTACCGTAGATGTGTTTGTGTATTTCTCGGAATCCCAGATGGAATCCAAATCGGTGCTTTCGGCAACTGCAGAACAATCTATTACGGCAGTCTCCCAGTTTTT
>CACZNV010000022.1 GCA_902782645.1 uncultured Ruminococcus sp. | reverse complement strand
ATGTGGATGCCGGCGCGGTAGCCTGCATCTCCTTTAACGTAGATACTGCCGCCCCTCATTGCGTATCCTGCGGCGTCGCCGATATTGCCGTGGATGACAATTTTGCCGTCGTTCATGGTGTCGCCGACTGCGTCCTGAGCATTGCCGTGAACCGTTATGTCGGCCCCGTTGAGGTATGCTCCGAGAGCGTTTCCGGGAATGCCCTCTATGCTCACTGACTTGCCTGACATGCCGGCGCAGATGAAGCGCTGTCCCAAACAATTGTCAACTTTGATTTTTTTCCCTGATTTACGGATAAAATCGTTGATCTCGCGATAACTCTTTCCGCTTGCCTGAACTTCCATATTATACTACGCCTCCGAACTTTTTTCTACGAGCTTCTTTTGAGAAGATCATGTTTGAAACATCCGTTTTCGCCTCATTTATATCGACGGTGTCAAGAGGCACTTTGTCCCGGATTAGAGATGTCAGAATGCCTGTGCGGGTGGTATCGCCAATGATGATAAACCCTTTGAGCAGGTTGTCCTTGATGAAATACCTTCTTATACCCGCATCTGTTTTTTCCTCAATAATTTCCCCTTCGTAGCTGCCGGCGGTCATCATGTGAAGGCCGAAGAAGCCAATGGAATTCATGGGGATTGCATTGGCGTGTTCCTTTTTGCCGCCTGCCATGTTGATGCCTGCCGCATAACCCTGCATGTATGCGTTGGGGAGGATGGCCAGCACTCTGTTTGCGCCTATGGAGCTGTCAAAGCCTTCTGTGCAGTCGCCTGCGGCATAGACCCCCGGAATGCTTGTCTCCAGCTTTTCGTTCACAACGATGCCTCTGTTAACTGCTCCGCCCGCATTCTTCACAAGCTCCGTGTTTGCCCGCACGCCAACGGCAAGAATCAGTATGTCAAAGGAAACGGTTTTTCCGCTTTTCATTTTGGCTTCATTGTCGGTGAAGGAGGAGGCTGTGTCGGAGAGCAGGAATGTGATTCCGTTTTCCTCAAGATGCTTCTGAACAATCGCCGCGCAGTCATTGTCAAGGATACTGGAAAGAACTCTGTCCGCAAGGTCGCAGACTGTAATGCTCCTGACTTTTTCCTTTATTCCTTCAGCGCATTTAAGACCGATGAGTCCGGCGCCGACAATGAGAACCCGGGAGTCCTTCGTGAGAGCTTTTTCAATGGAAAGGGCGTCGTCAAGTTTCATAAAGCCGAACTTTTCGGTTACACTGTCGAGGCCTTCCATTGGCGGCACGAAGGGTCTTGAGCCTGTTGCAACGCAGAGTGCGTCGTAGGTAATAACTTCGCCTGTTTCAAGGGTCACTGTTTTTTTATCGGCGTCTACGGAGACTGCTTTTTTGCCTAAAAGGGTCTCGCAGCCGTTCTTTGTGTAAAAGTCGTCGGGACGGTATTTCATACGGGAAAGATCCGTCTTGCCCTCAAGATAGTAGGAAATGAGAGGGCGGCCGTATACGTGATGGTGCTCGTCGGAGATTACAGTAATCTTTGAATCCCTGTCTGCGGTGCGGATGCCTTCAATGACGCCTGCGGCGGCGGTTCCGTTGCCGATAATCACATAGTTTTTCACTGCTCATCACTCCTTTCCTCGTAAACTATAGCCTTGTTGGGGCAGCCTGTTACGCAGGCGGGAGTGCCGCAGGTGTTTTCAAGACAAAGCTCGCACTTCTGCATCAAGCCGTTTTCACCGGGCATCAATGCGCCGTAAGGGCAGACCAAAACGCAGGTGAGACACCCGACGCATTTGTTCCTGTCGATTTTTACTACGCCGTCCTGTTTGGAAATGGCGCCGGCAATGCAGCTCTTTATGCATATGGGATCCTCGCAGTGTCTGCAGGACACCGCAAAAGTGATTTTGTCGGAGCCTTCAACGTGGATGCGGGGATATATCTTTTTGTCCTTTAAGGCAAAAGACATGTCCTTCATGCCTGAATTGGCGAAGGCGCAATTGTATTCGCACAGGTGGCAGCCAAGGCACCATTCTTCATTTACATATACCCGTTTCATCTTATCACTCTCCTGCGTGGGAGATACCGAGTATCTCAAGCTCTTTTTCGTTGAGGTTTACGCCACGGAGCATAAGGCGGTTGCCCCTTAATGCTTCAATGGAGTTGATTCCCATGCCGCCCATTATTTCCATTATTTCATGTTTCCAGGCGCTCATGAGGTTAACAAGTCTCTCGGAACCTATGTCCGGATTGAGCCGCTTAACCAGGTCGGGGCGCTGGGTCGCGATGCCCCAGTTGCACTTGCCTGTCTGACATGTTCTGCAGAGGTGACATCCAAGCGCGAGGAGCGCGGCGGTGGCGACGTAGCAGGCGTCTGCGCCGAGGGCAATGGCCTTTACAACGTCCGAGGCGCTTCTGATAGAGCCCCCTGCAATCAGTGAAACGTTTCCTCTTATGCCTTCGTCCCTGAGTCTCTGGTCCACAGCCGCCAATGCCAGTTCAATCGGTATACCCACGTTGTCCCTGATTCTTGTTGGCGCGGCGCCTGTGCCGCCCCTGAAACCGTCAATGGCAATTATATCGGCGCCGCTTCTTGCAATACCGCTGGCAATTGCTGCGATATTGTGAACCGCTGCGACTTTAACTATTACGGGCTTCTTGTATTCCGTGGCTTCCTTCAGGGAGAATACAAGCTGCCTCAAATCTTCTATAGAATAAATGTCGTGGTGGGGCGCAGGGGATATGGCGTCAGACCCCTCGGGAATCATTCTTGTCCTTGACACATCGCCAACGATTTTGGCGCCGGGAAGGTGGCCGCCGATCCCGGGCTTTGCGCCTTGGCCCATTTTAATCTCAATTGCCGCACCGGCATTGAGGTAGTCCTCGTGCACGCCGAATCTGCCCGACGCCACTTGGACAACGGTGTTTTCGCCGTACTTGTAAAAGTCTTCGTGAAGACCGCCTTCGCCGGTGTTGTAGAGGATGCCAAGCTCCTTGGCGGCTCTTGCCAGCGACGCATGGGCGTTGTAGCTTATTGATCCGTAGCTCATTGCCGAGAACATTACGGGGAGGGAGAGCTCAATCTGGGGCGTGATGTCGCAGATTATCTTGCCGTCTTTTCCGCGCTTTATCTCAGAGGGCTTTTTGCCCAAGAAAACTTTTGTCTCCATTGGCTCACGGAGAGGGTCGATTGGCGGGTTCGTTACCTGGGAGGCGTTTATAAGTATTTTGTCCCAGTAGACAGGCAGGGGCTTCGGGTTGCCCATAGATGAGAGCAGAACGCCGCCGCTGTTGGCCTGCTTGTAGATTTCACGAATCGTATCGTTCTGCCAGTTGGCGTTTTCCCTTAAAAGACAGTCGCTTTTTACTATTTTGAGGGCCCTTGTGGGGCAGAGGGAGACGCATCTCTGACAGTTGACGCATTTTGAATCATCGGAGAGCATAACTCCCCGTTCGGTGCTGAAGGTGTGGACTTCATTGGCGCACTGTCTTTCGCAGACACGGCAGGCGATGCATCTGTCCTGATTCCTAACTACTTCAAATTCGGGATATATGAATTCTACGCCCATCAGTACTGTCCCTCCTTAACTCTGATTACCACCGGTTCTCCGCCTGAGGGAGACCATATGTTTTCCGCATCGGGCTCCATGACCCTGATTGCGGCTTCTTCGCTTGCTATGAATACCTTGTCGTCTTTCTCGCCGACTACCATTGACCGCAGCTTAAGCCTGTCGTTGAGAGCCATTAAACCGCCGTCAAATCCCAGAATGATGGAGAAGGGGCCCGTTACCAGGAGACTGGGAAATACTTTCCTTAGGTACATCAGCTTTTCCCTGTCGTATCCCTCTTTTTTGCCTTCAATGGTGCTCCAGAAGGGGGCTGCGATTACATTGGCGGCTTCCTCGGGGGTGAGCCCCTGGCGCCTGATGAGATAGTCGAGGATGTATGTGATGACTTCGGTGTCTGTCTTCAGGTTGCATTTGTAGCCGAACATCTCAATATACCTGCGGTTTGCATCGTAGGAGGAAATCTCGCCGTTGTGGACAACCGAGTAGTCGAGAAGGGTGAACGGATGGGCGCCTCCCCACCAGCCCGGCGTGTTTGTGGGATAGCGTCCGTGAGCCGTCCAGGAGTATCCCTCGTAATCCTCGAGCCTGTAGTAGACGCCAACGTCCTCCGGGAAACCTACTGCTTTGAAGGCTCCCATGTTTTTGCCGCTGGAAAATACGTAGGCACCTTTCATTTCGGTGTTGATCTTCATGACGGTTCTTGCCACGAACTCTTTTTCGTCCAGCTGAAGGCTGGCAAGCACTGACGGGAGGGGCGTTAAGAAATATCTCCAGACAATGGGCTCATCGGTTATCTCGGGCATCTTGCGTCTCGGAATGATCTCGCCTTTTACTATTTCATAATGTTCTTTCAGAAATGCCTCGCAGGACTTTCTTGTGTCCCTGCAGTCGAAAAACATGTGAAACGCATAGAAGTCTTTGTATTCCGGGTAAATACCGTAACCCGCAAAGCCGCCGCCAAGTCCGTTTGACCTGTCGTGCATCGGCTTCATCGCCTCGATTATCTTTTCACCGGTCATGCGCCTGCCTTCTTTTGATATAACAGCGGCAATTGCACAACCCGAAGGAATTCTCATTTCGCCTTCTCTTTTCATTTTCAGTGTCACCTTTCTTTCCTCGATTGGTTCCCGTTAAGCTTTAGATAAAATGAAAAAAGGCGCATTTCCGCGCAGTCTTACTGCACGAAAATGAACGCCTTTGCTCATTTACTGTGACGTTATACACCTGAAAAAACTATTTGTCAACAGAATATTTTCATTCGGAAAAAAACTCAAAAATTGAATTGTTATTTATACCAATTAGTCCGCGGGAGCGCTTAAAAAAAGAAGAAAAAAGGACTCGAAAGGATCCAAAAAAATTTTTCAAAAAAACTGAAAAAAGGGGTTGACATGTGTTTTTGGCGGGTTTATAATGCACCCTGTTGAAGGCAAGGGCGTCTTCGGACTTAAGTGTTCGGAGGCGCCTTCTCTTTTGACAGTAACGGATATTTTGAAGGCAAGGGCGTCTTCTGTGCGGCAAACACGGAAGACGCCTCTTTATTTGGAACCGGTATTAAACCCCACGGGTTTGAGGCTCGGGCAAATCAGAAAAAGGAGAAAACATTATGGAAACCGTATCGGATTTTTTTGGCAGCATGGTTTTTAACGACAGGGTGATGAAAGCAACTTTGTCCTCCAAGGTGTATGCGTCACTGAAAAAGACTATCGACGAGGGCGTTGCCCTTGATCCGGGTGTCGCCAATGCAGTGGCCCAGGCAATGAAGGACTGGGCGATCTCAAAGGGCGCAACACATTTCACCCACTGGTTCCAGCCTCTCACCGGAATCACAGCCGAAAAACATGACTCGTTCATTACTCCTGCTCCGGACGGCGGCGTGATCATGGAATTCTCCGGCAAAGAACTTATTCAGGGCGAGCCTGATGCCTCATCATTCCCATCCGGCGGACTGAGAGCCACCTTCGAGGCGAGAGGCTACACAGCATGGGATCCCACGTCATACGCATTCATCAAAGGCAAGACCCTTTGCATTCCTACAGCATTCTGCTCCTACGGCGGACATGCCCTTGACAAGAAGACGCCTCTCTTAAGATCCATGGAGGCTTTAAACAAGCAGGCTCTGAGGATTCTCAAACTCTTCGGAAACACAACTGCAAAATGCGTCCGTTCATCCGTAGGCCCCGAACAGGAATACTTCCTCATCACAAAAGAGATGTTCGACCAGAGACCTGACCTGAGATTCTGCGGCAGAACACTTTTCGGAGCGAAACCGCCAAAGGGCCAGGAAATGGACGACCATTACTTCGGAGCCATCAAACCCAGAGTTGCCGCCTACATGGAGGAACTCAACAACGAGCTATGGAAGCTGGGCATACTCGCCAAGACTGAACACAACGAGGTTGCTCCCGCACAGCACGAGCTGGCACCAATCTACACGACAACCAACATTGCCACGGATCACAACCAGCTGATGATGGAGATCATGCAGAAGATTGCAGAAAAGCACGGTCTTGTGTGCCTGATTCACGAGAAACCTTTTGCAGGCGTAAACGGATCCGGCAAGCACAACAACTGGTCCATCGCCACAAACGAGGGACAGAACCTGCTTTCACCGGGCGAGACTCCTTACGAGAACGCACAGTTTTTGCTTTTCCTCTGCGCAGTGATCAAGGCTGTTGACGACTATCAGGATCTGCTCAGAATCTCCGTTGCCACAGCGGGCAACGACCACAGACTCGGCGCAAACGAGGCGCCTCCGGCAGTTATTTCAATGTTCCTTGGCGATGAGCTGGGAGCGGTGCTTGATGCAATCGAGACCGACACTCCTTATAAGGGAGCAGAGAAGACGCAGATGAAGCTTGGCGTTGACGTGCTGCCCAAGTTCAACCGCGACACCACGGACAGAAACAGAACTTCTCCGTTTGCTTTTACCGGCAACAAGTTTGAGTTCCGTATGCTCGGTTCCTCCAACAGCATCGCCTGCGCAAACATCATGCTGAACAGTGCGGTTGCAGAGAGCCTTAAGATTTTCGCTGATAAACTTGAGGGTGTATCCGATTTCGAAACAGCTCTACACGAGATGATCAAGGAGACCATCAAGGAGCACAAGAGAATCATATTCAACGGCAACGGCTACGACGATTCCTGGATCAAAGAGGCCACCGAGGTCAGAGGGCTTCTCAACTACCGCACCACAGCCGACTGCATGCCTCATCTCCTTGACAAGAAGAACGTTGACATGCTCACAGGACACAAGGTGTTCACCCTTGACGAGCTCCGCTCCAGAAGAGACATCATGCTGGAGAACTACTGCAAGACCGTCACCATTGAGGCCAACACAATGATCGATATGGCAAGGACATTGATCGCTCCCGCGGTGTCCGGTTTCGCAGCAGATGTGGCCGGAAACGCTGCCGCCAAGAAAGCTCTCAGCCAGAACATTGCCTGCGAGTACGAGGCAACAGTAGTAAAGAAGCTTTCGACGGTTACAGACCGTATCTACGCCGGTGTCACCAAGCTGCAGGATGAGGTTATAGCGCTCCACAATGCAAAGGATGTAATTGAGGAATCCGCTATGATCCGCGACAAGGTGCTGCCCAAGATGAGCGAGCTCAGAGTTGCCTGCGACGAGGCGGAGACGCTTACAGCAAAAGACTACTGGCCTTTCCCCACGTACGCCGACATACTTTTCAGCGTCAGGTAAAGGCAAAGATACAAGCGGCCGCAAGCCGGCCGCTTGGCTAAACTAATTAACACAAAAGAGAGGTGAGCTTCATGCAAGCTGCAGATATAACGAAATTGATAAGTCAGGAAGTAACAGCCGAAGTGTTCGGCGTATGGCTTCTGATCGGCGCCGCACTGGTGTTCTTCATGCAGGCGGGCTTCGCAATGGTTGAGACCGGTTTTACAAGAGCAAAGAACGCCGGCAACATTATAATGAAGAACCTGATGGACTTCTGTATAGGCACGGTGGTTTTCATCATCCTTGGTTTTTCACTTATGATGGCTGAGGATTACGTGTTTGGATTCGTTGGCGTGCCCAATTTCCAGATTATAACGGATTTTAAAGGATTCCTGGCAAGCGGCAACGCTCCTTCCTTCGTATTCAACCTTGTGTTCTGCGCAACCGCCGCAACAATTGTTTCCGGCGCAATGGCAGAGAGAACGAAATTCATTTCCTACTGTATCTATTCCGGAGTTATCTCGCTCTTCGTATACCCCATCGAGGCAGGCTGGATCTGGAACTCCGCAGGCTGGCTCAACAAGCTGGGCTTCCACGACTTCGCAGGATCTGCCGCGATTCACTCCGTTGGCGGTATAACGGCTCTCATCGGCGCCATAATCCTTGGGCCCAGGCTTGGCAAGTACATCAAAGACGCCAACGGCAAGGTCACCAAAATCAATGCTTTCCCGGGACACTCCATCACCCTTGGCGCTTTGGGCTGCTTCATCCTCTGGTTCGGCTGGTACGGATTCAACGGCGCAGCTGCCTGGAACAGTGAGTCTCTCGCATCCATATTCGTCACCACCACAATTGCTCCTGCGGTTGCAACATGCGTAACAATGATCTTTACATGGATCAAGAACGGCAAGCCCGATGTATCAATGTGCATCAACGCTTCACTTGCGGGCCTCGTAGGTATCACGGCAGGCTGCGACGCCCTTGACGCGGTTGGTTCAATCGTTGTGGGTATCGTTTCAGGCATCCTGGTTGTAGTCGCTGTTGAAGTGATCGATATCAAGCTCCACATTGACGACCCTGTTGGCGCTGTAGGAGTGCACTTCGCAAACGGTGTCTGGGGAACTCTCGCTGTGGGTCTTCTTGCAAATCCTTCGGCTCCCGCCGGATTAAAAGGACTTTTCTACACAGGAAGCTTCAAACTCCTTGGAATTCAGGCTCTCGGAATCGTTTCGGTTCTGGCATGGACAGCATTCTTCATGACTCTCACATTTATCATTCTCAAGAAGACAGTGGGACTCAGAGCTTCTAAAGAAGAGGAAATCAGAGGCCTTGACAAGACAGAGCACGGACTTCCCAGCGCATACGCAGATTTCGTTCCTGCTGTGGAAAGCATTGACTACGGATTTGAGGGCGCAACGGCTGTGACAGGAGATGTTCCTCCCGCAGAGGCGGTACCGGTTAAAAAGGTCCCCTCTGTTGACGACGGAAGCCCGAAGTTCACAAAGGTCGAGGTTATCTGCAAAGAGCAGCGCTTTGAGGCTCTTAAGAACGCAATGATGGATATAGGCATCACCGGTATGACGGTATCTCACGTACTCGGCTGCGGAGCTCAGAAGGGCAAACCCGAATACTACAGAGGCGTACAGGTTGAAGCCACACTCCTTCCTAAAATCCAGGTTGACATTGTGGTAAGCAAAGTTCCCGTAAGGCTTGTTATCGAAACCGCCAAGAAGGTGCTTTACACAGGTCACATTGGCGACGGCAAGATATTCGTCTACGACGTGGAGAACGTTGTCAAGGTAAGAACAGGAGAAGAGGGTTACGACGCACTTCAGGACGTCGAATAAGGAGATTTAAAAATGTGTTCGATAATTGGTTATTGCGGCCCTGTCGCCGATATGGATGCCTTTAAAAAAGGGTTCATGGAGACCGTTTCACGGGGTCCCGACGACAGCCGCATAGTCAAGACCGGCAAGGGGCTCCTGGGCTTCCATAGACTGTCAATCATGGGGCTTACAGCCTCCGGTATGCAGCCGTTTGAAAAAAACGGCTGCGCTGCCGTGTGCAACGGGGAACTTTACGGTTTTGAAAAAGAGCGGGAACTGCTTAAATCCAAAGGCTACACCTTTGTAAGCGGCAGCGACTGCGAGATACTGATTCCGATGTATTTTGAGTACGGAACAGATCTTTTTGCAAAGCTTGACGCGGAATTTGCCTGCGTCATTTATGACGGCAGAACGGATGAATATATTGCCGCCCGTGACCCAATAGGCATCAGACCGCTTTACTACGGCTGCGACGCAAAAGGCGTCACCGTTTTTGCCAGCGAGCCGAAAAACCTTGTGGGCATCTGTAAAAAAGTGATGCCTTTCCCTCCCGGATGTTACTGGAAGGGCGGTAAGTTTGTAAGATACTGCGACCCCGCAGCTGTTTCTTCAGTCTGCAGAGACGACCTTGAGACGGCCTGCAAAAACATCCACGACAAGCTGGTGGAGGGCGTTAAAAAAAGGCTCATTTCAGACGCCAAGGTTGGCTTCCTCCTTTCAGGAGGCCTTGACTCCTCGCTGGTATGCGCTATAGCAGCAAAGGAGAGCAAGACGCCAATCAGAACATTCGCCATCGGTATGTCCGAGGACGCAATTGACCTTAAGTATGCCAGAGAGGCGGCTGATTACATTGGCGCCGACCACACCGAGGTCTATATGACTCCCGCCGAGGTCATATCGTCCCTTGATACAGTTATCAAGCTGCTGGGCACCTACGATATCACTACAATCAGGGCCAGCATGGGAATGTACCTTGTCTGCAAGGCAATCCACGAGAAGACAGACATCAGGGTTCTTCTCACCGGCGAGATTTCGGACGAGATATTCGGGTACAAATATACCGACTTTGCGCCTGACGCCAATGAGTTTCAGAAGGAATCCGAGAAGCGCGTAAGGGAACTTCACATGTATGATGTACTCCGTGCGGACAGATGTATTTCGGTAAACTCCCTTGAGGCGAGGGTGCCTTTCGGAGATCTTGATTTCGTAAAATATGTGATGAGTCTTGACCCCGAAATGAAGATGAACAAGTACAACAAAGGCAAGTTTTTACTGAGACATGCCTTCGAGAAGGATAATATTCTTCCGGATTCCATTTTATGGAGAGAAAAAGCGGCTTTTTCTGACGCTGTAGGCCATTCAATGGTTGACTATTTGAAAGAATTTGCGCAAAATATATACTCGGATGAAGAGTACGAAACTCTTCGCCAAAAATACACACACGCGCAGCCTTTCACAAAGGAGTCGCTGCTCTATCGGGAGATATTCGAGAAGTACTATCCGGGTCAGTCCGAGATGGTGGTGGATTTCTGGATGCCGAACAAATCATGGGAGGGCTGCAATGTTAATGATCCGTCTGCAAGGGTTCTTTCGAACTACGGCGCTAGCGGAAAGTAATTAACGAACGGAGGAATCTTTATGAGTAATTGTGCGGTTGTTGGAATCAACTGGGGCGACGAAGGCAAGGGCCGTATGGTCGATCTTCTTACGCAGCAGTTTGATATCGTTGTAAGGTATCAGGGCGGCGGCAATGCCGGTCATACCGTTATCAACGAAAAGGGCAAGTTCGCTCTTCACCTTTTGCCTTCAGGCATATTCAGGGACGGCGTTGTGAACGTTTTGGGAAACGGCGTGGCGCTTGACCCGGAGAGTCTGATGAACGAGATAGACAATGTCGCCGAAAAAGGTGTATCCGTAACACCCGCCAATCTGAAAATATCCGACAGGGCCTCAATCCTGATGCCCTGGCACAAAAAGCTGGATGAGCTTGAGGAGCTCCGCCTTGCCGACAAGAAGTACGGCTCCACAAAGCAGGGTATTGCCCCGTTCTACTCAGACAAGTTCCAGAAGAAGACGATTCTTGCCGGGGAGCTGTTCGACGAGGAAAAACTTTTTGCCCACGCAAAAGAGATACTTGAGTGGAAAGACCTTATTATCTCGGGTGTTTACGGCGCGGAGACTTATACTTTTGAAGATATAGCCGCCTGGCTTAAGACTTACGGTGAACGCATCAAACCCTACATCTGCGATACCACCGAGTTTTTCGAACAGGCCATGAAAGAGGGCAAGAGCATTCTCTTCGAGGCACAGCTGGGCACCCTCAGAGATATCGATTTCGGCATCTATCCTTACACAACTTCCTCCAATACACTTGCCGCATACGCTCCCATCGGCTCCGGAATTCCTTTTGCAAAAATCGCCAATGTCATTGGCGTTGTCAAGGCTTACTCCACCTGCGTTGGCGAAGGACCTTTTGTGTGCGAGATGTTCGGCAAAGAGGCTGACGACCTTAGAGAGGCCGGCTTTGAGTACGGTGCAAAGACGGGCAGACCGAGAAGGGTTGGACCTGTTGATATCGTCGCTACAAGGTACGGTGTAAAAATGCAGGGAGCCACTGAAATTGCCCTGACAAAGCTTGACATTTTAAGTTATATGGATAAAATTCCGGTTTGTGTGCGCTACCTGGTTGACGGCAAGGAAACCGACAGTTTTCCGTTCCCGTCAAAGCTTGCGGACGCCAAACCTGTTATCGATTATTTCCCCGGCTGGCAGTGCGATATTTCCCGCGTGAGAAAGTGGGAGGACCTTCCGTGGAAGGCCAGGGCCTACGTCGAATTCATTGAGCGTTCAATAGGTTGCCGCATAAAATATGTCTCAGTTGGCGCTGAGCGCGACAGCATTATTGTCAGGGAGGACGACGAACAATGACAGGCCAGTACGAATCACCGTTTTCATCAAGATACTCTTCCGACTACATGAAGGAACTGTTTTCCGCAGACACGCGGTACAAGACCTGGAGAAAGCTCTGGGTGTCTCTTGCCCGGGCTGAAATGGAACTGGGCCTTCCCATCACGGAAGATCAGGTCAAAGAGCTTGAAGCCAACATTGACGACATAGATTACGATGTTGTGGCTAAGCGTGAGAAGGAAGTGAGACACGATGTGATGGCTCACATTTACGCTTACGGTCTCAAGGCTCCCAATGCCGCAGGAATAATTCACCTCGGCGCCACCAGCTGTTTCGTCACGGACAATGCAGATCTTATTATTTATAAAGAAGGTCTCCTCTACATCTGCCAGCAGCTTTCTGGTGTCATCACAAAGCTTTGCGATTTTGCAGAGAAATATAAGTGTCTTCCCACCCTCGGCTACACTCATTTCCAGCCTGCGCAGCTTGTAACCGTCGGTAAGAGAGCGTCCCTCTGGCTCCAGGATCTTGTTTCGGATTTTGAGGAGCTGGCCTTTGCGGTATCATGCATCAAATTCCTTGGCTCCAGAGGCACCACCGGTACGGAAGCCAGCTTCCTTGACCTTTTCGAGGGAGACACCGCCAAAATCGACGCGATGAACAGAAAAATAGCCGCTGACTTCGGCTTTGATGAGTGCTTCGACGTCTGCGGACAGACATACCCGAGAAAGCTTGATTCAAGAATACTCAACGCTCTCTCATCCCTTGCCCAGAGCGCTTACAAAATGGCCAACGACATCAGGCTCCTCCAGCACGACAAAGAGCTTGAAGAACCTTTTGAGGAGAACCAGATAGGTTCCTCCGCAATGGCTTACAAGAGAAACCCCATGAGATGCGAGCGCATCTGTTCTCTGGCAAGGTACCTTATCGAGGACGCCGGCAATGCAGCCTTTACCGCAAGCACCCAGTGGCTTGAGAGAACCCTCGACGACTCCGCCAACAGAAGGATAAGCCTTCCCGAAGGATTCCTCTGCGCAGATTCGATACTGAGAATCCTTTACAACGTTGTGAGCGGCCTCAGAGTAAACGAAAAAGTTATCGAAAAGAACGTTAAAAACTATCTGCCTTTTATCGCCACCGAGAACATTATGATGGAAGCTGTTAAGCGTGGCGGCAACAGACAGAAGATTCACGAGATTATAAGAAGGTGCTCCATGGAGGCATCTGCGCTGATTAAGGAGGGCAAGCCTTCAGATCTTACAGACCGCCTGGCAGCCCAGAAGGATTTGGGCATCACCAAGGAGGAACTGGAAAAGATATTGGAGCCCGAGCTTTACATCGGCAGGTGCCCCGAGCAGGTTTCCAACTATATCGCCAAGGTGCGTGAGAACGTGCCAACGGTTACATTGGAAAGCAGTTCCATCGACAAATAACCGGGAGGCACTTATGGACAAAATTCTGGTACTTGACTTTGGCGGTCAATACAACCAGCTGATTGCAAGGAGAGTCAGATCCGAGCATGTTTACGCTGAAATCAAGCCTTACAATAAGATTTCAGCCGCTGAGATAAAAGCCATAGGCTACAAGGGCATCATTTTTACCGGCGGTCCGAACAGCGTCTACGAGGAGACTTCTCCCCACGTAAACAGGGATATACTTGAGCTGGGCATACCGGTCCTCGGAATCTGCTACGGCCACCAGGTGATGGCTTATACCCTTGGCGGTACCGTCACACCGGGCTATGAAAAGGGCGAGTACGGAAAGACAACTCTTTACACCTCCGGGTCGCCTCTTTTTAAGGACATTGCCAAGATCAGCATCTGCTGGATGAGCCACCGGGACATGGTGAGCAATCTTCCGGAAGGATTTGTTTCTATCGCCAAGACCGACCGGTGCGACGTGGCCGCGATGGAAAACCGTGAAAAGCGTCTTTACGGCGTCCAGTTCCACCCTGAAGTAACTCACACCGAATTCGGAACCGAGATACTCCGGAATTTCATTTTCAAAATATGCGGCTGCTCAAAAGACTGGCGCATGGACGATTTCATCGAGCAGTCGGTTGAAAGATACCGCAGGGAACTTGATGGCAAAAAGGTTCTTCTGGCTCTCTCCGGAGGCGTTGATTCGTCGGTGGCCGCAATGCTTCTCCACAGGGCCATCGGCAGCAGCCTCTACTGCGTATTTGTTGATCACGGCCTTCTCAGAAAGAACGAGGGCGATTACGTAGAGAAGACCCTTGGCGAGGAGCTGGGCGTAAATATCATAAGGGTAAACGCCAAGGACAGGTTCCTCGGAAAGCTTGCGGGTGTTACAGAACCTGAGAAGAAGAGAAAGATCATAGGAAGCGAGTTTATCCACGTTTTTGAGGAAGAGGCCAGAAAGCTTGGCAAAATCGATGCACTCGCGCAGGGCACAATTTACCCCGACGTGATCGAAAGCGGCAAGGGCGACTCTGCCGTCATCAAGAGCCACCACAACGTGGGCGGTCTTCCTTCGGTCATGGATTTTAAGATGATTGTGGAGCCCCTGCGGGAACTCTTCAAGGACGAGGTACGTGAGGTTGGAGTAAAGCTTGGCATTCCTTCTGATCTTGTTTACCGGCAGCCTTTCCCGGGTCCGGGACTTGCGGTGAGAATCATTGGCGAGATTACAGAGGAAAAGCTGGACCTCCTTAAGGATGCGGATGCAATTTTCCGGGAGGAACTGGACAAAACCGCTGAGCGTGCTTCCGTTGCCCAGTATTTTGCGGTGCTGCTTGACACAAGAAGCGTTGGCGTTATGGGCGACTCCAGAACCTACGGCTACACGGTTGCGCTGCGGGCTGTTAAGACCGACGATTTTATGACCGCCGAATGGGCAAGGATTCCCTTTGAAGTCCTGGAAAGAGCCAGCAACCGCATCACCAATGAAATCAAGGGCATCACCAGGGTGGTTTACGACATCACGTCAAAGCCGCCGGCAACGGTGGAGTGGGAATAACGGATTGCATGTGTCTTCGCCCCGTCACTAATCGCGCTGACGCGCTAAAATCGTTCCGGTGCGAAGCACATGACAATCCTCCAATATTTTCACAAGGTGCTCCTATGGATCGATATTGCATGTGTCTTCGCACCATTGACGTGAAGAAATCGCACAAAAGATAAAAATACAGGCTTAGAGAACGGCTCAAGAGCAAGGAGGAGAGATTGATATGACAAAGTACATTTTCGTTACAGGCGGTGTGGTTTCCGGCCTCGGAAAAGGCATTACGGCAGCTTCACTGGGAAGGCTTTTAAAGTCCCGCGGGCTTAAGGTCGCGGCGCAGAAGCTTGACCCTTATATCAATGTCGACCCCGGGACTATGAGCCCCTATCAGCACGGAGAGGTCTATGTGACCGAGGACGGTGCCGAAACGGACCTCGACCTTGGTCATTACGAGAGATTCATTGACGAGGACCTGAACAAGTACTCCAACCTGACCACGGGAAAGGTGTATTGGCGTGTTCTCAACAAGGAGCGCCGTGGAGAGTTTCTGGGATCCACCGTGCAGGTCATTCCCCACATCACCAATGAAATCAAGCATTTCATTTACAACGTGGGCAAACACTCGGACGCCGATGTGGTTATAACTGAGATCGGCGGTACCATTGGCGATATCGAGTCCCAGCCTTTTATCGAGGCCGTGAGACAGATTTCGCTGGAAGTGGGCAAGGAGAACAGTTTGTTCATTCACGTGACGCTGGTGCCTTATCTCCACGGTTCGGAGGAGCACAAGACGAAACCTACACAGCACTCCGTGAAGGAACTTCAGGGTATGGGAGTCAACCCGAACATCATTATTCTCCGCTGCGACGAGCCCCTTGAGGATTCCATTTTCGACAAGATTTCCATGTTCTGCAATGTAAAGAAGGATTGCGTCATTGAAAATATTACGCTGCCCAACCTTTACGAGGCGCCCCTGATGCTGGAAAAGTCCCATTTTTCAGAGGTTGTGTGCAGGGAACTGGGCATTGACGCCAAGGAGCCTGACCTTGCCGAGTGGACCGAAATGGTCAACAGAATCAAGTCGAGACCATACACTGTTCACATTGGCCTTGTGGGCAAGTATGTGGCGCTTCACGACGCCTACCTGTCGGTGGCTGAGGCAATGCGTCACGCAGGATATTTTCACAACACGCACATCAAGATTCACTGGATTGATTCGGAGCTTATCACCGACGAAAATGCAGGTGAGATGCTTGCGGGACTTGACGGTATAATCGTACCCGGAGGCTTCGGCCAGAGGGGCATTGAAGGCATGATATCTGCCGCCAAGTACGCCCGGGAGAACAACATTCCCTATTTCGGTATCTGCCTCGGCATGCAGATTGCGGTTATCGAGTATTCAAGGAACGTCTGCGGACTTACAGATGCAAATTCCGGAGAGTTTGACGAAAACTGCAAGAACAAGGTCATCGACTTCATGCCCGGCCAGAGCAATGAGGTTGAAAAGGGCGGCACCCTGAGACTTGGCGCTTATCCCTGCGAGGTCAGACCCGGCACCGCAATGGAGAGATGCTACGGCTCGCTTAAAATCAGCGAGCGTCACCGCCACCGCTACGAGCTCAACAACGACTACAGAAAGATGCTCATTGACAACGGACTGACCCTTTCGGGCCTTTCCCCCGATGGACTCCTTGTGGAGACCGTGGAACTCACCGACAGACCTTTCTTTGTTGGCGTTCAGTTCCATCCCGAATTAAAATCAAGACCGAACAAACCCCACCCGCTGTTTAAAGGCTTCATAGGAGCTGCATTTTTGCACAGCGGTCAGGGCAAATGACGTCAGTACATTAAAAGATTTAAATATAGTGAACAACCGATTTGAAGCTTTAAATTTGTTGTTCACTTTTAGTTATGATTATGATGATTAAAAATCCGGATAAAAAAATAATACTTGAGGACGGACAGGAGTACGCGGGTTTTTCCTTCGGCTCCGGCTCCGAAAAAATCCTCGAATTTGTTTTCAACACGTCAATGGTGGGCTACCAGGAGATACTTTCCGATCCGTCATACACCGATCAGGCTGTGGTAATGACATATCCTCTTATAGGCAACTACGGCATGGCGGAGGACGATTACGAATCTTTGACGCCAACAATCGGCGCGCTCATAGTTCGGGAGTACAACGACGAGCCCTCGAATTTCAGGTCTGCGGATACCCTTGGCGATGTGATGAAAAAGTATGACATCACAGGGGTTTACGGCATTGATACAAGAAAGCTGAACCGGTCCATAAGAGATCACGGCAGCCGTCTGGGCATTATCACAGACATCTCCACCTCTAAGGAGGAGGGCCTCCGCAAGATCGCAGAGTATATTGTTCCGAAGGATGCGGTTTCCCGTGTGAGCTGCAAAAAAACCTATGTGGCGGCGCCTCTTTTTGACGAAAGATTTAACGTTGTGGCCATTGACTGCGGCATGAAACAGAATATAGTCAGGTCCCTTGTGAACAGGGGCTGCAGAGTCACTGTAGTTCCTTTTGACACATCCTACGATTACATAATGGCTCAGAACCCGGACGGAATTTTCATTTCCAACGGTCCCGGAGACCCGGAATCTGTGCCTGAGACCATTTCCGTCATAAGAAAGCTTATCGGCAAGCTTCCCGTATTCGGTATATGCCTCGGCCATCAGATCATATCTCTTGCCTGCGGCGCCAAAACATACAAGCTGAAGTTCGGACACAGGGGAGGCAATCACCCGGTTAAGAACCTGGAGACGGGAAAGGTGGAAATCACATCCCAGAACCATTCCTACGCCGTTGATATTGACAGCATAAAAGACACAGGTCTTACCGTGACCCATGTCAATCTGCTTGACGGCACGGTGGAGGGCGTGAAATCCGATAAGGACAATGTTTTTTCCGTGCAGTATCACCCGGAGAGCGCACCGGGACCCCAGGACAGCGCATACCTTTTTGATAAGTTTATCGGCCTGATGGAAAGGAATAAGAAAAATGCCTAAGAGAACTGATATTAATAAGATACTTGTGATCGGTTCGGGTCCTATCGTCATCGGCCAGGCCGCAGAATTTGACTACGCCGGCACCCAGGCCTGCCTCGCTCTCAAGGAAGAGGGCTACGAGGTGGTGCTTTGCAATTCAAATCCGGCGACAATCATGACGGATACGGCAATTGCCGACAAGGTTTACATGGAGCCTCTCACTCCCGATTTTGTCGCCAAGATAATCCGCTTCGAGCGCCCCGACGCGCTCCTTGCGGGCATCGGCGGTCAGACGGGTCTTAACATCGCCATAGAGCTTGAAAAACAGGGTGTTTTAAGAGAGTGCCGGGTGGAACTTCTTGGAACCTCCAGCCGCTCCATTGAGCTTGCCGAGGACAGGACTGAGTTCAAAAACCTGTGCGAATCCATTGGCGAGCCTGTGCTCCCGTCGGGAACCGCTTATAGCTTTGAGCAGGGCATTGAAATCGCAGAGCGCATAGGTTACCCGGTGGTTTTAAGACCTGCATTTACCCTTGGCGGTACAGGCGGCGGTTTTGCGGAAAACAGGGAGGAAATCGAGCCCATCCTTAAAAATGCTCTTGAGCTTTCGCCTGTAAGCGAGGTGCTTGTGGAAAAGAGCGTGAAGGGCTACAAGGAAATTGAATACGAGGTAATTAGGGACAGGAACGACACCGCGATTACGGTTTGCAACATGGAAAACCTTGACCCGGTGGGAATTCACACCGGCGACTCCGTCGTGGTATGCCCCTCCCAGACTCTCTGCAACAAAGAATACCACATGCTCAGGGACAGTGCGCTGAAAATCATCCGCGCTCTTAAGATTGAGGGAGGCTGCAACGTTCAGTTTGCCCTGGATCCTAATTCGTTTAACTATTATCTTATTGAAGTGAACCCCAGGGTTTCCAGGTCTTCCGCATTGGCGTCAAAGGCCAGCGGCTATCCCATTGCCAGGGTATCCGCCAAGATCGGCGTGGGCATGACTCTTGACGAAATCAAACTCGCCAATACACCCGCCTCCTTCGAACCGGCCCTCGACTATGTGGTCACCAAAATACCCCGTTTTCCTTTTGACAAGTTCGTTGACGCCAGCAATGCGCTTTCCACCCAGATGAAGGCCACCGGCGAGGTCATGAGCGTGGGCAGAACCTTTGAGGAGAGTCTTCTCAAAGGCATCAGGTCCCTGGAAACAGGCGCCTGCCACATCCGCATCGCCAAGTTCGACAAGACGCCCACCGATGAGCTTCTGAATTATATCAAGATAGGCACCGACGACAGAATATATGCAGTGGCAGAGCTTTTAAGGCGGGGTTGCGACGTTGAAGCTATTTTCCAAAACACAAAAATCGACAGGTTCTTTATCCGCAAAATCAGGAATATTGTTGAGGCTGAAGCATTGGTGTCGAAGAATCCCTTCGACCTTGACACCCTTAAATACGCCAAGAAAACAGGCTTCTCCGACAAGGAAATCGCAAGGCTCTGGAACACCGAGGAGATTGAAATATTCAATCTGAGGGTTAAAAAAGGCATCATGCCCGTTTACAAGATGATAGACACCTGTGCTTCGGAGTTTTCAAGCTACATCCCTTATTTTTACTCAACATACGAGACCGAGAACGAGTCCCTGGTTTCCGAGAACAAAAAGATAATAGTTCTGGGCGCAGGTCCCATACGCATCGGCCAGGGCGTTGAGTTTGATTATTCCACAGTTCACGCCGTTCAGACAATTAAGAAAGCGGGCTACGAGGCCATAATCATCAACAACAACCCGGAGACCGTCTCCACCGACTACACCTGCTCGGACAAGCTCTATTTCGAGCCTCTCTGCACGGAAGACGTTATGAATATCATAATGCTTGAGAAGCCCATTGGCGTCATTGCCACCCTTGGCGGGCAGACGGCAATAAACCTTGCAGAGCCTCTCTCCAAGCGGGGCGTAAAGATTATCGGTACAGACTGCGACGCCATTGCAAGGGCTGAGGACAGAGATCTTTTCGAAAAGCTTCTTCTCGAGCTTAACCTTCCGGAGCCTAAAGGCGAGGCGGTTACAAGCATCGAGGCGGGCATTGAAGCCGCAAGGCGCATTGGATACCCTGTGCTTGTCAGGCCCAGCTTTGTGCTTGGCGGCAGGGCGATGCAGATTGTCGCCAAGGAAGAATCCATGTGGGACTACCTCAAGGCAGCCGAGATGGTTGACGAGGAGAGGCCTGTGCTTGTGGACAAGTACATTAGAGGCAAAGAGGTTGAGGTGGATGCGGTGTGCGACGGAATTGACGTGTTCGTGCCCGGCATAATGGAGCTTGTGGAGCGCACAGGCGTTCACTCGGGCGACTCGATAAGCGTCTACCCGTCATACAGCCTTTCGCAGAAGGTCAAGAACACAATCCTTGACTACACCGAAAAACTCGGTCTCGGAATCGGTATTGTCGGGCTTTTCAACATCCAGTTCATTGTCGATCCTGAGGAGAACGTTTACATAATTGAGGTCAATCCGAGGTCGTCAAGAACGGTGCCTTTCCTTTCAAAGGCGACGGGCTACAGTCTTGCAGACATTGGCACATTGGCGGTTTTGGGCGTTTCGCTTAAGGAGCAGGGCATTTTCGTCCGCTATCCTGAAGAGAAGAAACGTTACTACGTCAAATGCCCTGCGTTTTCATTCTCCAAGCTTCGCGGCATGGATGCTTACCTTTCGCCAGAGATGAAGTCAACCGGCGAGGCAATCGGCTACGACACGATGCTTCACAGAGCAGCTTTTAAGGCGATGATCGCGGCGGGGCTTACACTCAAGAATTACGGAACGGTGCTCATTTCTGTTGCCGATGAGGACAAGGACGAGACGATTCCTCTTGCAAGGCGCTTTTACAGGATGGGCTTCAATATTGAGGCAACGACGCTCACCGGCGAGGTTCTTCTTGAACACGGAATACCGACAAAGATACTTCACAAGCCGAGCGAGGGAAGCTCCGAGGTCATCGACGCAATAAAAGAGGGTCATCTCAGCTATGTCATAAACACCAGGGCAATTCTCTCCGGCGTCCACTACGGCGACGGCGTGGCCATAAGGCGTGTTGCAGCTGAGCACAACATTACGATGCTCACATCCCTTGACACGGTGAGAATGCTTCTTGATGTGCTCGAAGAGGTAACCCTTGGCGTTTCCACCATCGATTCTTAAATACAGGAGATAAATATGTTAAAACCAAATCTTAACTACGGCAATCTTAAGGATTCATATCTGTTTTACAACATTTCGCAGAAAATTGCGGCCTACCTGAAAGAGCACCCCGGCAAAAAGCTCTACAGGCTGGGAATCGGCGACGTGTCCCTCCCTCTCTGCGATGAGGTTATAAAGGCGCTCCACGGCGCTGTTGACGATCAGTCAAAGAAGGATACTTTCCACGGCTATATGCCTGAGCCCGGAGCTCCGTTCCTTCGCGAGACAATTGCAAACCACTACGCAAGACGGGGCGTGACTCTTGACACCGATGAGGTGTTTGTGTCCAGCGGCGCCAGCGATGAACTTGGCGATATCCTTGACCTGTTTGACATGGATTCCTCGGCCCTTGTGATGGAGCCTGCCTACCCCGCGTATGTAGACGCCAATATAATAGCCGGTCACAAAATCGTTCACCTTCCTGCCGGCAAGGAAAACGGCTTCGTACCCCTTCCCGACGACAACTACGTTGCAGATATTATATATATTTGCTCGCCTTCAAACCCAACAGGCGCTGTTTTTGACAAAAACACTTTAAAGCTTTGGGTTGATTTTGCAAATAAAAACGGCTCCGTCATACTTTTTGACGCAGCTTACGAGGCCTTTATCGAATCGCCGGGCATACCTCACAGCATATTTGAGATTGACGGTGCAAGAACCTGCGCCATTGAGATTTGTTCTCTCTCTAAAACAGCGGGCTTTACAGGCACCCGTCTTGGCTACACGGTAATCCCGAAAGATCTTGTCCGCAGCGGTATGTCTTTCAACTCTATGTGGGTCAGAAACCGCACCACAAAAACCAACGGCGTCTCCTACATAATTCAGAAGGGCGGCGCGGCAGTGTTTACCGACAAGGGTCAGGAACAGATCATGGTAAATATCAGAAAGTATAAGGAAAACGCCAATGCAATCATGGCAGCTCTCGACTCCCTGGGCATCTGGTACTGCGGCGGCAAGAACGCCCCTTATGTCTGGATGCAGTGCCCCAAAGGCATGGACAGCTGGACTTTCTTTGACTATCTGCTTAACGAAATACAGGTTATAGGCACACCGGGAGCAGGTTTCGGCGCTTGCGGCGAAGGCTATTTCAGACTTTCGTCATTCGGAAGCCTTGAAGATACCAAAGAGGCCGCAAGGAGACTTGTGGAACTTCTCAAGTAACCGCCAATCTCCCAGGCTAAACGACTCAAAATTTTTTAACAGCGCCGGTCCTCACTTAAAAAAGACCGGCGCTCATCATTTTTATAAGTAAAGCGGAACAACTTCCTTCGATATGAGGTCAAGCGGAACATCGTGCCCGAGAACCGAAAAAGCTATTTCCGACTCAGGGAAGATATACACTCCCTGGCCCAGCATTCCGCCTGCCATAAACCATCTTCCGTCAGAAGAATTTGTAAAACCGTAGCCGTAGCAGCCCTTGGCGCCTCTTGCTTTTTCAATCCATTTCTCGGAAAGCAGCCTCTTTCCGTTAAAAACGCCTCCGTTTGCCAGCATGAATCCGTAAGCGGCAAGGTCGTTTGCTCTCACAAACAGTCCTGTACCGCCAAGGGTATGATTCTTAGGGCAGGTTCCCCATGCGTTTCCAATCCATCCAAGGGGGTTAAACAGCCTTTCCTGCAGAAACTCCCCGCAGGTAACTCCTGTGACTTCTTCAACGACTCTTGCAATCAGATAGTAGTTTGTGTCGCAATATACTAAAGGACCGGAGCCCGGCTCAAACACTATGGGCTTTGAAAGAAAAAAGTTTAAAAAGTCCTCATTGCCGTCTTTCCGGAAGTCCATGACATCGATGTCGATATTGGCGTCATAGGAAACTCCCGTGTGATGAGTCATTACGTCTTTTAGCTTTACAGTCTTCCATTTGGGGTCAAAAAAATCAGGAAACAGATGCCCTATGATGTCGTAGACCCTGTCTTCATCAGATAGTCGGCCCTCATCTTCAAGCATGCCTACAGCGCAGCCTGTTATAGATTTTGAAATCGAGTAGATGTTGTGAGCTCCCTGACCGGGCCTGAACATTTTCTCTTTAAGTCCTTCCGAAGACATTTCCGCGGCCATGTAGGCCCCGGGGGCTTTTTCCGAGAGAAGCTTTGTTAAACTGTCAAAAGGCATCGCATGTCTCCTTCTTGCTCACTTTTCAATGTAAGCGTCTATAAGCTGTATATACTGGTACTTACCTTCGTTGTACGTGTCGAAAACACCCACAAGGGTTATCTCATCGCCAACGGCCGGATATTCCTCCGGAAACTGCCTGCCGTTCTTCAATATGAACTCAATCCCCTGGGAGCAGCAAGCCGTTGCGTCCTGAATTATGCACGCAAAATAATACCTGTCATCCCCGACTCCGTATGTGAAGTTGCCCTTGATTTTGACAACTTTGCCGATATAGTCGTCTGCGTTTGTCATAAAGTTACTGACCTGGGAATAGGTCATTGTGGAACCCATCTTGGTGACGTCTATATCTATCTTTTTCCCGTAGGAGGACAGATCGTCGCTTCTGAAAGAACCGCTTTTGGGTTCCTCGGTTGCCTTTCCGCCTTCAATCCGCTCTTTAATGGTATCGGCAACGCTTCCGGTGTTGCTTTTAATTCCTGAACGCCCGTTTCTTGAGCTTCCGCCGGCTCCGCAGGAGCAGACTGTAAACATAACCGCCAATACCGCTGTTATACAAAATATCTTTTTCATTTTGAAACACTCCTTTTGATTAATCCTGCTAGTGTAAAGCCCAAAAAGGCAACGATATCCGCCGCCACGATGGTGGAACCTATAGGCAGGTTCACAAGTATTGATGTGATGATGCCCGTCAGAGTGCAGACCACCGACAGCACCGCTGCACATATTGTCACTGCTTTGAAGTTCTTGAAAACTCTCATTGCCGACAGCGCAGGGAAAATCACCAGGGCTGAGATCAAAAGGGATCCCACAAGCTTCATGGATATGACAATCACAACCGCAATCACAACTGCAATGACAAGATTGTATATCCCGGCTCTGGTGCCCGTGGCCTTTGAAAAGCTCTCGTCAAAAGTTATGGCGAATATCTTGTTGTAAAAGAAAACGAATATCCCCACAACGATTATCGCCAATGCAATGGAAAGCCACACCTCCGTGGCTTTGAGAGTCAGTATCGAATCAGACCCGAAAAGAGTCTTGCATACGTCCGCAGTGAGGTTCCCTGAGGGCGGGAATATGTTTAGGAGAAGATATCCTATGGCAAGGGAACCCACGGAAATCATGGCAAGGGCCGCGTCGCCTTTTATCTTTGCCATTTGCCCTGTTTTAAGGAGAAGCACTGCCGTAATAATTGTGAAGATCAGTACCACGGGCATCTCGTTCATGATGTTCAGTACTGAGGCAAGAGCCATTGCTCCGAACGCCACGTGGGACAGTCCGTCGCCAATGAATGAAAACCGTTTCAGAACAAGGGTCACTCCCAGAAGGGCGGAGCAGAGGGCTACAAGCACTCCTACGATAAGTGCATATCTTACAAAAGGCAGCTTGAGGTATTCGGCAAGCAGTTTAAACGATTCAGCCATTTTCCTCACCCCCGTACATTTTAAACACGGATCTGCCGCTTCTGTCATATTCCTCTTTGGTCCCGAAGAAACATTCCTTTCCAAGCTCAAGAACATGTGTCGGACTGTCTTTTGCAGATGAATTAATGTCATGGGATATCATTATTACCGTTATACCTGACTCTTTATTTAATCTTGATATTATACTGTACATCTCAAAAGCCGCCTTGGGATCAAGTCCCGACACAGGCTCATCAAGCAGCAGCAGCTTCTTAGTGGCGCAAAGGGCCCTTGCGAGAAGAACCCTTTGCTGCTGACCTCCCGATAGTTCTCTGTAGCAGCGTTTCGAAAGGTTTGATATTCCCAGCTTTTCGATATTTTCTAAAGCTTCCTCTTTTTCTTTTTTGCTGTAAAAAGGTCGAAGTCCCATGGCTCCGCAGAATCCGGACATCACCACTTCCCTGACAGAGGCGGGAAAGTCTTTCTGCACGGCAGTCTGCTGGGGCAGATAACCGATCTGGCTGCGCAAAAGACCGTCTCCGAAAATCACTTTTCCGGAAACAGGCGGGTTAAGTCCCAGTACGGTTTTAATAAGCGTTGATTTTCCGGACCCGTTTTCTCCCACAATTAAGAGATAATCACCGGCATCTGCATGAAAATTCACATTTTTTAATACGGTTTTCCCGTCATAACCTATAGAGAGGTCGCAAGCGGTCAGCAAAGCCATGGCACATACTCCTTATCCCAGCGCTTTCTTTAATGTCTCAAGATTCTTTTCCATTTCACCGAGATAGGTGATTCCGTTTGAAATGTCGCTTGATGTAACAGCTTGAATGGAGTACATGGTCAATATTTCCTGGTCTTTTGAAGCCGAGGAATCTTTTATTGTGCTTGCGATTTTACCGTTTGAATCTTCAAGCTTGACTATAAACTTCAGCCCCAGCTCTTCCGTCTTTTTAACAAGGAAAGCGACTGTGGGAATGCTTGCCTCGCTCTCAGCGGAGCAGCCTGAAAATGCCGCAAAATAGTCAAGTCCGTAATCGTCAAAAAGGTATCTGAAAGGAAAGCGGTCGCCGAAAAGGACAGTCTTTGTTTTTGCGGAAGAGGCGGCTTCTTTAAACTTATTGTCGAGTGTTTCGATTTTCTCAACGTATTTTGCGCAGTTTTCGCTGTAAACTCCGCTGTTGTCCGGATCCATTTCGGAGATTCTGTCCTTCAGTATGTTGCAGAGCTTTTTTGCATTTTTTAGCGATAGCCAGATGTGCTCGTCTTTTTCCGATTCATGGCCGTGGTCCTCGTCGCCGTCCTCTTCGTGCTCTTCTCCGGCCTCCATGCCTTCTTTAAGCTCTTCGTCCTTGGCGTCATCGCCAAGGCACTCCAGTAGGTTAACAACTTTCATTTTTTTGTTGTTTGCCGTTTCAAGCACACTGTCCACCCACTCATCGGATTCGCCGCCAATATAGACGAACATGTCGCAGGATGATATTGTCACTATGTCTTTTGCTTTGGGCTGGTAGCTGTGGAGATCCACGCCGTTTTTTTGAAGCAAAACAATATCTATGTCCGAGCTTTCTCCCACTATCTCTCTTACCCAGTCGTATTGGGGGAAAATAGTGGTCACAACGGTAAATTTAGCGCTGCTCTTTTTTTCAAAACCTGTGCAGGACACCATTGAGAACACAAAGGCCGCTGCAAGAATTAACAATATAATTTTTTTCATTTCTTCTCCTTAAATGAAACTGCAGCCGTTAAATACCCGGTATAAACCGGCACCGGCTCCAGTATAGCTTTAATTAATAATACACCGTAAATAAATTGTTTCAATTAAGAAGTTTTGTTTTCATCGCGACGGGAGTTTCATTTCTTCGGCAGATCAGAACGTCTTTGACTCTTTCTGCGAGACGGAGGGTTGTCTCGTAAATGAGCATTGTCAACGTTATGAGGGCGGCTGCCTTAATCACGTTCTTAACGGCAGCCATCATTGAACAGACGGTACAGCCGTGGCCGCAGCAGTCATGGTCGGCTTCAAGAGCAACAAAAACGAAAGCAGCCGATAATGTCAATACGACTGCAATGGCAGCTATTGCGGCTATTGTTCTCCTTGCTCTTTTCATAGTATCTCCCGTGCCTCAGACCGGTTGTGCGTTGTGCGTCGCGATTGTTTTGCTTCGCGATGAATTTGCGATTAATTCGCAAATTGATTATAGACCCGCAGGATGAATATGTCAAGCGTCATATTGTTTTTAAGGAAATCCTTTTTAAGTACCGGATTAAATCGGCAAGGGCTTTTTTATATATTCCGTTATCTCGATGGAATATATATCGTCAAGCAGTACCGTCTCCCCGTCCACGCCAATGCATCCCGCCTTTATGTTCACATCCGTTACAATGCCTCTTATGCGTTCTTCGTGAAAAGCCCCGTAATATGTCAGTTCAACTTCCATGCCGCGGCAGATCCTTTTCAAAATGCGGTTAATACTTATTTGTGCTTCTTCGGATATCTCCCGCTTTGGAACCCTGCTGTGCCGCTCCTCCCGGTCTCTCAACGCCTCCTGGAGGCCCTTCATAGCGTCGAAGGGGGCAAACTGTTTAGCTCTTTCCTGTCTGGTCATCATAGCCTGCTCTGTGACCTCCTATAAATCCGTTCCTTTCTCTCTGGGTCCCCTCGGGCAGATAGTTGGTGCCTGTAAGAACCGCATTTCTTCCGTATCTTTCGTTCACAAAAAGTTTGGCCCGCTGCACGGCCCGCTCCTTCTCGGCGGCATTGAAATCCGTGAAGAGGTCGTAACCTTCGCATCCTTCGTCGGCAACGTCATTAAAGCTAAGTCCGAGCCTTCTTATGGGAACATCCCTGTCCGCTGTTTTAAGGTAGAGCTCAAGCACCGCATTCCTTATGGGGGAGGCGAGGCTTGTGGCAGAAAGCAGCTTCACAGAAGCTCCGTCAGGAGCCCGGAAATCCCTTGAATATCCAACAAATATCGATATCTTGTTTGCTATAACCCTTCTCCGCATAAGCTCTTCAGCGCTGTTTACGGCCATCTCCTGGATGACGGTGGCTGCCTCGCAGTATGAATAATCCCTGGGAAGTATCTGCGAGAACGAGACTGACTGGGATTTCGTTTTATAGCTTTTGATATCGGAAATAAGGCAGGGCTCCCGGCCCCAGGCGTGGT
>CACZNV010000021.1 GCA_902782645.1 uncultured Ruminococcus sp. | reverse complement strand
TGTCCGGCGGTGAGCAGCAGAGGGTCGCAATCGCGATTGCACTCGCCAATAACCCTCCGATTCTCCTTGCCGACGAGCCTACGGGAGCCGTTGACACCAAGACGACGGCCCAGATCATGGACCTTTTCTCAAGGATCAACAAGGAGCTTGGCGTCACCGTCATCGTCGTAACCCACGACAGGCAGCTCTCGCACATGGTCCCCAGGGTCGTTACGATAAGCGACGGCCGTATCGGTACGGAGTTCATCAGGCACGCCGAGATGAGCCACGACACCGAGGAGATGCTCAACGCGACAGCGGGCCACGACTCCGGCAGCCACGTCGAATATGCTTTCATTGACGGCAGGCACAGAATCTTCATCCCCGAAAGCTACCTTGAAAAGGCCGGCATCAAGCCCAACAGCAAGGTCGGCATCACGATGGACGGCGAAAAGATAGTTCTTGAAAAGGCTGCCCAGGAAAAAGAATGACACCGGCACGCTGCACCGGGAAAGGGCAAGCCGGCGATTAAAATTGCTAAAATAAGGTTAAAAACCGTGTCGACAGGCGTGAAAAAACTGTTGACACGGTTCTTTTAAATATGTTATACTGAACGGCGATCCGCTCTGGCGAGGCCCCTAAATCGGGATTCCGGTAATCCCGTGCCTTATGCAAGTGCCGCTCTCCATTGGCGGTGCGGGAAGGCGTGACCTGAAAGCCGAATTCGTTCGGACTATTTTTTGGGAGGTGTTTTAATGGAGAAGTATGCAGTTATTCTGACGGGCGGCAAGCAGTACAGAGTATCGGTTGGCGACGAGATTTTCATTGAGAAACTTGAGGGTGCTGCCGATGACGTAGTGACGTTCGACAAAGTTCTTGCTATTGGCGATGCAGAGTCAGTTTTCGGTACCCCTTACGTTGAGGGTGCAACTGTCAGCGGAAAAATCGTTAAGCAGGGAAAAGGAAAGAAGATCAGAATTATTAAGCATAAGGCTAAAAAAGGCTACCGTAAAAGGCAGGGACACAGACAGCCTTACACGAAGGTTGTTATCGAAGCCATCAACGCTTAATTCGATTTATGGTTGAAGTCAAAATTCACAGGGCTCCTGATGGACTGGTGGAGCGTTTCGAGGCCAGGGGGCATGCGGGGTACGCTAAAGCAGGTAAAGACATTGTCTGCTCGGCGGTGACGGCGGTTCTGTTTACGGCAGTAGGCTACGCAGAATCACTTTACAATCCCGAAAACCTACCGGAGAAGGTCTGCTACAGCGAAAATGACGGTTTCCTTGAATGGAAATGTCCGGAAATAAGCGCTGAGGCAAGACAAAAGCTGATCCCTGTGTTCGATGCGATGGTTTTAGGGCTTCAACAGATTCGCGCAAGTGTCAATAACAGACACTTGGTTGTGTACGAAGAGGAGGTGCGATTAAATGATTAAATTTAATTTGCAATTGTTCGCTCATAAAAAAGGTCTCGGCAGCACAAAGAACGGCAGAGATTCAGAATCGAAGCGTCTTGGCGCAAAGAGAGCAGACGGTCAGTTTGTTCTTGCCGGAAACATTCTTGTGAGACAGAGAGGAACAAAAATCCATCCCGGCGCAAACGTAGGCTGCGGTACAGACTACACGCTTTATGCGCTTAAGGACGGAAAAGTTTCTTTCACTCGCCTGGGCAGGGACAAAAAGCAGGTTTCAATCATCACCGAATAATACGGTTGAGGATTTCCTGAGAGTGAAATAAAGAGACCCGCATATGACGGGCATTATAGCGGCAAAAGCCTGTTCCCGCACAACCGCGGAGGGCGGTTGCCGCTTTTTTATTCGGAAGCACCGTGCAGGGGAGGGCCCGTATGGTTTTTATAGCTGACAAATGGGTTGACTATGAGCTTATCGACAGCGGCGACGGCATGAAGCTTGAGCGCTGGGGCGATGTTATTCTTGCGCGTCCCGACCCCCAGGCCATCTGGAAGCCCCAGACAAAAAAAGCCTGGGACAGGGCTGACGCTGTGTACCACCGGTCGAAAAGCGGCGGCGGCTCCTGGGAATATTTGCGCAAAATACCGGAAAAATGGACAATAACATACGGCGATCTCAAATTCTATGTGGAACCCACAGGTTTTAAACACACAGGTCTTTTTCCGGAGCAGGCCGCCAACTGGGACTACTGCAGAGAGCTCATCTCAGCTTCGGTTAAGGCCGGAAACGGCGCCCCGAGGGTGCTGAACCTCTTCGGTTACACGGGCGCCGCCACGGTTGCGTGCGCAGCCGCAGGGGCGAAAGTGTGTCATGTTGACGCCGCCAAGGGCATGGTCACCCGTGCCCGCGAAAACGTTGAGCTCAGCGGTCTGGGGTCTGCGGAGGTCCGGTATATCGTTGACGATGCATTCAAGTTTGTGGGCAGGGAGCTCCGCAGGGGAAACACCTATGAGGGCATCATAATGGATCCTCCGTCATACGGGCGCGGACCCGGCGGCGAGGTCTGGAAGCTTGAAGATAACATCTACGAGTTTGTGGAAACGTGCGCGGGACTTCTCTCCGACAAGGCGCTTTTCTTCATTCTCAACTCATATACAACAGGTTTTTCGCCTGTCGTCACCGAAAACATGCTTTCGGTGATTCTGAAAAAGAGGTTTGGCGGCAATGTTGTGGCCGGAGACCTCTGTCTCAAGGGAACCGGCGGCGGACTGCTGCTCCCCTGCGGCGCGACAGCCAGATGGGAGCGCTGAAAGCGGGTAACACTGCAATGGAAAAGGAACTTTACGATCAAATCATATACGAAAACGGTCCGGTCCGCGTGATTTACGAGGACAACCATGTGATTTGCGTTGTGAAGCCCGCAGGAATACTGTCTCAGGGTGACGGCAGCGATGCCGAAGACATGCTGAGCATTGTGAAGAAAGACCTTGCCCTGCGTGGAGGAAAGCCCGGAGAGGCGTTTGCAGGCCTCGTTCACAGGCTCGACAGAAACACCGGCGGCACGATGGTATTTGCGAAAACCTCCAAAGGCGCCGCGAGACTTTCCCTTGAGCTCCGTGAAAACAGGTTCCATAAATGCTATTTTGCGCTTGCCGAGGGAGTTTTTGACGTGAAGACGCCAATGATTCTCACCGACAGACTCGAAAAGGACGAAAAAAACAACACGGTGAGGGTTTCAAAGAACGGAAAAGAGAGCAGACTGCTCATAAAAACACTTGCGATTTCCGGAAAATATTCGCTCATCGCGGCGTCCCCGATAACCGGCAGGACGCACCAAATAAGGGCGCAGCTTGCAAACGCGGGTCATCCCCTTGCCGGCGACACGAAATACGGAGCGGGCAGGGCTTTCGACAATTTCCTCGGTCTCTGGTCCTCCGTTATCGAGGTCAGGCACCCGGTCAGGGATGCGGAACTGGTGTTTTTCAGCACGCCCGGATACGTTTCCCGCTGGAAGATATTCGGCGAAGAGGTCTACAAAAACTCTCTTACGGAGATGGAGGCGCTTGCGGAGGCCGGAAAAAAATGAAACGGCGGAGTACATTGGCGATATGAAAGAATTGAATCTTATAGCTGCGACAACCTTCGGGCTGGAGGCGGTCCTTGCAAGGGAGCTTTCGGACCTTGGCGTCACGGAGCACAACACGGTAAACGGAAGAATTTATTTTAAGGGCGACGTAAGGACCCTCGTAAAGGCCAATCTCTGGCTTCGCACGGCGGACAGAATTCTCCTTAATATGGGTGAATTCAAAGCCCTCAGCTTCGAGGAGCTTTTCAGGGGCATCACAGAGATTCCGTGGGAGAAACTGCTTCCCGTTGACGCCAAATTTATCGTCAACGCGCGCTCGGTAAAGTCCAAAATCTACAGTCTTAGGGACATTCAGGCGATTTCGAAGAAGGCGATTGTCGAGAGGCTGAAGCAGGCCTACGGCTGCGATTGGCTTGAGGAAACGGGCTCCAGATATATGATTGAGATTGCTTTCCTTGAGGACAGGGTGACGGTGACCGTCGACACTTCCGGCCACGGTCTCAACAAGCGGGGCTACAGGCAGGAGGTGGGCAAGTCGCCGATCAAGGAGACATTGGCGGCAGGCCTCATCATGGTGAGCCGCTGGCGCCCGGACAGGCCTTTTCTCGACCCCTTCTGCGGCACAGGCACCTTCGGTATCGAGGCCGCAATGATAGGCATGAACATCGCCCCGGGACTTAAAGCTGAATTTGACGCCGAAAAGTGGCAGGGATTTTGCCCGGAAATCTGGGAGGAGGAGCGCGTGGCTGCCATCAAGGCCATCAACCGCGAGCCGCACCTTAGGATTTACTGCTCGGACATTGACTATTTCCAGCTTAAGCTTGCCGAGAAACACGCGGAACTTGCGGGAGTCAAGGGTCACATACATTTCCAGAAAATAGATTTTGCGGAGACAGGTTCCCGCTTTGAATACGGATGCATTATAACCAACCCGCCCTACGGTGAGAGGCTCCTGGAAAAGCAGGAGGCCGAAGAAATTTACCGGGGCATGGGCAGACACTTCCCGGAGACATTCAAAACATGGTCGGTGTACGTGATTACCTCCTGCGAGACCTTCGAAAAGCTATACGGAAGGGCTGCGGACAAGAAACGCAAGATTTACAACGGCGGCATCAAGTGCGACTACTACCAGTTTTTCGGTCCGAAACCGCCAAGGCCAAAAACAGAAGAGCCCGGAGAAGTCTTGACGAATCCTTAAACGGTGGAAAACGGGGCCGGAAAGTGGTAAACTTTCCACTATCAAAGGTGCTTTCAAAGCATTAATTTTAAAAGAACGGATTGTGTTTGCAATATGGAAAATGTTGAATTTTTAGAAGAAAAAGCTCCGGAAGGCGGAAAAAAACCCTCCTTTGAGGAGGCATACGCAAGGCTTGAGCAGCTCGTCTCCCAAATGGAGAGCGGAAAGCTCACCCTTGAGGAGTCTGTGAAAGCTTACGAAGAGGGCGCAAAGCTTGTGAAGTACTGCGAGTCGGAACTTGCGAGGTACGAAGAAGTTATTAAAAAACTTGCCGGAAACTGAAAAGGTTTTGCGGAAAGACCAGGGAGGCGCAGGACGCTGTCGCCGGGGCTGTGTTTTTGCTGCCGCCGGAGACATGTGACGCGCCTTAACATTACAAATGAGACAAATATGCGTTTAAAGAGCCGCAAGGCTTTTTTACGCTAAAAGAGGTCAAAATGCTTTTTGAAAAAATGCCCTCGCTGCCGGACGACCTTGCGGCGATGAACGAGAAAGAGATCGCAGAGCTTTGCGCCGCCCTGAGGCAGCGTCTTATTGAGACCGTTGCCGAGAACGGCGGTCACCTTGCGTCCAATCTCGGCGTCGTGGAGCTGACGGTCGCTCTTTATTCGATTTACAATCCCCACGAGGACAGAATCATATGGGACGTTGGTCACCAGAGCTACGTCCACAAAATACTTACAGGCCGTGACGCGGGCATGGACCACCTTAGAAGGCCCGACGGCACCGCAGGTTTCCCGAAGCGCTCGGAGAGCGATGCCGACGCTTTTAACACGGGCCACAGTTCCACATCTGTTTCCGCGGCCATAGGCTACGCAAGGGGCTATGCGTTAAAAGGCGACAAAAGGCACGTCATTGCCGTGATAGGCGACGGTGCTCTCACCGGGGGCCTGGCCTACGAGGCGCTGAACGACATTGCCCAGTCCAGAAGCAAGGTCATAGTGGTCCTCAACGACAACGGTATGTCCATTGACAAAAACGTTGGCGGTTTGTCAAGATATCTGGGAAAAATCCGGAAAAAACATTCATATTTGAGAGCTAAGAGAAGGTTGAGACGGTTCCTGAGCAGGATTCCCGGCATCGGAAAACCTCTCACAAGGCTTCTCACAAGGATGAAAAACAGGGCGAAGCACTGGGTGGTGGAAGGCAAGTTTTTCGAAAATCTGGGGCTGTATTATCTTGGCCCGGTGAACGGCCACGATGTTTACGCCCTCAAGATGATTTTTGAACGCGCCAATGAAATCGACGGCCCTGTCCTTGTGCATGTCCAGACCGAAAAAGGCCACGGCTACGAGCCCGCCAGGGCAAATCCGGAGATTTTCCACGGGGTTCCGGGCTTCGATCCGGAGACAGGAGAAATCCCCTGCGGCGGCCGCTGCTCACTTTCGAAGGTGTTCAGCAGCACCCTCTGCGACATTGCGGAAAAGGATGAGAAAATAATTGCCGTGACCGCGGCGATGTCCATCGGCACGGGCCTTCAGGAGTTTTCGGAAAGGTTCCCGGGCAGACTTCTTGACGTGGGCATTGCGGAACCCCATGCAATCACCATGGGCGCGGGTCTTGTGCTTTCAGGCGAAAAGCCCGTCACCGTCATCTATTCCACGTTCCTCCAGCGGGCCTATGACCAGATTCTTCACGATGTTGCGCTTCAGAAGCTGCCGATGGTCATTGGCGTGGACCGGGCGGGGGTGTGCGGCTACGACGGCGAGACCCACCACGGAATATATGATTTTGCCTATATTGGCGGCATTCCCTTCACTACAATCGCCGCTCCGTCCTCTGCGGGGCAGCTGGATAAACTCCTCAGAATGGCCGTCAAGGTGTACGACGAAGACTCCGAAATACCCGCAGACAGAAGGCTGTTTGTGATAAGGTACCCCGCCAAGGAGCGCTTTACGTTTGCGGACGACCCGAAATACATAGGGTCCGAGCCGAAATACGGAAAGGGCGCTGTTTGCTTTGACAACTGCGGCGGAAAGGCTGATGTGGTCATTTTTTCCATTGGCGAGGTCCTCGAGGAGGCCTTCAAAGCCGCCAAGATACTTGACTCAAAGGGCATCAGGACCCTTGTTTTTGACGCTGTGTTTTTCAAACCTCTTGATGAGGACGCAATTGCGGAGCTTGCGGGAACCGCCAAGGTCATTGCCACCTGCGAGGATGCGGTCAAAGACGGAGGTTTTTCCGAAAAGGTCAGGATTCTTCTTGCCGAGCGGGGCATAAATGTGAAGACCGCATGCTTCTCCCTTCCCAACAGTCTCATCCCCAACGACTCTGTGATCAATCAGCTCAGGGCCTGCGGCATCAGCGGCGAAAACATTGCCGGCGTCTGCGAAAAAATGCTCTGATTTCCCTAAAACAAGGATTAAACCGCCAATGCGACTCGATGTCTATCTCACCGAAAACGGAAAATATGCAAGCCGCACAAGGGCAGAAAGAGCCGTCAAGTCAGGCTGCGTCACCGTCAACGGAAAAACCGAAACAAGGTGCTCCGCCGAGGTTTCTGCCGCAGATGAGATCGCCTGCCTCCCTGACCCGCTGAAGTACGTCTCAAGGGGCGGCCTCAAGCTTGAGTTTGCGCTGGATCACTTTGGCGTAGACGTTGAAGGCAAGACGGCAATAGACGTCGGCGCCTCGACAGGCGGCTTCACCCAGGTGCTTCTCGAAAGAGGCGCCGCAAACGTGCTTGCGGTTGACGTGGGACGCGACCAGCTTGACCAGATCCTCAGGAATGACCCGAGGGTCACAAGTCTTGAGAAAACCGATATCAGGGCGGTGGACCCCGAACCCTACGGAACTTTCGACATTTTGACCTGCGACTGCTCCTTCATATCCCTGAAGGAAATACTTCCTGCGGCAGGGCGGCTCATGAAAAGCGGCTCAAAAGGCATTTTCCTTATCAAGCCCCAGTTTGAGGTGGGACGCGCCAAGGTCGGCAAGAAGGGCGTCGTGAAAGACAAATCGGCAAGGGAAAAATCCGTTGCCGCCATAATCGAAGCAGCTGAGGCGCTCGGCTTCAGGGCCGCAAAGCCTGCCGTTGAATCGCCTATAACGGGCGGAGACGGGAACGTGGAGTACCTGGTGCTTTTTGAACCGGAGAAATAATAAAATAGCTGCGAAACGATAGTATGAGAGACCTTATTCCTGCGATATTCTGTTTGTTGGCGTGTTTTATCAGTTTTATTGCTTATTTTAAGCGGATATTATATAATTTTTGTGAAGGAAAGCACCCGATTGGACCATTTTGATTTCTTCGTAACCAAATGATGTGCAGAACCTGAAATATGGCGGAAACTGCAAGGTACGGGGGAATCGTATTGGCGATTTTTGAGCAGCAGAATTGCAAAGAAACGGCTTGACGCCCGAGATTTTACGAGCCGAAAGAAAGGAGAATGCGGATTGTCTGATTATCTGCAATATTACACAGAGTCGAACGTAGTCTGCATCGTTATATTCGGCATAATTCTTATTCACGATCTGCTTAACGTGAACCGGCAGGAAAAGCAGATAAAGTATGACCGCGCCCTTGTTACATTTATCTGTTATTTCAGTATCGATATCGTTTGGGCAATGATCCTTGACGGTTTTCTGCCGAAGACCGTTTACAGCGTTGCCCTTGCAAACCTTGCCATTTATGTATGCATGGCGGCCATCACCCATTCCTGGCTCGAGTATGCAAAAGCGTCTCTTCTTGATCCGAACAGAAACAAACTCGTCAATAGAATCACCTCAAGCATCCCGTTTTTTGTTTCGCTTGCCGCAATGGTCGTGCTCTTTTTCATAGATCACGGTATTCTGATCGGAAGCAACACGGAACCGACGATGCTTTTTACCCTCATTCTCGTCTCAGTGCCCTCAATCAATATAATCGCTTCTTTGGTTCTTGCGATAAAAAAGGCGAAGAGCGACGCCAATTCAGCCGACAGAAAGAAACACCTCGGGGTGGGATTTTTCCCGCTTCTTGTGCTTCTCGGCGGAGTAGTACAGGTTCTTTTACTGCCCAAGCTTTGCATTTTCTGCTTTGCATCCACCATACTCATGGTGACCTTCCACGTCAAGCTTATGCAGACCGAAATATCGGTGGATTCCCTCACGGGGCTCAACAACAGGGGTGCGCTTACGCGGTTTATTGCCCAGAGCGGTGACAGTCACGTTGAAGACAGTCATACCTACGTGATCATGATGGATATCAACAGTTTTAAGCTCATAAACGACACCTTCGGACATGCGGAAGGCGACAGAGCCCTTACGATTATCGCCAAGGCTCTCAAATCCGTCGCCAAAGCCAAGAACACGGTCATGTTCCTCGGCAGGTACGGCGGCGACGAGTTCATTATGATAGTGAAGTCGGAGAGCGTGGAGAGTCTTGAGAGTCTCATAGAAGAGCTCCGCAGCAGAATATCCAAGGAGTGCGTTGACAGCAAGACCCCTTATATTATTTCCATCGCCGCAGGCTACGACGAAATACTCAACGAAAGCGATTCCTTTAAAAACTGTATTCAGCGTGCAGACCAGAAAATGTATGTCGACAAGGAAACCGGAAAAAACAACGGCCGCACCACCGTAATCCTCACCGGATCGTCGGATATTTAGTTTTGCCTACAGGACGGCTGCAAACGAGGCGCAGTCTTCTCTATAATGAATCTGCAAACATATATATACAAGACCTATTGGGGAACTGGGTTATTGACTTTATTCAGAGGGACCGCGACTGGGTATTTTGTTTCTTTGCAGATAGCTGTTGTGGTTTATTGCTGATGCTTAAAACATCTTTAAAAAGACAATGACATTTTTTACCGTGACAAGACTCCCTTTGCGTAGTACTATGTAAAAGGAGGCTGTATGGACAACCAATGTGGAAAGATAATTAGACTGTTAAGAGAACATAGAGAATTGACTCAAATCGAATTTGCCAATCAAGACGAACGATATCATCTTAGCAAAAAACTATATAGAGTTTTGTATTACGGTCCTGAAGAAGGTGGGACGTTAAACGATACATTACTATATCCGCTTGGCGAATATGAAAATCAGCAAACAAGAATCAAAGAGGCAATCGTAAATCCCGAAGGAACGGCGTTTCAGCTGTACTAATGAACATCAAAAGAAGGAGAAAAACTATGAGAATTAAGAGATTTTTAACACTATTGCTAGTCGTTTTGACACTTATGCTTTCTGCGGCATGCAGCAAGCATGAAATCACTAAATCGCAGTATGCCATAGATTTTGGAGAGGTTGCAAGTGACCATTGGAACATTTCTAATGTAAAGATGGAATACAAGGCGGATGAGTTGAGTAAAAAAATAGCGGATAAAGAGAAGTTTGTTTATATTTCATCTGAGGTTGAGAATTATGAAAGTATCGCTGAAAAATATGAATTTACAGAGTCTCAGGTTTTTACCAAAAAAGAAGGATTATTGTCCTATCATGATGAAACAGAAAATGGAACAAGAATACTTATGATAGAATCGGATGGAACAATAACATATTTTACCGGCGTTAAGGAGACCTTCTTCGAAACTAAAGTGAGCGAAGCTGACTGCGTTGAGTTGACAAAAATAGCATTAAAACAGTATGGACTGACAGAAAAAGATTTTGACGATGAATGCTATATAAGTACATCATGCATTACTGATCCGGTAAAAAATGAAACAATGATTATCGGATATACTGTTACCGTTTATTTCTTGTTGGATGATGTTAAGCTGTTTGGAGAACCCCGCGCAAACATACAATTTAATGGAAATGGGGAAGTGATTTACCTTATGTATTGCATGCCGGACTTTACAAAGTCGGAAACTGCAAAGCTATTAGGGGTTAAGCGCGTTCTTAAATTAATTGAAAAGGGCGAGATGCCTGTGATGTGCGGCTTGGATACAGACGATGCTCCCGATAAAATAACCATTGAGGATGTAGATATTTGTTATTATTCACAGACGTATGATGATGGAATGCAAATTGCACAGCCTATCTATGTCTTCAGCGCTATCGGTCATTTTGATAATGAGGAGATTCCGTTTACGATTATGGCACAGGCAAATTGATTCGGAAAGCATATTGTCTGTGTGATAGCAGATAGCAAGAAAGAACAATAGTTCATCATTTCGATACTTCTTGAACTAAAAACGATTTTCAAACCGACCCGGGAGAACAGAATTGCCCGGGTTGGTTTGAAATATTGAAAAAACGGGGGTATCTTTCTTGCTTGATTGCCCATTGGCGCTATTGATTTTTTCAGCTTCTCAGGGTATATTTAGATTGTGAACACAGTGGAAAAGAACAGAGACTGAAATAAGATGGGAGGTAATAATATGACAGTCAGATTCAGCACAAAAGACGCAACAGTTTACGACAAGGACCGAAAGGCGATGGAGAAAAAGCTCTCCCAGCGACTCACACGTTATTTCGGCAATGATTCCGTGGAAGCGACAGTCAAGATTTCGGAGACAAAGCTTGGTTTTAAGGCAGAGATCACACTTCCTTATTACGGATATCAGATGCGCGCAGAGGCAGCTTCAAACGACGGTCTCTAC
>CACZNV010000020.1 GCA_902782645.1 uncultured Ruminococcus sp. | reverse complement strand
TCCGCGACTTCGCGGACGCGGTCGTCAAACCAGTCCCCGCAAGTTTGTCCAGTAATGGCCGATCCTGTATTGTTGAGGATTTCATTGACCTGCCATCGATGTTCACTGGGGAAGGAAGGATAATCGCTCCTATTCTGATAACAGAAACGGCAAGGCAGCACGCCATCCAGTTCCGGATTCTCCGGAGAAGCGTACGGGCTTTCCAGATGCCAGGAAGCAACAGGAATGGAGCGGTTCATTGCCCATGCCGCCTGTGCAATCCTAAGGAAGAAGGTTTTATGCTTATTCCTGGATCCGTATTCATAGAATTTTCCGGTCATCGTCGAAAAATCCACCCCGTACATGAGCGGGTACCCACCGTACCAACTGTATCTCCCAGTGTTAATGTTGTCTATATTGGCATAATTATAATATAGGTGCTGACTTGTATAAACTTTTCCTTTGGCGGGCGCTTTGGCCAGCAGGGCCTTCAGTGAGGCCGCATCCGTCCATCCATTCCACAAGTTCCCGCCAAGCGGGGAGGAGATGTTGAGAATCACATTCTTGGAAAGCGTTACAGCCCCATCAAAATTATAATGTTCAGGCGTGTCGTCCGAATGATAAACACTGATACGAAGGCCCGAAGATAGTTGCCCGGGCAGCACGACCGCATAATAAGCCCCAGGGGCAAAGCATGCCGCGTTTCCGGCTGGTTTAACCACAACCGAGTCACGGTCCCCGCCACTGGCAAAGATGTTTGTCTTTGAAGCGACATGCACGTTAATCCTTCCCGTCAGGGACTCGCCGTTTAGGGCGCGGATTACGATGCGCGAGACATTATCCGTACTGACTGTAACGCGCAGATAGGCGCCAACATTGTAAAATGTAGCCTCGTGACAATTCGCCGTGACATTTTTTGCACTAATGGCCGCCGAGACATTTGCGCCTCGGGCGAAGGATCCAAGAGGCGCCTCCTGCACAGTCGGAATCAAAGAGGTGATGACATTATCACTGATTGCAGCATCATTCCGCCACGGATAAAGCATAAAAAAGCTGTCCCCTTCTGGAACATTGCCAACAAAATCCACTACATTTCCGTAATGTCCGGTCGTGATCGGGAGGGCGACGTCATCCGAAAAAACGGCAATAGCGTCTCCTTTTTCCCAAATTACATTAGCGATTTCATTCAAGCAACTCTTGGTCTCCGCATAGCCCGCCTTGAGTTTAAACGAAAAAGCCTGTTCTTCTTGAAATGAAGCTACCTGACAGGAAACGGCAATTCCCAACAGCAGAAAGGATAATGTTCTTTTCATATAAAAGCAAATTCGGTTCGAGGCAAAGGTACAATGGGATAAAAACGGGCCGATTCACAATTGTTCCAATCAATTGTCATTTTGTTTCATAAAAGCAGCCGGCGATTTTCCGAAGTATTCCTTAAAACATCTGGAGAAATACGACAGGGATGAGAACCCCGTTGCATATGCAATCTCCGAAAGATTTCCGGCTTTGTTTTTAATAAGTTCCATTGCAGCGTTGAGCCTTCTCGTACGAATGTATTCTACAGGCGAAGTCTGTAACAAGGCGGCCATCCGCCTGTTTAACGTAGCATGGCTCACAAATAGCGCTTCTTCCAGTTGACTTACGCCAAACGTCTCGTCATCCAGATGAGCCATGACGATGTCATCCAGTTTGCCCAAAAAAACGGCATCCTTGTCTTCTATTTTGAAACGATGCGAATCATCGGCCACATTTCCCACCTGAATCTGATTTGCCAATACCCCATGAATCGACGCATTAAGATATTCCAGCGTGAAAGGTTTTTCAATATAAAGTCCCGCTCCGCTTTTCAGGCATTCAATTTTTACCCTTTCAGAGCTCGTCGCAGAAATTACGATAATGGAAATATGGGAAAGCGCGGGGTTCATCTTGACTTTTCGGATAAAATCAAGGCCATTTGTACCCGGGAGATTCAAGTCAACAAGCGCAAGGCTTACAGCCGTCTTGGCTAAAATATCGAAGGCGGAAGTAACGTTGTCTGCTTCAGTGATAGTATACAACTCGCCCAGTTTTTCTGACAGGAAATTCCGGAGGTACGGATTATCTTCAAGGATAAGTACAGACTTCTTCCCGTACTTTTCATTGGAGGGGACAAGTCCGACTTGCGGAGTGTCACTTTCAAACAAAGGAAGCGTCAGTAAGAATTCCGCTTCTTTCTCAGCCGTCATCATCAGGCTTCCGCCCATCAACTCGCTCAGACGCCGGGCGAAGGGAAGTCCAAGCCCAAAACTGTTATCCGGCAATTCATTTGTTGATGTGGAGATTGTTACGAATGGCTTGAAAATTTCTTCCCGCTTTGAAACAGGTACGGTTTTTCCGTCATTTTTGATATACAATAGAGCATTCGTACCCTCTTCACTTTTGCTGATACGAATCTCGATATAGCTGCTGGTATATTTCAACGCATTATCCAGCAAGTTGTTCAAAATCTTATATAAAGCCGTTCTGTCGGCTTTAACCTGTATCGGGATACCATCATTTTTAAAAATCACGCGGACGCCCCGCTCCTTGAAGGATCCAGAATAGTTATGACAGTATGAGGAAATGGATTCAATCAAATCAATAGGCTCGAGGTGAAGGATGTAGTTAAATTCCGAAACCGTAATGAATCTTAGCAATTCCTTCGCGAGCTTATCCAGGTATTCAGTACCATTTTCAACAATTTCCAGGTTCTTCCGATCGTCGCCCGAGATTGTTGAAGAAGCATTGAGACTGTTCAATGGGGACTTTATAAGTGTAAGGGGCGTTTTTATCTCATGTACGACGTTCGACAAAAACTTCATCTTATCGTTCAGGACGGATTTTTCCTTTTCCCGATCATAAGTAAGCATACGTATCCGCTGTTCCCTTTGTTGCCAGTAAAATATCGCCCATCCTAAAAAACTGACAAGGGCGAGAATAGAAAACAATATAACGACAATTCCGAAAGAAGACTGCCAGAAAAAGGGCTCAATCTTAATGGTTACATCAGGGTGTCCTGCAAGGTGAAGAGTATATGTCCCCGAAGGTAAGCCATAATAGGAAACGCTCATATCCTGCGAGACATCACGCTCCTTCTGATCATGACCTTCAAGCATGCAGGTCACATCCATAGTAAGACTGGATCCGGGAGTGGCAAAATCAAGTGAAAAAGAGTTCTGTCGAGGTCCTAACTTAATTTCGCGCAGCTCATTTATATTTCCGCCATCTTTGAACTCCTCGTCATTGATGCGCAAGGAAACAATATCCACCTTTTCCGGAGTTCGGGGGCGCCCCACAGATTCCGGAGAGAATATCACCAACCCGTCAAGGGAACCAAAGGCCATCTTGCCGGACTTAAGGCGGACAGAAGCCTTGCTGAAACAATTGTCCAGGAGTCCATTTTTTGCAGTATAGGTGACACACTCCCTCTTGTCTACGTCAAAATCCAGGAGACCGGAAGTGGTCCCAATCCAAAGGTGGTTCCGCTGGTCAAAGCGTGCGGAAACATAGGAAGAGACCGGGAGATTACTGGTGTTCTCGGGCGTATAAGATTCAAATAGGCCCGTGTCATGATGATAGCGAGACAGAATGGGACCATACCCAATAGCCCAAATATCACCGGAGTTATCTGTGATGACAGTGGAAATCATGGACTGCTCACATTGCGGCCAGTAAGTATGTGCATAGTCATCGTGTGGATCCATGGAATGCAGGCCCCGGGAATATGCGCCAAGCCATATCACGCCCTCCGCATCTTCAGCCATCGCCTCATAAGCATTAAGACCTACGCTAGGCAGAGCCTGAAAGCAATCTTTTGCCGCATCATATACCAAGGTCATTGCCGAGGCGGCAACGAAAAGTTGATGGGATGAAGACTTGAACACTGAAATGACCCGATTATCCTGTGAAAACAAACGCGGTCCCTTGAAATCATATTTCTTGACACGACCCGTCAACGGACTGTACCGGATAATGCCATACTGCGTACCAATCCATAGATCGTCATCATCTGCAATGATATCTGTTAAGAATGATGGAATCTCGCGTGTAGATATCAAATGAAGTTTTTCGGAAACGGGGTCATATTTCAACAGCCCCAAATTTTCCGTACAAATCCAAATCGTTCCGTTTTTATCCTCACATACGCCGCGTGTATTGCATCCTGCAAGGCTCATCCCTTCCGTCGTAAAGTCAATACGCCGAAAACAATCAAAGTCCGGAGAAGTATAGCAAACCCCATACTGCGCCGTTCCTACCCAGATTCCGCCATTTCGGTCAGCGATGGCACATTGGATAAAATCCTCCGACAACGAATGCGTAGCCGTCTTTGACATTCTCCAGGTCACTTTCTCACAGGTTGCAAGATTATACAAAATCAATCCCGATGTGGTTGAGACCAGTAGATAATGATTGTCATACAGCGCCAAGCGTGTGGGCTTCTGGGATGAATCATAGCAAAACAGTACTCTGGCGGATTTCGTTTTCAGATTG
>CACZNV010000019.1 GCA_902782645.1 uncultured Ruminococcus sp. | reverse complement strand
GAGATGGGGGGATTCGAACTCCCGAAACCATGGTGTGGTTTACGCGATTTCCAGTCGCGCGCCCTCGACCAACTAGGCGACATCTCCAGCTGCTCAATAACGCAGAAAGCATGATATCATATTGGCGAATACTATTCAAGCTGTTTTTTGATAAAACCCGTCATTGAAATGCAATTTTTTTCCTGCCTTCGCATTCGCGCAAAACTGTATCGACAGCTTCTTCCTCGCTCTCGAATTCCCAGTGGAAGGGCTTTTTCCCTTTTTGGGAGGTCTCTTCGACGCACCAGACGCCGCTGTCGTTTTTAAAGAGCCCCTCTTCGAAGAAGGAAGAATTGGCGTCAACAGGTCTGTCGACGGCCCTGAAGCCGGTAAACTCGTATTTTTTGTATACCTTGGCGTAGACGTTCCAGAATTCTTCAGCTTTCATAAGTGCCTCCGTGAGAAAATGCAAATGAGATTGGGCTTAAGGCCGTTTTCATTCCGCTTGCATCCATTTTACCGAAAACGGGCAGGCCTTTCAACCGACATTCAATCGCCAAAAAAATCGCTTGACGCTTCGGTGGTTGTTTGTTATACTTATCGGGCGGTCTTGGAGATGTACCCAAGTTGGCCGAAGGGGCGCCCCTGCTAAGGGTGTAGGTCGGGTAACCGGCGCAAGAGTTCAAATCTCTTCATCTCCGCCAGTCAAAACTCGTTTGGATCCGGAAGGTTCAAGCGGGTTTTTTTTGTAAATCCTTTAGCGGTGGAGCATCATGTAAAGCTTTTTGCAGGAAAAGTCGTTGCCGAGTCTGAGGCCAAGGCCCTTGAGGACAGCGGTCAGACGGCTGATTTTTTCGTCATCGCCAAGGCCCTTCATCGTGTCATCCTCCTCGTACTCTATGAATATGCCGAGCCCGTCGACCACCTGGAGGGCGAGGCAGACATTGGCGTGTTCGTAGATAAACGAGCGGTTTTTGATCTCGCAGTAGGGAGTGAGACCTGAAAGGGCGAAGATCCTGACTGCTTCTTCGGCATCGCCAATATCCGTCTTGACCTTCTCCTCGGAGATTACGGTGCCGTCATTGGCGATTTCTTTCTTTTTGTAGATGAGCCGGTGGGACGGCACAGGGAAGTCAATTGTGCGGACGAGAAAGGAGCCGCCAATGAGATCCGCGTAGGAGAGGGCGGTGACATTGGCGTGTTTGGAAAAATAACGGTCATAAATCACATAGCTGTCCGTGAGCTCAAAGCCTTTGGTACGCAGCACCTCGTCGGTTTTCTCGAATGTGTCAAACACCTGAACGGTGACCTCGGTCTCTTTCATAACTGCCTCCGTAATATGTTTTGCGGAAAGGATCTCCGGATGTAATTTACTATATTACGGGAGAATTAACAAGATTTTTGACCTCAAAAACAAGAAAAAATATTTACTTTTTCCGTTTTTGCTGCTCAATAAGCCGGGTTTTTTGCTATATTACTTGCAGAAATCCTATAATAGAACTATAATCCGGAACGCAGAGTTCCAAGTTGATTGAAACTGACGGTTTAGAGAGCGCTAAGAAATGAGTAGGAACAAAGAAAAGAACGAAGCGGAAAAGGAAGTACGCAGTCTGCGCGCGATGGAGATAGCATTTCGCCTGTTTTCCGAAAAGGGAATCGATTTGGTGACAATGCCGGACATTTCCGCAGACAGCGGGGTCGGACGGTCGAGCCTTTACCGATATTTTTCAAGTAAGACGGATTTGGTCATAGCCATCGGCACACGGAAATGGACAGAGTACATGGATGCATTCGATGCTGCGCTTACGCAGCAGGAGATGACGATGTCCGCAGCCAAGCAGCTAAAACACTACATGGACGCCTTCCTTGATCTTTACCGCAACCACAGCGATATACTACGCTTCAACTATTTCTTCAACGGCTTTCTGCGGAATGAGAATGTCTCGAAGAAACAGAAACAGCCTTATTTGGAAGCAACAGAGCGGGCAAGACGCTTTTTTGTCGACCTGTATGAGAAAGGCATCGAGGATGGGACGATACGGGCGGACATTACCTGTGAGGCCATGTTTTCTGCCATTTTCCACATCATGCTGGCGGCCGTAACCCGTTACGCCGTCGGATTGGTTTACACGCCGGAGACGGGAACCGACCCGGAGAGCGAACTGATCCTGCTGGAAAAGGCGCTGCTGCGGGAGTTCACAACTTGCTGAGAAAAAGCATTTCAAGATAGATATATATTTTTTTTCAAGGAGGTTTTCGTTATGAAACTCACAGGCAATCTCAAAAAAAGGGTTGAGAAGACTGAAAGCAAAGAAGAAGCAAAAAAGGTCATCGAGGAGGCCGGTATGGTGCTGACCGACGATGAGCTGGAGAATGTGGCAGGAGGCCGCTTTAGTAATTTTTTTACTGATCCTCCATCTGATTTCGCTGGCAATGAACACAGGGAAGGCCCCATTAACGTTCACGTTGGGTAACCCGGTCAACGTGGGAACGCACGTCCCAACTACAAATCGGATTGGTTTACACGCCTGAGACGGGAACCGACCCGGAGAGCGAACTGATCCTGCTGGAAAGAGCGCTGCTGCGGGAGTTCACAACTTGCTAAGAAAAAGCATTTTAAGACAAATATATTATTTTATTCAAGGAGGTTTTCATTATGAAACTCACAGGCAATCTCAAAAAAAAGGTCGAGCAGACTGAAAGCAAAGAAGAAGCAAAAATAATCATCGAGGAGGCCGGTATGATGCTGACCGACGACGAACTGGAGAATGTGACCGGCGGCCGCACTGGTAGTTCTGATAAAGTTCGTCTATCTGATCTCGAAGGCAATGAACACAGGGAAGTGCACGGCAGCCCCATTAACGTTCACGTTGGGTAACCCGGTCAACGTGGGAACGCACGTCCCAACTACAAAAGGGAAGTTTTTTGAAAAATTTTTGCGTGCCCTCGCCTGAAAACGATTCACCGGATCGTTTTCTATACGGCGAGCGTCCTTTCGGAGTTCCGCGTCGCTGCGAGCATCGTT
>CACZNV010000018.1 GCA_902782645.1 uncultured Ruminococcus sp. | reverse complement strand
TCTACACGGCTTTTGACAACGCGGTGGATGTTCTTGAGCGCAGGATGACGAAGCACAAGGATAAAATCATCAGCCGCAAAGGCAAAGCTGCGCAGCCTGATGTCAGCGCTGAAACCGAAACAGCTGACGAGCCCGCATACGCGAAGGACGAGGACTTTAAGCTTGTCAGGGTTAAGAGATATGAGTTCAAACCGATGACCGCCGAAGAGGCAATCCTCAACATGGAGACGCTCGGCCACGATTTTTACGTTTTCCTGAATGCCGAAGAGGACAACATCTGCACCATCTACAGACGTAAGGACGGCGGATACGGAATGGTGGCACCTAAATAAACTGAAAAAGGGCGAAAGCCCTTGGCGATATACAGAAGCCGGCCCTGTGCAGTGAGATGCGCAGGGCCTTCTTTTGGCGGTTCGGCCCGCCGTATTTGTTGAAATTTCGGAACAAATGGTTTAAAATCACGGACGGTGATTGATTTTTGCGGCTTAGATTTCAGCCGCCAATGCTGCCTCGCAACTTAAGCAATGAAGAGGCCTTACAGAAGGAGAAAGAAATGGCTTTCGGCAAGAAGAACAAAGATAACGCTCCGGATGTCGAACGCAAAGAGGAAGAGCAGTTTGTGGATCTGTTGTTTGACCTTGAAAGCGGCGAACTCTCAATAAACGACGAAGAAATAGCCCCTGTCGAAGAAGACGAAGAATCGGACGTTGCCGGTGAGGCAACCGCCAATTCTCCGGAGGGTACTTTTGTTCCTGTGAAAGGCTACAGTGAAGAGACCGCGCCGGAGGAAACCGGCGAGGAGAATGTACCGGAGGAAACTCCGGCGGAAACGGAGACCGTTGACGAGTCCTTCAGAATCGGAAAGCCTGCCGCAAGACGTGTTTCCCTCTATGCCGAGGAAACGGAGGACGGCGGGAAAGAGGAAATGCCGACGGAGTGGGTCGGAACGGAGAGCCTTGGCGGGGAGACTGCACCGGAGACTGCACCGGACACTGAACCGGCAGCCGACTCCCTGCCCGAGGAGGAGCAGGAGCCTGAAAGTGAAGGCTTGGCGGCGGATGAGGCGGAAAACGAGGCCGAGGGGGCGGAGGAAGAGCCCGAAGGGCCTTTGGAAAAGAGCCCCGAGGCCGCGGAAGAAACAAGAATCGACAAGGTGAAAGCCGAAAAGCTTGAGGCTCTCATCAGAAAAAAATCAGCCGGCAATGCGGATTACGCCAAGGGCAAGCTCAGCGGTTTCATTGGCGTCAGCAAAGACGAATCCGGAGCTGCGGCGATTCTGGGACTGCCGCTCAAAGCCTGGCTGTTTATAACACTTTCGGTGTTTACTGTGGATGCGCTGCTTCTGAACTTCCTGGCCTACAAGGTGGTTTATCCCATCGTTGAGATTGTGATGAAGAATGCGGGCATTCAGGCCCTTGGCGAGTCCCTCAGCAAGGAGCCCCTTTACACGGTTCTTTCCTACGGCGTATCCTTCATTTTCTGCGGCCTGCTGGTGTTCATCCTCAGCAAGCTGACGGAGGCAATAGCGGGCATGGTGGGCAGCGCCAAGGTCGTCACGATCATACGCAGGACCCTGATTATACTTGCGGCGGTATTTGCGGCAATAGGCATTGTCGTGATGATAGCGTCCAAAAAGGGTCTCTTTACCCTCGCCGCATACAGGTGGTTCTGCCCGGCCTTCGGGTACCTTGGCGGTTTCGTGTTCTTCGCGGTTTCGCAACTGGGCAAGAAGAAAAAAGGTTAATCGAGCATTAAAAACCCTTAAAAACCGGCTTAAAAACAGAGCCCGCTTGGGCTCGCCGGGGGCGTTTTTCTGTAATTTTTCGAAAAAATAGAAAAAACAGCAAAAAAACGCTTGACAGGGCTTTCGGTTTGTTTTATCATTACACGGCAATAAAGCAGAAGTGCAGCTTCTCACCTTGGTCGCAAGTGCGGGCGGGTTAATAAACGTCTTGAGATTGAAGGTGTGCTGCAGATTTGACTTTACGGCACACATTTTTTTATAAACTTACGGAGTACGGAGGTGTTGCGTCATAGCTAAAGAAGAATTAGCAATTAATGAAGAAATAACCGCGAAAGAAGTGCGCTTGATCGATGAAACCGGCGCTATGGCGGGAATTGTGGACATTGAGACTGCATTGAAATATGCGGAGGATAAGAACCTTGACCTTGTGAATATTGCCCCCATGGCAAATCCGCCTGTCTGCAAAGTGATTGATTACAACAAATACATTTTTGACCTCAACAAGAAGGAAAAAGATGCCCGCAAAAACCAAAAGATTGTTGATATCAAAGAGGTGCGCCTGTCCCTTGGCATTGGCGATCACGATCTTAACGTGAAGATCAAGAGCGCTGTGGGATTCCTTAAGGACGGCGACAAAGTAAAAGTAACCGTAAAATTCTACGGGAGGGAAATGAATTACACCACCTCAGGCGAAGAGCTGATTAACAAATTCTACGAAGGCATTGCCGAGTACGGAGTTATGGACAAGAGGCCGAAGCTTGAAGGACGACGCATGTCGGTAATGTTCTCACCCAAGAAATAAATTATTGCCTGCTTAGGCTAAAATAAAGATCCGTGCCTGCATTGGCAATGTGCGCGGATTGTGAAAGGAAGATGTTTAACCATGCCAAAGTTAAAAACACACAGTGCTTCTAAGAAGCGTTTCAGAATTACCGCCAATGGCAAAGTCAAAATGACCCACGCCTACAGACGTCACAGACTTGTCACAAAAGACAGAAAAGTGAAGAAGCAGCACAGAGAGAGCCTCTACGCAGCTGACGCTAATTCCGCAACAGTACGCAAGATGTTGCCGTACGCTTGATTTGGGAGGTGCTGAAAAATGGGAAGAGTTAAAAATTCAGTTGCTACAAGAGCAAGACGCAAGAAAGTAATAAAGCTCGCTAAAGGTTACTTTGGAAGAAAGAGCACAGTATTCAAAACCGCCAATCAGGCAGTCATCAAATCGGCTAACTACGCATACCGCGACAGAAGAGCCAAGAAGAGAGACTTCAGAAAGCTCTGGATCACAAGAATCAACGCGGCTGCCAGAATGAACGGCACAACCTACAGCTGCCTCATGAACGGTCTTAAGAAGAACGGAATCGCCCTCGACAGAAAGATTCTCGCAGACATGGCGGTTTACGACAAGGAAGGCTTCGCAAAGCTCGTAGCTCAGGTTAAAGCTTAATGAATCCGATACGCAGAACGTTCGCTGATAAAAAAGCCGTTCTGCGTTTATTTTGTTGCCCCGCAGCATACAATTCAGGCAGATAGCTATATGGTCATCACAAGCATCAAAAACGAAACAGTCAGAAACCTGAAAAAGCTTGAACTCCGCAAATACCGGGAGGAGACACGCTCCTTTTTCATGGAGGGACCCCACGGCGTTAAGGAGGGGCTTCTTTGCGGCGCCAAGCTTTTGAGGCTTGTGGTCAACTCGGATGCCTCGGGCGACCCGGAGAGCGAAGCGCTTGTAAAAAAGGCCGCGGCGGAGGGCATACTCGTGACGGAGCTTACCGCTCAGGTTTTCAACTATGTTTGCGACACGGAGACGCCCCAGGGCATTGGCGGTGTCTTTGAGCTTCCACGCTCATTTGAGATCGGTAAAGGGGAGTGCGTGCTGCTTCTTGAAAACCTGCAAAATCCCGGAAATATGGGCACAATTTTAAGGACTGCGGACGCGGCGGGCTTCTCGGGCGTGATATGCTCGAAGGGGTGCGTTGACGTGTTCAATCCGAAGACCGTGAGGTCCACGTCGGGTTCGCTTTTCAGGGTACCGATAGCCCAGAGCAGAGATTCCGCCCCGGAAATCTCGAAAGCGCTCATGCAAAAGGGCTTCAAGGTGATTGCCGCGCATCCGAGGGGAGGCGTCAGCTACATCGACGAGGGCTTTGAGGGCAAGGTTTGCATCGTTATCGGCAATGAAGCAAACGGTATTTCCGACGAGATGCAGAGATGCTGCAGCGGGCTTGTGACCATACCTATGCCCGGCGGCGCAGAGTCGCTGAACGCTTCTGTGGCGGCGGCGCTCATGATCTACGAGGCAGCGAGAAAAAAGGGAAAACTGTAAATTAATCACACGAAAAAAAGGCGCCTAATTGCATTGGCGTCAGGTAAGGAGATAAAAACTATGGCATTACTTTCAAAGTGGCAGGAAAATCTTGACGAGAGCCGCTACAACAAGGAACAGATCAACGCGTTCATCAAGGACTATTTCAAAAAAGAAGAGAACGCATACGCCAAAATTCTTGATGCCAAGGAGCAGAAGATCGAAGGCACCGTCAAGGAAATCGGTGAGAAGTATGAGCTTGAGCCTCAGGAAGTCGCGGCTTTCATTGACGGTATAAACACGTCTCTCGAAGAGCAGATCGACGTGGACAACGCGGAGGAGGACACTCAGGTCACCCTCAATATCGTCTGGGAGAAGCTTTACTACAACATGTGCAAAGCAAAGGCTCCCTGGCTCTACGAGCTGGAGCAGTGGGACGGAATTCTTGACGCCGACAAGCGCCTCGAAATCAGAAATCAGTACAAAAAGGACATGCAGGCCGTCAGCACTAAGGTGGGCCGCAACGATCCCTGCCCCTGCGGAAGCGGCAAGAAGTACAAAAAGTGCTGCGGAAAAGACCTTTGATCCTGTTAGCCGGCAATGATTGAGAAGAACGAAAAAATACTTGAAATAATCCGCGAAGCCGCCAATATCATGCTTGCCGCACCCCGCGGCTGCCCTGAGGAGCTTATCCACCAAAAGGGCGGCACGTTTAACTTTGTGACCGAGTATGATGTTGCCGTGCAGCGCTTTCTTGAGGAGAAGTTCCTTGAGTTGATTCCGGAGGCCTCTTTTCTTGCAGAGGAAGAGGGCGAGGACGGGAGAAGCATCGGCAGCGGCTACACGTTTATAATCGACCCGATTGACGGTACGAGCAATTTCATCCACGGCCTTGGCGATTCGGGCATCTCTGTCGCGCTGCTTAAAGACCGTGAAACTGTCTTCTGCGCCGTGTACCTTCCGTTCTCGGACGAGATGTTTGCGGCCGAAAAAGGCGGCGGTGCGCAGCTTAACGGCAAGCCCATTCACGTCAGCGGCCTTCCGCTCGACAAGGGCCTTTCGCTTTTCGGAACGTCTCCTTACATGCGCGACAGACTCTGCGGGGCGACCCTTGACCTTATGAAGGGGCTGTTTCTGAATTCGGTTGACGTGAGGCGTTTCGGCGCCGCGTCGGCCGACCTCTGCTATGTCGCCTGCGGCCGCGCGGCGGCTTACTGCGAGATGTCCCTCTCCCCGTGGGACCACGCTGCAGGGGATCTGATTGTAAGAGAAGCGGGCGGCTTCGTGACTCAGTTTGACGGCTCCGACGTTACGCTGGAGCGCAACTGTCCTGTGGTGGCGACAAATGCCGCGGCACATGGGAAGGTGCTGGATATTTGCGGAGTAATAGCTGAAAAATACAAAATAAGAAAAGTGGAGTAAAGTCCGTGTCAGAGCTTTCACCGTTTTTAAAAGAATACTTTGACGTCAAAACGCGCCTTGCCGGGTTTATGCTGAAAGATGATTTTGAGACCGTAAAAACGGTTTCAATCATCGAGGTATTGCTGGACAGGGCGCTTGACGTTTATAAAGGAGCGTCCACGGAGGGCCGGTTCGGAACAGCCCCCGGCCACACCCTTGAAAACTATTTCGGAAGGGCAAATGGCTACCTTGAGGCTTTGGAGCGGGGCGAGTATCCGCTCAAGGGCAGATTTACGGAGCCGGGCATGGCGGTGGTGGACCACTCTTTTATCGAAAAAGACGGACGCATGCATCTCTTCTACAACCGCGATCACATTGGCTATGAGTGGGACCTTATGCCCGCCAATACCATTGGCCATGCCGTCACGGACGACCTCATTAATTGGACGATCGAACCGCCGGTGATCTCAGCCGACAGGGATCTTTTTGAGAACTATCAGGTCTGGTCGCCGGGCGTTGCAGAAAAGGACGGCGTCTATTATATGTACTATACGGGCGTGAATCTTAACGCCTGCCAGGCGATCTGCCTTGCGACCTCAAAGGATCTCTACCATTGGGAAAAGCATCCGGGAGGACCGGTGGTTAAGCCCGGAAAATGGGGCTCCTGGAGCGAGGACAGATGGTCGGATTGCCGCGACTCGATGGTTTTCATCGACGATGACGGGACAGCTTACATGTACTACTGCACCTCTGCCTGTTTTGACGGCAGGCTTTGTGCGGCTGTGGGCATAGCCTCTTCAACGGATATGGTGAACTGGGAGGACCGTGGCGCCTACCGTTTTGACATCTGCGACATATCTCTTGAGTCGCCTTTTGTTATGAAAAAGAACGGGAAATATTACCTTTTCTACACAAACTGCGGCCACGGCACTGCATATGCAGTCTCCGACAACCCGGTGAGCGGCTGGAAAAGTCTCGGCATGCTTATCCCCTATACCGTTCCTCCTCTCTGCCCCGCCAATGTGCCCTCCTGCGCCGAGGTCTTTTGCTTCAAAGAAAAATGGTATATCTCGAGCTGTCTCAGAGAACCGGGCTGCGAACAGTATCTTGAACTGTTCGAAATCGACTGGACGGAAGACGGCAGGGTGGTATTGGGCAACCGGGTGGAATAGCCTGAAACTTGAATGTTTCCTATGCCGAAGAGCCTTACTCAAGCTTTCTTGATACTGATAATTTTGATTTGTCTGACTATCCTGATACTTCCGAAGCAGGTGAAATGTTGCAGTCCGGCAGGGTCTCCGAATATGAACGTCTTGCGCTGGAAAAACTCGGAAAACCTGCGACCGTTGAAAACATCAATCCGTACAGGCGCTCTGATGTCAGCTATCAGAGGACTGAAC
>CACZNV010000017.1 GCA_902782645.1 uncultured Ruminococcus sp. | reverse complement strand
TTTTTGACGCCGAATACCTCCTTTGCCCTCACCACCGAATCGTATGTGCAGAATCCGGCGTGGTCAAGGAAAATATCCTCCGGCGGCACACCCATGGAAACGGCAGCATTCTTCATGCATGTCACCTCGTCGTAGCCCTTTGTGCCGTGATCGCCGCTGAGAAGCAGCTTCGGCGCAACGCCCTCTTTGTATAGTTCCACGGCTTTTGCGACCCTGTCCCTCAGCATGTCGCTGGGACTTCCGTCCGGCTTCACGCTGCATCCCAGCACCATAATGCAGTCAGGGTCTTCCAAAGTTATATCTTTGACATCATACTTAATTCCGGGCCTGCTGACGCCAAGGACAATAAGGTTAAACACCAGCGTCAAAAGTCCCAAAAGGAGTATAACGCTAAGTAACGAAATCAAAACCCGTTTAATCACTTTGATCATATGTAAACACTTCCCTGTCTTTATCTTATGAATGAATTACGGTTTAATCACCGCTCTCAATCTTTTATTATTCTCAGCATGCCGCCAATGGGAACCTCAAACTGTCTCTTATCGCCAACGTCGCCCTCTTCAAGCACGTTTTTGAAAAAGTCATAAACCTTGTAGCGCAGATTGCCGGTATCGACTGCCTTTTCCACCGCGGCAACCACATATTTCTTTGCTGTGGCGTTAAAAACATCTTCGCTCATGCCCGAGAGAACAAATACACCTGTTCCGTAGAGGACCGATATACGTTTTCCGTCCTTTTCCGAGGCAATAATCTCATAGTTGTAGTCCGGCAGTCCCGGCATGATTTTTCCGTGCAGGAGGGTCTCCCTGTTTTCGGTCCAGTAAGAGATAAAATTGGCGACAACCCGCTTCTGCTCCTCCGTGCTTTTTGTAAGAAGAACGGATATCTGGGGCACCGAGAACATGACGTCAAGAAGCTGCCTCGATATGTTATCAAGGGATTCGTTCTTTGCCCACAGAAGCATATCCGAATGAACAGCGGTTTTCGAGTCAAGCATTCTGAGAGTTGCGATGCCTATGCGGTTTGTAGCGGAGTCGTAGGCGCAGTCGCAGACACGGATCATATTGGCGTGGTTCACCATCTCGGCACCCACATACCACTGCCTGAATTCAAACAGGAAGTCCGGATTCTTCTCCGTCATGCGGTTGTATATCTCATCCATGAGAGTCAGGACCGCATAGTTCAGCCTGTCGTGATCCATTTCACCGTTAACAGGCGGGAGCGTGAAATCGGGTATGTTGAGAGCATCCACAAAATCGAGCTTCAGCCCGTCGATTCCGTACTTTTCGACATATTCCTCATAGAGACCGATGATGTACTCCCGGCACTCTTTGTACCGCACGTCAAGCACGCCCGCTCTCATGGGGTCAAGCTTCGCGGCGAACTTGTTCTCAAAACGCTTGAAATCCTTTGTGTTATAACCCACAAAAGGCACCGGAAACCACATCATAAGCTTCATTCCCAGGTCGTGCACATGGTCGCAAAAGCCCTTAAAATCCGGAAATTTGTTCTGCGCAACATGCCAGTCGCCGCAGAGATAATAGTCGCCCGTAACATCGTCTTCAAACTGCCAGCCGTCGTCAAGAATAACCGTCTTAAAGCCCAGCTTGGCGGCTTCGTCAAGTTCTTTCGTCAAAAGGTCCTGTCTTGGATTCTGGTGGAAGTTGTACCAGGAGGAGTAGAGGGGAAGCTCCGCGTTGTCGGGTACCCTGGCGGCAAAGCTCAGGTTCTGCCTCATAAAATCACCCGCAGCTTCGATGGCCTCGTAATAAGGAATTTTTCTGGTGTCGATGCGGAGAACGTTGCCCGGTTTTCTTTTTTGGAACACGCCGTCCTTGGCGGTTTCCACCCTGAAAAGAAATTCGTCCTTCTGGCTGAGATCGTCAACGCTGAAGGAAATTCTCGATGTCTTAACGGAATCCGCCAATGAAACTGTCACGAAATTGTTCCCGTTGCCGTCAACGGTTGCAATCACCGGGGAGCCGTACTGGAAGTTGGAATCGTTGTTAGTGGGGTTCCACCATTGGCGAATCATGTGGTCCCGCATGCACACGGGAGTCCAGAGCATTCTTGCCTCCGCCATCCCGGCGGTGAAGTTGTAAACGCCCTCTTCAAGATTGAAATATTCTATTCCGCCCTCTGTCTTAAATGGTCTGATTTCCTCTTTCTTTTCGTTAAAAATAATCATCTTGATTTCCCCTCCTGTTTAAACTTGCAGCTTTTAAAAACCAGCCGTCTGCCGAGAAAATGACATTACAGGCCGCTTTTCCGTCAAAGTGTTTTTTCGTACACAAAGTCGTCCATCACAAAGCCGTTTCCTATGTCGTTTACCTCGTCCCTGATTTTAACAAATCCCGCAGCTTCATAAAAGCCTATTGAGCCGTAATTCCGTTTATTTACATTGAGCCTTATGCTTGAAAGACCTGCCGCCAAGGCTTCTCCGGCAAGGTACTGCAGCACCTTCGTTCCTGCACCGCGGCCCCTTGAACTTTTTTCCACATAGAACTTGCTCAGGTAAAGATACCCGTTCTTCGGGTAGTAAGCAAAAAACCCCACGGACTTCCCGTCTGCATATATAAAACGGTAGTTTACGCCTGATTCCAGCTGCTCTTTAATAGATCGCTCTGATTGAAAAAGCTCAATCATATAATCGTTCTGTTCTTTTCCAAGGATGGGGTCATAGAACTCCCGGACAATGGATGTGGCAACGGAAGACATTTTTGAGATTCCCTCATCATTATCCTTATCAAGTATTTCGAAACTGATTTCATTATATTTAGATACGGCCATATATGTGCTCCTGTTTTATTGATGGCAGTAAAACAATACCCGATTTCCATTGAATGTCCCTTAAGTTTGACACGGAAAGATCAGTGCCAAATAACATAACACCGAAGGTGTTCCGATAGGATGCTCAGTCCGTGTTTCCGGTGCACTCTCCGAACATGTCATACACATCCGGGGCTGAAATGACCGTGCCGTCGGAGAACACAAGCTTCTTTTTCCCGAAATCAATCTTCTTCAGGGTGCCCCGGAACACAAGGTACTCTCCGCCCTCTTTTGCGGGGTCTTTTTTGAAATACTTCACCGAAATATCAGGGAAGCGGCCCGTTTTCAGTTCTGCCGCCGCATAGGAAAGCTTCCTGTCAAGTTCGCTTCTGAGAGATTCCGTGCCCTCGTTTCTCGCCTCCGTATACCTGGCGGTTTCCGAAACTATGCCGTCATAACCCGTAAGAGCCGCAAAAGGCGAAAACTGTGCAGCATAGCTGTCCTTTGAAAGCTGCGGATGCACCTCCGAAACATGGTGCGGAAGGTCTATTATCTTGTCGTATTTACCCTTCTCCATAGTTCATGCTTTGTGGCCGCCGACAGATTCATTGCGCTCGATGGCGGTTGCACCTTCTCTGAAACTCATGCCCTTTACAACGGCGTTTTTACCGTATTTTTTCTTGATAAGTATCGCCGCCTCCTGGAGTCTTTTTTCCTTGGCGGCAGCCTCCTTTTCATCAGCCTCCCGCTTTTCCGGATCGCCCGCCGAATCAAAAAGGCTCATTTGAACAGCTTCCGGCTCCGGGGGAACATCCGTCTCTCTTATCACATGATTTGCGGAGATATACATCCTCCTTACAGTCAGATTTTTGTCTGTAATGCGGCGGTAAAGCTCCGCAGCTTTTTCGACGATGATTCTGGAAGAGGCCGTATAAGCCGGAAGGTTTACGGTTCCGTGGGCCATCTTCGGTGTCACCCTTCCGTAGCGGTCAATCTCCGTGGGACCGTCGAAGTGTTCCGCCTTGGCGATGTTCTCCACATCGTACCCCACCGTGAGAACTATCTGGTCCGTGACGAGCCCCTTCTCCACAAGGTCAAGGGACAGCGCATCCGACATCTCCTTTATAATCAGCTCGCCCTTTTCAAACGGGTAAGGCATCGAAAGAACCTGTCCGGAGTTCAGGCTGTTGTTCTCCGGCTTGTAGGCTTTAACATCCGCAACAGTGGCGGGCTCGTAGCCCCAGGCGTGATTTATAATGAGTTCCGCGTTCACACCGAATTCTTTGTAGAGAGTCTCTTCAAACTCCACAGACAGCAATGCGATATCGCCAAGGGTATGAACGCCTATCTTTTCAAGTCTTTTAGCGGTGCCGGGGCCTATGCGCCAGAAATCCGTCAGGGGTCTGTGATTCCAAAGGGTCTTTCGGTAGGTCATGACATCAAGTTCCGCAATTCTCACCCCGTCGCTGTCTGCGGGTATGTGTTTTGCCACAACATCCATTGCAACCTTGGCGAGGTACATGTTGGTGCCTATCCCCGCAGTTGCCGTAATACCGGTCTCGCAGAGAACGGCCTTAATTAGTTTCATTGCGAATTCCCTTGGCGTCAGTCTGAGAACTTCAAGGTAACCGGTGGCGTCTATGAAAACTTCGTCAACGGAGTATGCGAAAATGTCCTCGGGAGCCACAAATCTGAGATAAATCGAATAGATGAGGCCGCTGACCCGCATGTACTCGGCCATTCTCGGGACAGCTCTTATAAAATCAAGCGCCACGGTCGGGTCGCTTTTTACAACCGTATCATCGTCGGAGCTTTTCGTAAAATCTCTGCCGGAAAGCTTTCTTTTTCGCTCCCTGTTGACCTCGTTAACCCTCTGAACTGCTTCAAAGAGCCTCGCCCGCCCCGAAATACCGTAAGCTTTAAGAGACGGAGACACGGCAAGGCAAATGGTCTTCTCGGTTCTCGACTCGTCAGCCACCACAAGGTTAGTGGAGAGAGGGTCTCTTCCCCTTGCCACGCACTCCACCGAAGCGTAAAAGCTTTTAAGATCGATGGCGATATATATCCTGTTTCCGTCGTCCGTCAAAGCTTCCACCTCCTTTTCCGTCGGCGTTCCGGGGCGCGGTTTAAAAACCTTTGATTGGCACCTTTTAATATGCTAAACTTCTACTGCAGAATAACATATTTTGCATATTTTCTCAACACGAAAGCAGGTGCGTCCCATGCACGAAACCGCCAATGTCTCAAGCTGGAAATTCTGTATGTGCAGAAACAGCCGGGCCGAAAAAGAGAAGCTGAGTTTCCGTACGGCAGAGGATATTCAGTCCTCGGGTCTCGAAATATTTGAGGCTTCGGTGCCCGGCAATTTCGAGCTTGATCTTATACGGCAAGGCAAGCTTCCCGAAGACATTTTTTACGGCACTAACATACTGCTCCTCCAGGACTATGAAAGCTGCCACCTGTGGTACTTTGCGGATTTTGAGATAGAAAACAAGGGGGACGCTGTGCCGTTTATACGCTTTGGCGGCATCGATACGGTTTCGGAGATTTTCGTCGACGGGAAACTGATCGGGAAGACCGAAAACATGCTGATTCCCCACGAGTTTTCACTATCCGGATTCGGCGCAGGGTCCCACGGCATTCTGGTCCACATCATACCTGTCTCTGTTTATGTCAGAAACTTGGATCTTGAGACAAAGGCATGGGCAATGAAATACACCCAGGACTCCCTCCTTGTGAGAAAAGCTCCGGCAATGTTCGGTTGGGACATCATGCCAAGAGCCCTTTCCGGCGGTATTTGGAAGCCTGTTACTGTTGAATACAAAAAGCGCAACGAAATCGGAGACTGCTACCTCTACACCAGGACCCTTGAAGAAGGGTTTGCATGGCTGGTCCTGAAGCTTAAAATCAATACGGATTTTGACGATTTAAGAGACCTCACCGTGACCGTGAAAGGTACTCACAGAGATAAAGGCGGAGCAATTGACTCGTCCTTTGAGGCGTCCGTAACTGCATATTCCGTAAACCAGGTTCTGGAGATACCTCTTCATAACCCGGTGCTCTGGTGGCCGAAGGGATACGGGGAGCCCGCCCTTTATAAAGTTGTGATAACGCTTTCAAAAACGCTGTTCAAAGACGGAAAAAGGGTTTTAAACTGTCCCGGAGAGATTCTTGACACATTGGAATTTAACTTCGGTGTGAGGGTAATTGAGCTTGAACGCACTTCCGCAGCGGGGCCTGAAGGAAAATTCTTTTTCCGCATAAACGGGGAAAAAGTATTCGTGCTGGGGACCAACTGGGTGCCGGTTGACACATTTCCTTCCCGCATTGACGGGTTCACAGAAAGAGCTCTCAGACTGGCAGACGACATAGGCTGCAACATGATACGCTGCTGGGGCGGCGGCACATATCCTTCGGACTTTTTGTACGATCTGTGCGACGAAAAAGGAATTATGGTCTGGCAGGATTTTTCCATGGCCTGCGGCACTTACCCCGACGACGAAAGGATGTGCCGTCTGATCCGCGACGAGGCAATCAGCGTTGTGAAGGCCCTCCGGGGTCACCCTTCCCTCGTGCTCTGGTCCGGCGACAACGAGAACGACATATTCTGCACGATAAGGAACGGCACTCTCTGCGGAAAGCCCCTTAACACCTTTGACCCAAATCACAACAGGCTCACAAGAGAGATTATCGCCAATGTGTGCGAACGCTATGACGGCCTGCGGCCCTACATACCCAGCTCCCCCTACATTGACTCCGAACTGTTCGGCACGGGCAGGCTTCCCTCCGAGGATCACCTTTGGGGACCAAGGGACTTTTTCAAAGGAACATATTACAAGGATCAGTCCGTCGCCCATTTCGCGTCGGAGACAGGCTACCACGGCTGTCCCTCGCCGGAGACACTCAGGAAGTTCATGTCCGAGGAATCCCTTTCCCGCAGGGGCGACGGAGCCTTGTGTACGGATCCCGAATGGCTCGTCCACTCCGCAAGTATGGAGGAGTCCCCTGATGCGCCCTTTGCGTACAGGGTTCCGCTGATGACCCACCAGGTTGAAAGGCTCTTCGGCAAGGCGCCTGACGACATTGGCGAATATGCCCTCATGAGTCAGATTTCCCAGGCCGAAGCCATGAAGTTTTTCATCGAACATTTCAGAATCGGCAAGTGGTCCAGGAGCGGCATCATCTGGTGGAATATCATTGACGGCTGGCCCCAGATTTCGGACGCGGTTGTGGACTGGTACGGAAACAAAAAGCTGGCCTATCACTACATAAAGCGTTCCCAGCAGCCCCTGTGCCTGATGTGCGACGAGCCCGCCGGCGACGGTTTGTGCAGCCTTGCGGCGGCATCAGACCTCAATTCGGACATTAAAATTCGCTTTGAAGTAACCGATTCTTTGGCGGGGGAGACGGTCCTTTCGGGAACCGCCAATGCTCCTAAAGATGCATCAACCGTCATTGGCAGGTTCAAGGCCGAAGCCGGCAAGGTGTACCGCATCACCTGGAGCGGAATTGGCGGTTTTTCCGGAATTAAAGGAGAAAACCACTACACGGGAGACATAGGCTCCGGGCTTGATCTTCACACATACATAAAGGCTCTTGAGAAGGCAGGGCTTTGGGTTCTTCCTGACGGATTTGATTGAGGGGTGAAGGATATGAAGAAAAGAACGGGAAAAGTATTGGCGGTTTTGACTGCGGTATTGCTGCTGTTATCCCTTTGGGGCTGCCGAGCCGACAGCTCAGGCGGAAAAAAAACATATGTAAACGGTTACCGGGAGCCGCTCACGGAGGGAGTCAAAAACACAATCACCAACGCTCTTTATATGTACAACACATTCTGGACGCCCCTTGAGACAGTTTCCGCCTGGTCAACCTCCAAGGAATCCCAAAGAAAGTTTGTTGAGGGTCACACCTACAGAGGCATTCCCTACGGTCAGCCGGTTCATAAGGGAGCTTATGTGGGAAGCATCGCAACCGTGGAGGAGTTTTGCGCCGCTGTTGAGGACTCTTCGAGCCTCTTTTACACGGACCGGGGTGAAAACACATACTACTACACCACCGAGAACGGGCCCATCAAGTATTCGCCCTACTATTCAAACGACTGCAGCGGCTTTGTTTCAGCAGCCATGGGCATCGGGAGGCACACCACAAGGGACATTGGCGGCAATCCGGACAGGTTCCCTGTTAAAAGCAGTAACGTTTACGATGCAAAGCCCGGGGACCTCATAAATTCCCACGAAGGAGGCCACGTCATTCTGGTCCTTGACGTTGTCTATGACTCCGCAAACGGCAAAATGATTTCAGCGGTCACCATTGAACAAACCCCCGACATTATTATAATGAGAAGCTACGGCATTGGCGGCGCCAACGGATCAATTGAGAAGCTCCGGGAGCGCATGACATCCGGCAAGTACTACCTGTGCAGGTATAAAAACATCGACAATGTGAAGCTTATGGACGGGGCCCTTGAGGGCCTTCCGAAAACGGTAAACTGCATTTCAGAGCCCTCCTCCCTGCTTTCCGCCGACAACGTCTGCGAAGGCAATCTTTACGTAGATTTCGGCAAAAACAGCGCTCAAGTGAAAGGGTTTTCCCTAAGTTCAGAGAAAATCGCCAAGATAGAATATTCGGCGGGCGGCGGAACATATAAGACCGCAAGCACTGCGCAAGGCAGCGAATATACATCGCCTATATGGGGCTTCTCATATCTTGAAAACTCAAAAAGCTTCAGCTTCAGCATACCGGCTTCCGAGCTGCAGGAGGGTTCGGTTGTAAAGGTGAGAGCCAAAACAAGCGGCGGGAATTATTATGAAATCGCAAACCTCACTGTAAAAAGAGCCCCGGACACTGTTCCGTTTGTAGCTTGTATAGATTCATACGGAATACAGTTTGACTGCTACAGGATACCTGATTTTGAGGAAGACGGATCGCAGATAGCTTTGAACGGCTGGTGCACTGCCGATGACATCGTAAGATTTGAAATCAAAACCGACAGCGGCTCATGGTATCCCCTGGGGCAGTATTTCAGGGAGGACGTTTACGACTATAAACGGTACGACTACCCAAATTGCGTTGAATGCAATGCGTTCAACTGCGGAGTTGATGTGTCAATCCTTGAAGCCGGAACCCACACCGTAACGGTGCGAGCCGTGGCCTCCGACGGTCTCGCATTTAAAATATTCAGCGTCACAGCAAAAACGGAAGGCCTCACAGCGGCCGCAAAGACTCTGATAATCTCCGGAAGCATACTGGTTGTCCTTCTTTCGGCGGCAGCGGTTGTAACAGTAATATTGATAAAAAAACGCAAGAGGAAGAAAGATTTTGGTTGAAAAGGAGCCCGAAGTTCCTGCGCCGGAAAGCAACTCGTAAAGAACCCAAAATCTCGATTTTGGAGCTATTTTTGCGTGCGCGACCCCGAAGCTGTATGTATATACTGCGAGCGGGAAGCTCGCGCAAAGCAAGTCGCAAGTAATCGTCGCAAGACCCTTTGTGTGCTTTGAGAAGCACCGCCGGTAATTATAGGTTCTCTTTTGCGACTTGCGTAAAGAGCCCAAAATCTCGATTTTGGAGCTATTTTTGCGTGCGCGACCCCGAAGCTGTATGTATATACTGCGAGCG
>CACZNV010000016.1 GCA_902782645.1 uncultured Ruminococcus sp. | reverse complement strand
CATTGGCGATGCAGAAATACCCTGCGGCGGTGGAGAGAGACTTTATTATGTGAACGTTCTCGTCCCCGGAGAGGGCCTTTGCCTGCTCGGCGGCAAGAATTATGTTTGGATTGTTGGGGAAGATCACAATCTTTGCGCTAAGGCTTACGTCTCTTATCTTTTTGATGCAGTCCACAAATTCGCCGGAAGAGGTATTCATGGTGGCACCGCCGTCAAGGACAAAATCCGCGCCGTTTTCCGCAAAAAGGGACAGTATGCCCTTGCCGGTTCCCACAACGATTTTATAGAGATCCTTTTCGGGAAGAGACTCGGGGCCGTAAAAGAATGGCTTGAGATAGTCGTCTATAGACTCATCCGTGCTCTTTTCCGTATCTGCGGAAGGTTCTTCTTTTGCCTTGGCGTAAAGACTGTTGTGCTGGATGCACATGTTCTCAAGTTTAAATGTCACAAACTCGCCGTAGTTCTGGGCAAGCTCGATGACCCTTGCCGGTTTGTAGGTGTGAACGTGGACCTTGACCCTTGAGCCTATCTGCGACACCACCACGGACTCGCCAATGCTTTCCAGCGCAGAAACGAAGGAAGGCAGGTTGAACAAAGTCACATAATTCCGGCCCCTCATGAGCTGGAGCAGAAACTCCATGCAGTAGCCGAACTCAAATTTAGTGTTTTCGTTAAAAACTTCAGAGGAAAGGTTTGGGGCCGTTGCACCGCTTAGGCCATGCTCCGGAGCCGTCCCGTCAATGTATGAATTGTCGTTAAGATATTTCAGCATGCCCTCAAAGATGCACACAAGGCCCATGCCGCCGCTGTCCACAACACCTGCGTCCTTCAGCACCTTGAGTATCTCCGGAGTGTTCAAAAGGGATATTTTGAGCTTGGCGATGTACATTCCAAGGAGGACCTCTATTGAAGAGGATCTCGGAAGCTGGGGCCTTACGGACTCAATGCCTTCTCTTGCAACGGTGAGGATTGTGCCCTCTTTAGGGTTTCTGCAGCCCTGGTAGGCTTTGCGGTATGCATAGGTAAGCGCATTGGCCATGGACGTTGCGGACATGGTCTCGTAGCGTCTTAAGCTTCGCGCAAAGCCGTCAAAAAAGTTTGACAGTATGACGCCGGAATTTCCACGGGCGCCGTAGACCATACCGTCGGCAAGACCCCTCAGATATACATTGAGCTTGCCGTTCTCTCCGGCGTTTTCAATTCCGTGGGTCAGTGTGAGCTTCATATTTGTTCCCGTGTCGCCGTCAGGCACCGGAAATACGTTGAGGGAATTGATTTTTGACTCCTGCTCAGAGATGTTCCTCACCGCTCCAAGCATCATCATTCTGAAATCATCTCCGTCAATTCTGAATTTTGCCATAAGTTATTTAGTCCTTCAGCTGTTCAGTCTGGCAAGCAGCGCCCTTTCCTCTTCAAGATCCTTCGTAAGAGGCTTTCCCACGTAGTAGCAGGCCATGATGCCAGGGCCCGCATTTGTTCCGCTGGTCCTGTAAAGATCAGTGTAGTGAAGTTCCTTCGGGTTGAATCTCTCTTTGATGAGATCCATAAATTTTTCCGCAGCTTTTCTTCTGTTGGAGCTGGCAACAATCATCACCTGATTTTCAGGATCCGTAACCGTCTCGCCAATGTAATCGAGCAAAACCTTATAAGCGGTGCGCTCACCCTTCACCTTGGCGAGTACCGTAGTCATGCCCTCCTGGGAGAAATCGCCAATGGGTTTGATGCCCACAAGGGTGCCCATGAAAGCCTTGGCGTTGGAGATTCTGCCTTTTTTTGCGGAAAAAGCGAGATCGTCATGCCAGCCCGCCTGGTGGACGCAGTTCTTGATTGATTCAATGTATTTGACGGTTTCGTCCAGGTCCCAGCCCTCGTCCCGCTTCATAGAGGCGATAATGGTAAGGAGGCCTCCGCCGGCGCCGAACTTTTTGGAGTCGAAGCAGTAGATTTTGGCGTCAGGGTATTCCTTCAGCACCTTGTCTCTTGCCTCGCAGGCAAAGCTGTGGGTGCCGCTCATGTCGGAAGACATTGCCGTGTGGAGCACCGGAATGCCCTGCTCGGCATACTTTTTGAAAATTTCGTAAAGTTCAGCCACAGGCGCAGGAGCGGTGGAGAAACCGTCCGGATTCTTTTTAAGGGCCTCGTAAAATGATTCGCTGCTGATGTCGTTCCAGTCAAGTTTGGACTTTACTTCTCTTCCGTCGGGAAGCTTAAGATAGCCTTCAACATATTCTGTTTTATACCTTTCTCTGAGTTCAGGTGAAAGGTCGCAGGAAACATCTCCCAAAATCACAAATTTCATTTTCTGTCCTCCGTTTAAGTCCTTCTTATTAATCTGTCAAAACTGTGTTTTATTTGTCTCAGCCCCGGGTGTCGATGAATGATCTCAGCCGCTTCGTAATCTCCTCCCTGTCGGCAAGGAAAGCTTCGGCGTGACCCGCTCCCTCGGCAATGTAAAGTTCTTTCTTTCTGGACGCTGTTGCCTCATAATTCTTGTATGAATTCTCGGGGATTACATTGGCGTCTTTCGAGCCGTGGATGAAGAAGGCCGGAACTTCGCACTGCCCCAGCTTTTCGTCCATCACGTCCTCTTTTAGATTTACGTGAAGCAGAGCCCTTCCCGAGATTCTGCAGCAGAATCCGATGAGATATTTGAAGATTCCGAAGTTCTTGCCGCCGGCAAGCATGGCCTCGTAGGCGACCCTGTAGCCGCTCTCAAGCACAAGCAGTTTAACATCCGGATGGTCCTTGAGTTTGTCTGCAGCAAGGCAAATGGTCGCGCAGCCCATGGAGATGCCGTAAAGAGCGATTTCTTCGCCGGGGCGTCTGTTTTCAAGATATCCGATCCACCGTATTATATCGTCCTTTTCCTTGACGCCAAACGTGATGGCCCGTCCGCCGCTCTCAAAGTGTCCCCTCTGGGAAACGAGAAGAACATTATAGCCAAGGTCTCTCATTCCAAGAAAGCCTGCATGCACGTTGTTGTAAGGAATAGCACGGTAGCCGTGGAGAGCTATTACTGTTTTGTTGTACCCGAAATCAAAGAATCTCGCCGCAAGAACAGCCCCGTCCGCCGCCTTGATTCTTACAGGTTCGTAGGGAAGCGATTTTACTTCGGTTATTGCCGCCAATAGTTCGTCCTTGTATTTGGCGTAGTGGGTCTTTTCCAGGTCGAGGCTCTCAAGGGGCGGACCGTCTCTTCTCAAATAGCAGCCCGCGAAAGAATTCACGAGCACAAAAAGAAAGAAGAACAGTACAAGACCGCCGGTTACAATGAAGAATATAGCCATTTCAGCTCTGTCTGTTCTCTATGTATTTCACGACATCACTGAGTGTGACAAAGTCATTCATCCCGACGTCGTCAAAAGTTATTCCGAATTCGCTTTCAATAACGATGATCATGTATATCATGCCAACGGAATTGAGTCCGAAATAATCCACAAGTCCGGAGTCCTCACCGCCCGCTTTGATTCGTTCGGCGTCCCCCGGGTTCTGCATAACGAGAATGTCTTTAAGCTTATCGGCAATCTCTTTTTCTTTATCGTTAAACATCAGCTGCCCTCCAAAGCGCCTCGGGGCCCCTAAAGCCCCGGGGATGCGCTTTAAACAGTCGTATTAGTTACATTTCAACCGAACTTTTTGTAGCGTTTGATTTTCATTGCCGGAGTTCTTTCAAAGTCCTCTGTCCTTATGGTGACCTTGGTGGGTCTCTGGTAGGGAGGCAGCGAGAGCGTCACTTTGTTTACGGCGTCAAGAATCACCTTCCTTGCGGTCTCGGCGTCAAACATTGCAATCTCGGTCTTTCTGGGAACAACCTCAAGGTGGAGGAAATGGGGTCCGTCGCCCTCTGCATCCTCAAACAGCTGGCAGTCCTGTATGTAAACGATGTTGTCGTAATGAGTCTCCACTTCCGCGGGAGAAACATTTTCGCCGTTTGAAAGAACAATGATTTCCTTAGTTCTTCCGGTGATGTACAGGCACCCTTCCTCATCTATTCTTCCCAGGTCGCCGGTTCTGAACCATCCGTCCTCGGTGAAAGCGTTTTTGGTCTCCTCCGGGTCGCCCACATACTCTTTGAAAATGTTGATGCCTTTAAGAAGTATCTCACCGTTGTCGAATTTAATCTCCTGATAGGGGTAAAGGACTCCGACGGATTCCGGTTTTTCCTGGTTGTAGGGATTTCCGGAGACCAGATTTGCGGATTCAGTGAGACCGTAGCCCGGATATACGTTTATACCATAGGAGGCCATCTCTTTAATGAGATAAGGAGGAACCCAGGCTGCACCGCATATGATAGTCTTTACGGTTCCCAGCATATTCTTTTTGAAGAGTCTTGAGAGACCGAGAGCCATCTCCACAAGGGCGGGAACCGCCACAAGCACTGTGGGCTGATATACGGCAATGTCCGTAAAAAGGTCCTTGTTGTTTCTGCAGATGCAGAGAGTGCTTCCGGTATAAAGGCTGCACATCATGTTTCTGATGAGACCGAATACGTGGGACAGCGGCAGGCAGAGAATATATGTTTGATACATAACGTCCGGAAGATCCAGGCACCCGTATACCGTGCCCGCAATTACGTTTCTGTGGGTAAGAAGAGCACCCTTGCTGCGCCCGGTGGTTCCGCCCGTAAACATAATCAGGCAGTCGTCGTCAGGATCGATGTCACCGCAGGCGGGTGTCTTTTCGCCAATGCCATCAGGCGAGAGAGTTTTGAAACCCGGCTTTTTGGCTGCGGCAATTTTAGTTTTATCCGCCAGGCCTTCAGAGGCAGCGATTGCCTTGAGACCGAACTTCATGGACACGCCAAAAACCGTCATTTCGTCAAGCTGGACCGGAAGAACGGCGGCAACGGCGCCAAGGGTGGTTATCGCCAAAAAGACTTTTACAAATTCGGCTGAGTTGGGCATCAGGATTCCCACCCTGTCGCCCTTTTTGATGCCCTCGCTCTCCAGGTATCCTCTGTACCCGGCAACTTCGGCGTCCAGATCCGAATAGGTTTTAACGGTTTCCTTGTCTTTAACGGCAACCTTGTCGCCGAAGGAAACCGATCTGTCCCACAACTCGCTGACGTTCCTGTACCACTTGATGGACTCAAATGTTTTCTGATCGGTAAACTTTGCAAAGTAGCTTAAGTCAAACGATTTCATTGAATATCCTCCGTTGCTCGCAATCTTTTATTTGCATATTTCCTTTAATTTGTTTTCTTTTTCGGTGATGTATCTCGTGACCTCATTGATTTGTTCCATTGTCGGCATCTTGCCGAGCATGGCTTTCACGTCAACAGGTTCGCCTATTGCGACCCTCAGTCTTGAGAATATATTCTTTCTCGGCTTCATGTAAACAGGCCAGATAGGGGCCCCGCTCGAGAAAGCCATCATCACCATTCCCGACTTTAAATTATCCATCATTGGCGGTTCTTTTTCAACCTTTTTTTTGGTTTCGGGGACGCTTTCAGAGCTTTTCGAAGCTGCTTTGCCGTCCTCTTTTTCACCGCTGTTTTGCACAACAACATGACCCTCAGGAAACAGCACGCAGAGGTTGCCTTTTTTGAGATTGGAGGTAATCTCCCGGAAGGAGCTCATGGCAAAATTGTTGCGGTCAATGGGGATGGTGAGGAACTGTCTGAAGAGCCAGCGCGAGAAACGGTTTGAGGTGAGCTCGTCAGTACACACGTAGTGGTGGCGTCTGCCGATGATGCTCAGCATAAGATACAGTGGGTCAAACACAGAAGAGTGGTTGCAGATCATGATTGCCCCGCCCTTGGGATATTTTTTTGCCGCAGGGGTCTCAAAGTACTTCTTCGGTCTGAACCAAAGAAGGCCCGGAGCCGCGGTGGCTATTACAAAATCGTAAATAAAGGTGCTCAAGACGGATTCTCCTTCATTTTCTGCCTTTGGTCTTTTTTTCTTCAAGCAGCCTGCCAAGTTCGATGACTCTCTCCCTGAGCTTTGCGGAAATCTTCTTAAGGTTCTCACGCTCCGGCACATCGGGGTCGTAGTAATCAAACACGTCAAAGGGCTTGCCGATAATCATCCTGTTACGCTTGAAAAGTTTAAAATATATTCCCTCGGTATACACCGGTACTATGGGAACGCCCGCCGCGAGAGCTATGTAGACGCAGCTGGGCTTGAATTCAAGCAGCTCTTTTTCATCAGGAAGCCGCAGCCTTGATTCAGGGAACACGCCAACGACGCCCCCATCATACAGTATTTCAAGGGACTCCTCCGTGAAATTCAAATTCTTTGAATCTCTGTCAACGTAGATGGATCCCATGGCCTTCAGGAACCTGCCAAGGGCCTTCTTTTTGTAGAGCACCTCGGCGGTCTGGAACCGCACGGTCCTTGTACTGAAGGCAAACATCACGGGTATAATGTCATAGACGGAGGTGTGGTTGCCGGCAATGACGCAGGCGCCTTTCAAACGCCTTCCCTGAGTTTTTTTGTCCTCGTAATAAATTTTCGTTGAAATAAGCAGCCTTTCGGGGATCCATCCGGTTATTTTAATGAAGGTGTTGAAAAATCCGTGACTCATAATCTTTCGCCCCCCTCCTGCTTCAAAAGCTCATCGACCGCATTGCAAATAAGAAGCGGTGTGATAACCTCCGCATCAGTCTCGACGGGAAGTGCGACGCCGTACTTTTGATAGATTTCGGATATGACCTCCAGAAAATCAAGGGAGCTCATGCCTGTATCGCCAAAGAGGTCCGTGTCGGGTCTTAATGACTCGGGAGCGATGTTCTTTGCATTGGCGATGATAGTTATTATTTCTGAAAGGAGTCCATCCGCCGCGGAATCCGTTGATAAGGCAGCTTCATTAGCTTTTGCTGTTTTGACATCGTCCACGTCCCTTACTGCGCCGCTTTCGATCTTTTTAATGAGCTTTTTCCTGCTGACTTTGAAGTCGCCCTCGGGAATCAGGCTGTCTTTTGTGACGATAATCTTTGCGACGCTACCGCGGAGAGGCGTTTTCAATGCATTGGCGGATATACCGGCCCTGACTGAGGCAATATCATTGTCGGATATATTATCGGGCACCTTCGCCACCACAGCCGCACCGCTTCCGTACCTTAAAACGCATATCTCGAGAGCGCCGGGCACGAAAAGAGCGGGCTCCACAATATCCGGATTGATGTTTTCACCGCTTTCGGGAACAATCAGGTCGTCGGCCCTGCCCAGAATATAGAAGCCCTTTCCCCGCTTTTCCGCCAGGTCCTTTGTTCCGAACCACTCAGGGAGTTTTTTTCTGACTCCGTTTTCAACAATGTAAGAGGCCATCACAAGGCCTTTAACAAAAAGCTCTCCGTTTTCGATTTTGTAGGACACCTTGTCGAGAGGCATGCCCACAGAGCCCGTCAGAACCCGTTTTACGCTGTTTGAGAGCTCGACGCTTGTTATACTTACCTCGGTCATGCCGAAGCCGTTTACAAGCCTGTAGCCTATCAGATTAAAGAATTTCAGCACATCCTCTTTTATGAGGCCGCCGCCGCTTATCATAAACGATATGCTGCCGCCAAAAAGCTTTCTTCTCACCTGCTTGAAGGCAGCTTTTGAGAAGGCCTTTCCCAGGGCGTTTCCCAAAAGAGGCAGCTTGTATATCTTTTCGGCAATGTTAAGACCTTTTTCAAGCCTTTTAACTGTTTCGGGACCCATTGCCGATACCTTCTTCATAGCCCCCTCATACACCTTGTTCCAGAAAAGCGGCACAGCGAATATATGGGTCACGTGCCTTCTTCTTACAGTGTTTGTGAGGGTCTCAGGGCTGAGGTCGTTTAAGAATACAAAGGTCCTTGAAAAGAAAGCAAACCATAAGTAAACCGCCACAAATCCGAATATATGGTAAAAAGGCAGGAAAGCCAGCTGTTTGAGTTCGCCGCTGCAATGCTTTTTAAGAAGCCCGTTCTTTTTTATAATTTTGTAGGAATATGCGATCTGATGAAAAAACCTGTCCGCGGTGTAGCAGCAAAGTTTGACATTTTCGGTGGTGCCGGAGGTCATGAATATAATCTCCTCCGCAAAATCAAAATCAAGGCCGCTCACAGTCCCCGGCGCATTTTCAAAACCGCCAAGGGCCTCCGCCGCAGTCACCGAAAAACCGCCGAAGTCCTTTTCAAGCTCCCCGGCTTTGGAACCGTCGCATATAATATCCCCGCAGCCCGCAAAAACTGCAGCCTGTTTAAGGGACTTTTTGTCAAGGAGCAGATTCATAAGTAGCGGCTTTACACCGCACAAAATAAGAGCCCAGAATACCTCAATAAAGAGAATGCTGTTCTCCATGTATATACCGCAGACAGCGCCCTCTTTTTGAGTTAAACCGGGCATTTTATGTTTTATTGCATTGGCGATGAGAAAAATATGATCTCTCGCTTCGCCGTAAGTTGTTTTAATTACTTTGAACCCCTTGCAGCGCTCGCAAAAGACATTCTCCCGTTCCCTGAACATAAGCTCAAAAAGGGTCTTAAAATCCTTCTTTTCGGCGTTTTCCAGGGCGGAAACTTTCTTTTTCACATATTCGTCTATCGTGCGGGCATCGCCAAGGTTATTGTATTTCATTTGCCTTTTGCCGCCTTGATGGTGTTTTTCATGAGCATGGCGACCGTCATAGGTCCAACGCCCCCGGGAACAGGTGTGATGGCTCCGCAGACACTTATAACGTCGTCAAAATCCACGTCTCCGCAAAGCTTTCCCTCTTCGTCACGGTCCATGCCCACATCTATAACTGCGGCTCCGGGCTTAATATAGTCTTTAGTGAAGAACTTTGCCTTGCCGATGGCGGCAACAAGTATGTCCGCCTCTTTTGTAACTTTTTTAAGGTCTTTAGTCTTTGAGTGGGCAATCGTAACGGTTCCGTTTTCAGCAAGCAGCAGCGCGCCAACAGGTTTGCCCACTATATTGCTTCTTCCAACCACGACACAGTTGGCGCCTTTAATTTCAACGCCGGCAAACTTAAGGAGCTCGATTATGCCCGCAGGGGTGCAGGGAAGGAAAACAGGATCGCCGGTGTATACCCGGCCCACGTTCACGGGATGGAAGCAGTCCACGTCCTTTTCCGGTGAAATCCTTGCAATAATCTCCTTCTCGTCAATACCGCCCGGGAGAGGCAGCTGGACAAGAATTCCGTCGACCGTTACGTCCCCGTTCTTTTGATCGATTATCTCGAAAAGTTCTTCCCTGGTTACGGTTCCGGGAAGTTCAACAGTCTCAGACTCAATGCCGCAGTCAACGCAGGCCTTTTGTTTGTTTCTGACATAAACCTTCGAGGCCTGATTGTCACCGGCAATAATAACGCAAAGCTTAGGTCTCCTGCCTCTTTCAGTCAGGATTCTACCTGCTTCAACAGCCGCCTCCGCCCTGATTTTTGCTGCCAGTGCCTTGCCGTCAATTACGTTAGCCTTGTTTTCGGTCATGTGTCTATCTCCCTCTTAATAACTCTTCTCTTCTTGGATCCCGCTGCTTTGGAGTTTTCCACATAGCCGTCCTCCATGAGCCGGTCAAAGTAGTTTGCGGCGTTGTTGTAGCCTATTCGGAACACACGCTGAAGCTCAGAAACAGAAACCTCGTCATGGGCAATGACATACTCAAGTATCTGCATATATTTTTCGTCTTCGGGCTTTTCCATGCCGTCAAACGTAAGCTGCTCAGCGCCCACCGGATCGTTTGAACCGGAGTATCCGCCGTCCGAGAGTTCTCCCTCTGCGGAGGATTTCTCAGGCTGCTTGTTTTTAGCCTTAATATAGGCAACTATCTCCTTGATAGCCTCGCCGTCGCAGAAGCCGTTCTGGAGCCTGCTGATGCGCTTGTCGCCGTTGAGAAGGCAGAGCATATCTCCGTGGCCGTTCAGCTTTTCACCGCCGCCGCTGCCGAGGATAATTCTGGAGTTGATATTGTCGTGTACCAGCAGACAAACCTTAGAAGGCATGTTTGCCTTAAGAATGCCGGTGAATATCTCCGCTGACGGACGCTGGGTGGCAAGTACAAGATGTATGCCGCAGGCGCGGGCCAGGCTGGCGATTCTTGTGGCGTAGAAGAGCGCCTTGCTCTCCTTGGTTTTTGAAACAAGGTCCGCAAACTCGTCTATAACCACAACGATTCTGGGCATTGTTGGAAGCCCGTTTTTCTTGGCCATTGAGTTGTACTCGCTTATGCCGTTGAGTTCAAACCTCTGGAGGAAGTTGTAGCGCTTGTCCATCTCGTAAGCGACCCAGCCCAGAGCGGATGTAGCCTTCTCACAGTCGTAAATAACCGGTGTGAGAAGGTGGGGCAGATTTTTGTATACAGGGAACTCGATTTTCTTCGGGTCCACAAGTATCAGCCTCACCTGGTCCGGCGAAGCTCTGTAGACAAGACTCAGGATAAGACCTCTTGTGAACACACTCTTACCGGAACCGGTGGTACCGCCGATCATGATGTGAATCATGTCCTTCATGGTGGAGCAGAGAGTGTTTCCGCGGATGTCAAGACCGATGCCCACAGGCAGATCCTCTGTATCCAGATTCTTAAACTCTTTCGATGCAAATATCTCACGCTCATAGACGTTGAATGTGCTCTTGTTGACCATTTCCACGCCAATGGCATTCTCTCCCGGTATAGGAGCCTCAATTCTGACGTCCTCACCGGATACGATAACGCTGATATCCTCTGCGAGTCTCTTGATGCCCTTGACCTCCTGTTCGGCCTTAGGGACAACAATAAACTGTGAGAATGAGGGGCCGATGTAGCACTTTTCGCAGTTGACGGCAATGTTTCTTGACTCAAAGAGACCTCTCAGTCTCTCAAGTCTTGCCTCATTTTGGCTCTTTATAAGCTGTATTGCGGCATGCTTTTTTTCTTCGTCATATGTGAGAAGATCAAGAGGCGGCGATTTGTAGTTTTCATAGTCGCCTGTGCTCATGACCGGCAGATTTCCGGGTTCTATGGATTTGAAAATGTTCACAGGGCTCTCAAGGTAGGATTCCTCGTCGAAGCTGAAATCTTCTTCGTCATCGCCGTTCTTTTCGGGAATCTGCTTTTTGGAAGGTTTTGTTTTCGGCGTTTCGGTCTTTGGGGGCTCCGTAATCATCTCCTCAGCGTTTTCCTGCTGCTTGGAAGCGGTTTCTTTGTCTCCGGAAGGAACGCTGTTATCCGCCCCGTCGTTTGTGCTCACATCGTCAACATCGTCAAAGACAACGTTTTCAGCGGATATTGGCGGTTTTGCTGTCCGGGTTCTGTTCTTCTGATCCACGTCAACAGCGAGGTTTGCGTCTTCAAACACAACTCTCTTCACAGGAGGCTTGCTGCCGTCGCTTCCGTCAGGTGAATATATTTTGAAGTTTCCGCCCTCGCCGGACTCGGAAACATTAAATTCATTGTTGTAGCCCTTGGGCTCGCTCTCGCCTTTAGGAAGCTCAGGTGTTTTCACGACCCTTATAGCCTTATGTGCCTGGTTGCTGTTCTTCTTTGAGAAGAGGCGGGAGAAGATGCCGCCGATGCCCTTGGCGATTTTCACTGTAACTCTTCCAAAAGCGGTAAAGAAGGGAAGCAGCGAGAATCTGAAAAGCAGGAGCGTGAAAATAAGGGTGATTGGGATGAGCAGAACAAGAGCGCCCGCTTTACCCACAGCCATTCTGAGGAGTGTCGACAGTGCGCCGGCAATGAGTCCTCCGCCGAAAACATTTATATCCCAGCTTGTCCACAGCGCCTCAACAGTGATTTTTGAGTGGCCGGCAAGATAAGTCTCGTAGACCGGCGAAAGAGTGTGGAGGAGCGTCGCCACGAAAAGGATAAAGAAAGACGTAATGAGCACCGTTTTCCAGTTGAATACAGAAGCTCTCGTACCTCTTAAAACCGTTATAGCGAACAGTATCACCGTGATCAGGATAAGCGAAGATCCGAAGATGCCGAAAAGGCCGAACAGTACCGGCCTCACAAGGTTGTGACCCACAAAACCCGCACGGTCAATGAGGCATACGAAAATGAAGGCGCAGACAGTGAGAAGGATGATTGCCGAAATCTCCTTGTAGTTTGCGCTTCGGGTGCTGACCCTGACCTGAGGCGATCCGGAGCCGGAGCCGCTGTCCTTTTTCACATTCTTCTGTCCGGAAGTTCTCTGTGAAGAAGCTTTGTCTTTTGTGCTGTATGTTTTTTTGCTTTTAGCCATCAATTTCTCCTTATGTAAAAACTATCGAAGAAGTGCGGAAATGTATTCTTCTATGGCTTTTTCCGCCTTGTCATTTGTAATCTGTTCTTTGATCGCGGATATTTCATCCGGATCGGTTTCCTCAGCAGAATCTATCGGGTAAAACAGCATGAAGCTGTTTTGTGCTTTTACGAAAACTGTTTCTCCGCCGTTTTCGGCTTTTGAAACCGCTTCCGCCACATTTTCGTCAAGATCGGCGAGGGTGATTATATATTCGTCCGAACTCATGCCGTTAAGACTTATGAGCTCCAGCATGTCTTCGGAACTTTTTACCGCAGCTGCGATTTTTTCAATCAAACCGCCAAGGTCTTCCGTTTCGGACCCCTCTTCCGGGTAACCTTCAACCGTCATGCCCTCCGGCAGAGCCGGTACATATTTTCCGTTAAACACGGCTCTCAGGTAAAGACGGCTGTCTTTCAAATACTCCCTGATATAAGCTTCGATTTCGTCGTCAGCAGCGGCATATTCCTCAAAAAGCTTTTCATAGAGCTTTTCGGTTTTGAGGTCTATGACCACTATTGTATCATATTCGTCAAGGCTTATACCGAATTCTCTTTTGCAAACCTCTTCGTTGCTCTCTCCTTTGTCAGACCTATAGATATCAAATATCCAATAGGCTTTTTCCTTGTATTCCCGGATTTCGTCTTCAGTGACTTCAATCCCGTTTTTATTTGCAAAAGAGTTTTTCGCGGCGAGCCTTTTAGCTTCAAGTTCAGGATCCTCAAAACTCTTTGCGGCATAATACACCGCAAAATAAGGTTCAACAACAGTTCCGTCCTCAAGCTTTAAAGAAGTTTTGCTCTTCGTTCCGGGCTTATCCGTCTGTGTCTCCGAGCCGCACGCCGTAAGCAGGCAAAATACCGAAGCAAGAGCCGCCGCTGCCGCCAATGCCGAAACAGTTATTCTTTTGAAGAACATTGTATTCTTCATGTGATTTCCTTCGTGTGAAGCTTTTACTCAAAATAGCCGTTGGGCAGTACGAATTCAAAGCCCTGAGAACGCACATAATCTATGTACTTAGACAGAACCCGAAGTGTCATTTTGCTTGTCCCGTGAATGTAAACCACACACCCGGGGAAAACCGAATGGGTAAGCTTTTCAAATGCTTCATCGTCCGAATATATGGGCTGCTTGTCATAGTCCCTGTATGTAAAAGTCCAGAACGAAACCGTATAGCCCAGGTATTCAAGAAGAGCGATGTCTCTTTTGGTGGAACCTCCCGCAGGAGGCATGTAGTATTTAACCAGGTATTTAAAACCTATTTTGGCCGACAGGGTCTCACAGAAAGTATTTGCGTCCTCCACAATTTCCCTGTAACTCAAATCCGGAAGATCTTTGTGGGCATAGCTGTGGCACCCTATCACATTTCCTCTGGCAATAATGGATTTCAGGAAAGACCCGGAGCTCCTCGAAATAGCCGATCCGGTGAGATAAAAGACTGCGCTTACGCCCTTCTCTTTTAAGACCTCAACGAATTGAGGGAAAAACTCATTGTAATATCCCACGGTAATCGCCAAGCTGATTTTCTTTTCGGATGTAGGCAGCCTGTCATAGCTGTGGTGAGCCGAAAGAAAGTCAAGGGTGGCTTTCGATTTGTCGTATATACATTTCAGTTTGCCGTCAGAGTCAAACACCCACTGGCCGCTGTGCCATTGACCGGTAGACTGATTCACGTCCTGAAAGCAGCCGTCTTCTATGTTATCAAGGAACGAATAATCGATGCTGTCGGGATCGATGACCCGGCCGTACCTGTTGCCAAGGTAAGGAACGGGTGTGGGTATTGGCGTCGGTGTCGGTGTAGGTTCAGGCGTCGGCGATGGCGTGGGCGTAGGTGTGGGGGTAAGTTCAGGCGTCGGCGTTGCCGTCAAGGCAGGCGTTTCGGTGACTTCCTTTGACGGATCGGGTGTTGTCGTCTCTGTAAGGTTCGGAGTCCCGGTAAAAGCCGGAGATTCCGATAGGACAGGGGTTTCATCCGTATCAGGTGTTTCCGAAGGGGCTGCGGTGTTTGTATCCGGAGTTTTCTCAGGGATAAAATCAGTCTCTTTCACGGGTATTCCGGTATTGTCAAACGGCTTACCGTTTAAAGATTCCGAGCAGCCCGATAAAAGAATCACGGAAAAAACAAGCATTGCCGTGAAGATAATTGCCGCCAATATCTTTTTCCGGTTCATCAAACAAGGAGTTAACACGGAAAAACTTTGCGCCGCATTGTTTTTTTTATCTTGTGCGAAATTATCCAAAAGAGCCTTTCCCCTTAAGTTTTGTCCTTTGTAAAACCGGCCTTGTTACGGATTTTCGTCGTCAAGCACGGTAAGCCTGAAGCTTTGTATCACGGATTGAACCTCATCATTCACCATGGCGTAATCGCTGAGGGAGGAAACCGTGACAAGTACAGCGTATATTGCTTTTGGTCTGCTTGCGCAATAAAGGGTTCCGGTGATATTGCCTGAGTCGCTTTCTGCAGCGAAACCTATGCAATAGAGCTGAGTTTTAGTTTCAACTTCGTCATAAAGACGTGCAGCTGAAGTAATCTTAACTGAACGCACACCTTCCTGAAGCAAACCGTTTTCAAGCCTTTTTGTGTAAAAATCAGCAAGCTCAAAGGCAGGGACCGGAACCGCGCCACCGGAATATACACCGTAAACAGATTTGACGTCCTTAGGAACGTTGTAAAAGAACGACACTTTTACATTGTCAAATCTTGTGATAACCGCGTCATCTTCGTTTGTTTCGTCTCCGCCCGGATAATCTTTTCTTGCAGGTGTGAACACCGCTACAAGGCCGTTCTCCCTGTTGAGCAAAAAACCGTTGTTATTCTCCTCTTTCACCCAGTTTTCCGGGTAGTCAATTCTGAAGAAATACCTGGAGGCGTTATAGGTAAGAAGTCCGTCGCCGGGGCCGCTCTCCGATGCAATTTCAGCTTCAAGGAGAGGTGCAAATACATATGCCGCCACAATCGACAGTATGAGAAGCATCATAAAGAAGCCTCTCTTGCCGAAAGTATTATTCGATTCTATGTAATCGTACTCTTCCATTAAAACAGCTCAAATATCGAGTTATTTGGCTCTTTACGCAAGTCGCGAAAGAGATCTTTTAAAACTTAATGTACTTCTAAGAGCACACAAGGTGTCTTACGACAATAACTCGCGACTTGCTTTGCGCGAGCTTCCCTCTCGCGGTACATTCGTACAGCTTCGGGGTCGCGCACGCAAAAATAGCTCAAATATCGAGTTATTTGGCTCTTTACGCAAGTCGCGAAAGAGCATTTCAAAACCGACTGTTCTTCTGAAACCTTGTTCACTGGTCAAGTCTTCTGATCTCATAGCCCTCGGCCCTGATGTAGTCGATGAGATCGCCAAGGACAGTCGCATTTGTCGAAGAAACCGCGTGGAGCAGATAAACGCATCCAGGGTGGAGATAGTCCTTCATCTTCTGGAGAGATGCTGCAGGGTCAGGCTGGTTGCTTGTATTGTAATCGCCGTAAGCAAACGACCAGAATGTGGTATGGTATCCGAGGTATGCCGCAAGTGCAAGATCTCTCGGTGTTGCAGCGCCCTGAGGCGGCCTGTAGAAGAGCATCGTAAAGTCCTCGCCAAGAACATTCTTGAGCTTTCTGTAAACCGAGTTAAGTTCTTCAACAAACTCCTCGTTCGAGAGGGTGGGCATGATCTTATGGTTTTCGGTGTGTGAGCCGATGATGTGTCCCTCTGCCAGCATACGCTTCATCATGTCCTTTGTCATCTCGCCGTAATCCACAAATCCGCCGGTGACGAAGAATATGGACTGAACGTTTTTCTCTTTCAATACGTCCAGAATTCTCGATGTATTCCCGTTCTCGTATCCGCAGTCAAAAGTGAGGTAGCAAACCTTCCGGTCAGCATTCTTGCGGTAAATGCCGCCGTATTTCTGGAGAACATAGAGTGTGCTGGCATATCTGTCCCAGGGATGGGTGACGTTTCCGTTGGCGTCTCTTTCCACAGGAGCAAAGTACCAGTCGTAGTTATCCTTGCAGTCGTCGAATTTTTCGGTGGAAATACCGTCAAGGAATGAAAAATCTATAGTCGAAGGGTCAACAATCCTTGCTGCCACATCGTCAATTCCGGAGCTGGGTGTAGGGCCCGAAGGAGTCTGTTTAGGTGTGGGAGTCGGAGTAGGCTTGGGGGTAGCTGTGCTCTGTCCCGGTGTGGCAGTAGCTCCCGATGTCTCAGTTGGAACGGGAGTTGCATCTTCCGGAGCATTTGTGGGAGTTTCGGTTACCGGTTTGTCGGTATCCGAAGGGGCATCCGTGTTCGCGCCGGGTGTCTCATCCACCACAAGGCTTGAGTCGGGCTTTTTGCCGCCGCAGCCCTTGGAATCGGAGCCGCCGGTATATCTTGCAATAGCGACCACTTCAATGGCTATAAGCGATAAAAGCACAACAATGCCGACAATATAAAGAATGGGCTTGTAGTTGCGTTTGAACTTGCTGTTCTTTTGTCTGTTTTCGTTATCATTAGTATCCATCATAGTACCCCCGTAATTTGAAGCTGATGAGCATTGTGAAATTGGGTTTTCGCCCTCACGTCATATTCTGTTTTATTATAGCATACCGAGGTTGAAAATACAATTAAAACAAAGGATTAACATCGCCAAGAAACATCCTTCCGGAACAATATATTGTATGCAAAAGCGGCCTTTTTACTGTTATTCCAACAAGTGCAAACAAAAAGGCGCCCCGCCGGGAGCGCCGCAGTCAAACTCAGGATTTTGGATCTATTGCATAAGTTAAAGGTTTTCTGTTTTTATAGTAATACAGTTCCTTGAATCCAAGCTCCGTCAGCAGCTTTTTTGCGCCGTCAAACCCCTGTCCCACGGTTTCTGCGGTGTGGGCGTCGGAGCCGTAGGTGATGAGGCGGCCGCCCATGGACTTGTAGATTTCAAGAACCTCCCGGCCGGGCATATAGGCGCCGAAGCTCCAGCGGGAGCCGTTGATTTCAAGGGCGATGTTCCGTCGAATTACAGTCGCCAAAATTTCTCTTATTACAGGCCCCAGGTCCTCATCGAAGATATCCTGTTTGAAGAACTTGAGCTCATACCTGTTTATAAGATTAAGGTGGCAGAGGATGTCTATGTCGGATGTCTTGGCGGTTTCAAGGACGTCCTTGTAATACTGCACCACAACCCTTCTCACAAAGTCCTCAGGAAGCTCGGTGAACTTATAATCAGAAAACACGAAGTCCCTGCCGTCAATGTAAATCTTGTGCACGGAGCCCATGACTGCATCAAAAGGCAGCTCACTGATCATTTTTTCGCAGGCCTTCTCGTTCCTGATGGACTCGCCAACTTCCACACCGAAATTAAACACGAAGTCAGAGGGCAGATTTTCTTCCTTTATTGTGTTTTTAACGTCTCCGCAGTAGTTTTTGTAGGAGTCGTAGGCGGGGAAGAGACAGTCCGTCCCCTCCTTTTGAATATCCACATGGTCCGTGATTACTGCGCCGCGGAGGCCCCTTTTAACGGTCTCCCGGACTATCATTGACGGCTCCGCAGGGGAGTCGTGGGAACTTTTCGAATGAACGTGGCAATCCACCGGGCCTGTTTGTTCTGCAAATATTATATCTGTCATTTTGACGTCGTACTAAAAACAGGTGCGGAAAAACCGCACCTATAAGTTTAAATCATTACTGAATCTTGACAACCCATCCTTCGGGAGCTTCGAGCCTGCCCATCTGGATACCGGTGAGTGTGTCGTAGAGCTTCTGAAGCACGGGGCCCATCTTCTCCATTCCGCTGGGGAAGTTGATGACGCCGCCCTCGTATGTGACTCTGCCCACAGGCGAAATAACTGCAGCTGTGCCGCAAAGACCCGCCTCGGCAAAAGTCTTTACTTCTTCAAAGGGAATCGGTCTCTCCTCAGCCTTCATGCCGAGAATGTTCTGGGCAACGTAAACAAGAGATCGTCTTGTGATGGAAGGAAGAATCGTTGACGACTTCGGAGTCACAAGAGTTCCGTCTTTAGTGACAAACAGGAAGTTTGCTCCGCCTGTTTCCTCAACATATGTTCTGGTTCCTGCGTCAAGGTACATATTCTCGTTGAAACCGAGCTCATGGGCGTGTTCAATGGCGAAAAGGCTCATGGCGTAGTTAAGACCGGCTTTAACGTGCCCCGTGCCGTGGGGTGCAGCCCTGTCAAAATCGCTTACCATAATGGAAACAGGCTTGGCGCCGCCCTTGAAATAAGGTCCGACGGGTGACACGAAAATTCTGAACTGGTAGCTGACAGCGGGTTTGACGCCAAGGACAGGACTTGTGGCAAACATATAGGGTCGGATGTAAAGGGTTGCTCCGGAGCCGTAAGGCGGTACGAAATCCGCATTTCTCTTGACGGTTTCAACAACTGCTTTTACAAACTTGTCAACGGGGAAAACCGGCATGCAAAGTCTCTTGCAGCTCTCAGCCATTCTTGCGGCGTTGAGGTCGGGGCGGAAGCAAACGATGTCGCCCTTCTCGGTTCTGTAAGCCTTAAGGCCCTCAAAACATGTCTG
>CACZNV010000015.1 GCA_902782645.1 uncultured Ruminococcus sp. | reverse complement strand
CGCAATAATACTAATCCCTTTTTCAGCCATTGTTGTTTTCAGTTGTCTTCCGAAGAGCGCGCGGTCCTCGTTAAATCTGTATAGTTCATACATAACAGTATTCCTCCTTTAGCTTTTTTTTTTTCATAAGATAGTTTATTCGTTCATTTCGATCTGCAAAACTGTTTTTTCTCTTATCACGATAGTCAAGAGATTGAACTTCATCCAACCAAACCCTTGTCTCCTTCTTTGTGTGGGCTCTAACGTAACTGTTTACGTTGAAGGCTTGCCTTTCTTCTTGATAATCGTCAAAAGAAACTTCACGAACAGAACTTATTGCATTCTTCAAATGCCTTTTCACCTTTGGCCGCTGCAAACAGCTTTGGGATGCGTCGTGCATTGTTTCTGCGCAAATCGGAAAATCAACCTCAATGTATTTTCCTCTTCCAACGTGTCCGCATTTAGCTTTAACCAAAAAATACTTCATGGTTGCCTACCTCCTTTGTTGTTGTACAATGATTGTAAACTCGAAAAGAAGGTAAAATAAGGCCCTAAGTAGTCGGTACAATATGTTTTGCATCATTAAGCGGTTTGACATTTTGTACCCCATAATTCTATTATACCATTTATAAAAAATCTACAAAAATATATTGTTAACCCAGGGACAATCTTCATTCTAATGAAATCTCGTTGACTTACTGACATTGCAATGATACAATTTGAATGTGACATCACAATGATACAGGAGGCACCATGATCATGATTAAACTATTGCACGGGTCGGATCACATCATCGAGGCACCGGAAATCAACCTCGGAAATCCCCGCAACGATTACGGTCCGGGCTTCTACTGCACAAAGACGGAAGAAATGGCCTGTGAGTGGGCGTGCAAGAAGAATACCGACGGGTTTGTCAATGTCTACAGCTTCGATGACGAAGATCTGGATGTGTTGAATCTATTGGACGGTCAGCACACTGTTCTTAACTGGATTGCACTCCTGCTGGAACACAGGACTTTTGAACTCGGTACAGAGCTTTCCGTTAACGCCAAGGTTTTTATTGTCGGCCACTATTCTCTCGATTTATCAAAATATGATGCGGTTATCGGTTACAGGGCTGACGATTCATATTTTCAGTATGCGGAAGCTTTCGTATCCAACGGTCTTTCCCTTGGCGGTTTGAATAGAGCGCTGCGGCTGGGCAAACTCGGAGAACAGATTGCCTTAATCTCTAAGAAAGGCTTTGAACATCTGAGTTTTGTTGAGGCGTTTCCAGCGGATAGAAGTGTGTATTATCCCAGATTTCTGGAGAGAGACACCAAAGCGAGAGACTATTACCGCAGAGAGATTAAGAAGAACAAATCTTTTCGGGACGATATATTTGTGCTGGATATTTTGAGAGAGGAGATGAGCAACGATGACCCGCGCATACAACGAATTGTATCTGAATAATGCAAAGAATCGTCTCGCTTCGTTTTTTGACTATGCCGTCAATGACTGCAAAATGAAACCCGATTGGATTGCTTCGCTGTTTGTGGCAACCGGTTTTGCGGAACAGTTTGAAAAGGGAAATCCGTCATACGTGGCAGGCATGTCCGGAATCGAGCTTGCAGGAGAGGTGATTCGCAAAGCGTACGGTGAGAAGGACCTTCCGGAACCTACTCTGACACAAGACCGTTCCCCTGAATATTGGGCAGGCTGGGCGCTGGCTTCGTACCAATGGTACTACGGGAGACGGTTTAAAGATATTTTTGAGAGGGTTCCGGTAACTGATATTATAAGCATGTACAGTGTTTATCACGAGATGGATATTTCCCATTTTATTGAGGATATGGAGGCACGGTACAGGAGTGCCGAGGGCGAACCCAACCTGAAACGCATTCGCGAAAACTGCGGAATATCACAGGCAAAGCTTTCGAAACTGTCCGGCGTTAACCTCCGCAATATTCAAATGTACGAGCAGAGGGGCAACAATATAGACAAGGCCCAGGCGCAGATTCTTTACAAGCTGTCCCGGGTCCTCGGGTGCGATGTTGAGGATCTTCTGGAAAACCCTATGGCCTGATTTGTCAGACGTCGTCGGGGGAACCGATGTAAAGAGGCAGGGGAAACCAGGACGCCGGTACCGGATCGATGCTCCGGGAGAGGGTAAGACCGCGGTTGAAGAAGAGGCACATGGCGTCCCTGTGGGAGAGCGTGAGGGTGCTCGCGACATTGGCAAGTTCAGTGACGCGCGGCTTGCCGTTTTCGACCTCTATCCTGAGATTTTCGGTGCGGGCAATACCGTTTACGGTCACATCAAGGCAGCCGTCTGCAAGCCTTGTGCAGCCAGACTTCAGATCCATCATGGCCGACAGAAGGACCTTGTAGTTCAAAACGCAGATGCAGTTTTCGGCCCCTGTGCGCCAGTTTTCCGCCAATGGAACAAGCGTCTCAAACAGGTCCCTGTCATACTCCGGCGCGCTTACGGAGAGCGGACTGTGAAGCCTTCCCAGGAGACCGAGCATGGCAGACAGGGAGGGGCGGTCCGAAGAAACAATTTCAGTGACCTTTTTTCCGCTTTGCACAACAGCCCAGCCCAGGGGCATTCCGCTTTTGTATAAAACATAGGGTTCGGCGTGCCAGGATGAGAGCACCTGAAAAATGTTTTCCGCATTGCGCTTTGCGCGCCACCTGCGCCTGTCGTTTTCGGCAATGAAAAGCCCCGCCTCCCGGTCATCGGTGGAAAGAGGCTTCAGCTCAAAGACCCGGGACACGTCTTTTGACAGCCCGTCCAGGGTTTTTTCGGAAAGATCGAATTCGTAGGCTACGCCTGCCCGCTCAAAGCCGAAATGGCTGTAGCGGTGTCTGCTGCCGCCAAGAAAAGAAAACACAGCTCCGTCTTCAATCATTTTTGAGACTGAGGCCTTCATCACCGCAGACATAAGTCCCATGTTCCGAAACTCTCTTCTGGCGCAGACGTTGCCGATGCCGAAAGCCTTAACTGTCTTATCGCCAATGCAAAAATCTACAGGAAAACGTCCCGCGCAGGCGGCCATAGCGCCGTTTGAGCTGTCCACCGCGAAGGTTGTATGCATTGCCCCGTCGCAGCCCTGCCCGAAAAGCTTCGGCAGCAGGCGGGCAAAGTCCTCGCCGGACTCGTCAAAACCGAACGCACTGTTTATAAGCTCAAGGTACTCGCGGTTTGCCGCAAGCCTGTCGGTATAATCTTTACCGTCAAATATCGAAAAATCCCTGTTCATCGGCTTAAATCTCCAATTTTACCGCCGGGCAGATGCGCTGCCTTGGCGCGTTTTATTATATAATAACGCACCGCCAAGGTAAACGGCGATAAAAGACCTTCGGCCACCTTTCGGAGAGCATTTCCGGTTTGAAACGGAGACCGGAATGAGATATAATAATTTCCGGAAGAAGCTGACTTAAATTATAAAAGACGCAATTAAACTTGTGGGTCGCAGGTGAAAGTATGAAAAGATTCAAAGGTATTGCCTTTGGCGGTATCCGTCAGAAGGTTTTTAACCTGGTTATTGTAACGATTCTTCTTACGGTGGCGGTGTTCATTGCCGTTATCGTTTATCAGTACGGCCAGTTGTCGGGTCTTGTGAAAAAAACGAACGAATCCCAGAAACAGTCAATCACGGCTATATCTGAGGAGATGATGGCCGGTATTCTGGAGACCAACGTCACGCAAAGCACGCAGATGGAGGCATACATTGCGGCGGATGTCTTTGGCGATGCGGAGAGAGTCGTTAAAATAGTGGCGGATTACACCGGAAAACTTTTTTCGGATCCGGACAGTTATCCCGTTCGCGAAGTATACCTTCCCGACAAGGCCATGGACGGCAAGATAAGTGTCCAGCTTCTGACGGAGGAAGGAATTGACCTGACAGATCCGGACGTAAAAAGCAAACTTGGACTAATAGGAAACCTTTCCGACCTCATGACCGCGGTATATGCGGACTCCAACGTGGACTCCTGCTACTGCGCGCTGCCGGAAGGCGTGATGCTCCTTGTCGACAACCATTCCGGAACAAAGTTTGACAAGGACGGAAATTTGGTGCCCATACCGGTCAGAGAGAGACTTTGGTACACGGGCGCTGTCGAATCGGGGAAGCTGGGCTACACGGATGTGACCACCGATATTTTCACGGGAGAGGTCAGTATAATGTGTTCGCTCCCTGTGTATTGCGACGGAGAGCTCGTTGCCGTTATCGGTGCGGATCTGTTCCTGAACGACGTGTCCGAAACAGTTTATAATATGGCCCAGAGAGGAAGCTTTATTTGCATCGTGAATCAAAACGGGCATGTCATTTTCTCGCCCCGGAAAGAGGGCATTTTCAGGGTTGTGCATGAGAGCGAGCTCGAAAACAACCCGGAGAGCGTTCAGAGAGACCTCAGGGAGACGGACAATAAAGAACTGTCGCAGTTCGTACGGGACTCCCTGGCAGAGAATACGGAGCTCCGACTGGTGGAGGCTGACGGCCAGCAGTATTACATGGCAGGGGCGCCAATCAGGCATATAGGATGGGCAGTGCTCAGTCTTGTGCCCAAGTCCTATGCGGACCAGCCGTCGGTTTTCATGGTGGCAAGATTCAATGAGATCCAGAACGACGCGGTAAACGACTTCAGCAGCGGAATGAAAAGCGCAAGACTGACGTTTTTTGTGCTGATCGGAATTGTGGCGGCAATAGTAATCACTGCGGCAGTTTTTGTTTCGACAAGGATTGTAAAACCGTTGGCGGCAATCACGAAGAGGGTGCAGTCCCTTGGCGGTGACAATCTTCAGTTTAAGATGGAGGATGAGTACCGCACAGGAGACGAAATACAGGTGCTTGCCGAGTCCTTCGCGATGCTCTCCGGGAAAACACTCGAATACATTGATCAGGTGAAGAAGGTTACGGCAGAAAAAGAGCGCATTGGGGCGGAGCTTTCATTGGCGACACGCATCCAGGCAGACATGCTCCCCAACGTTTATCCCGCCTTTCCGGAGCGCAATGAATTTGACATCTACGCGTCAATGGATCCCGCAAAGGAGGTCGGAGGCGATTTCTACGATTACTTCCTTGTGGACCGTGACCATCTGTGCGTGTTTATCGCCGACGTATCCGGGAAGGGCGTTCCCGCTGCGCTGTTTATGATGGCTTCCAAGATTATACTCGCCAATTACGCCAAGATGGGCAAATCTCCCGCCCAAATCCTTCATGACACAAATAATGCAATCTGCGCAAACAACCGGGAAGAGATGTTCGTAACCGTCTGGCTTGGAATCCTTGAGATATCCACAGGAAAACTCCTTGCCGCCAATGCAGGGCATGAATACCCGGTGATTAAACGGCCGGAGGGCGGGTTTGAGATATTAAAAGACAAACACGGACTTGTCATTGGCGGTATGGACAACGCAAATTACAAGGAGTATGAAATACAGATGGAGCCAGGCTCAAAACTGTTCCTCTACACGGACGGAGTGCCTGAAGCCACTCTTGAAGAGAAGGAGCTGTTCGGTATGGACAGAATGCTGGATGCCCTTAACGAGCTTCCAGATGCCTCGCCGAAGGAAACTCTGGACAACGTAAGACGGGTCGTTGACAGTTTCGTGAGGGACTCTGAGCAGTTTGACGACCTGACAATGATGTGCATCGAGTATAAAGGAAAAAACAGTTAACGGCTCAGCCTTGATTCCGGGAAGAACGGGAGGCGGCTGAGAAAACAATCAATTTGAAATCGGCAGGGGTGAACTATATGCTGAAAATGGCCAAAAAAACAATTTGTGCTGCAGTTGCGGCTTTGCTTGTTTTGGGGTGTCTGCCCCTTAACTCCATGGCGGAGGATGCCTGGGCGCCCTCTGTGGTGAGCGGCTCATACAGCTACACATCAAACGAAAGCGAGGCGAACGTTCAGAGAAGCGATTCGTTTGTGTACCGTGATGAATGCTTTATGCGGTCGTCATATACCGGGTGCATCCATCTTATGACGCTGTCGGCTCAGGCTGCGTTAGCATCGGCAAGCCGCTGGGGCGATGAAGAAGACCCGGAGTACACAGACGACCCCTCCGCAACCGCCAAGAATATAGTCGATATGCTCGTCAGCATGGGCTTTTCGGACGTTGAGACGAACAAGTACTACACTCTGGAAAAGCAGGTCAACAGTGCTTCCGCTGCGGTGGGTCACAGAACGGTAGAGGCGGACGGCAAGAGTTATACTCTCATTGCAGTGATTCCCCGGAGCGCCGGATACAAACAGGAGTGGGCCGGCAATTTTACCGTAGGTGACGGGGATTATCACGACGGCTTCAAACAGGGAAGAGACGAAATATTGCGTTATGTGAAGCAGTATCTGACGGACCACGGTATAACGGGCGACCTGAAGTTTTGGATTGCGGGCCATTCGAGAGGCGCTGCACTCGCCAATTCTCTCGGAGGCTTCTTAGCCGCCGGCGGAGCTGTATACTTCGACAATGTCACACTCACACCGGACAACGTCTACTGCTACACATTCGCAACACCGAGAACCGTCAAGGAAACAGTCTCAAAGAAGGCATATCTCAGTGTTTCGGGTTCAAGAGAGGATCCGGTTTACGTAAATGACACCCCGGCAGAAGAATTTATTTACCCCGAGGACGGAACCCTCAACCCACAGGACCAAGTGTTTGATTGCGTCAGAAACTGCCCGCTTCCCTTTGACTTCATAACAATGCTCCCTCCCGCCGAATGGGGCTACACATACTTCGGCAAAGTCGAAAGCTATGACATGAACGGAACGGTAACGGTTGAGGAAATGCTGGAGGAGCTTGCGGTGTTGGCGCCTTTTGCATACGAAGAGTTTGTCAACGGAGGCGACTTCAGAAACTTCGCCCCAAAGAAGTTCGACATTGCTATGCTTGCACCGGTTGACAATCCTTCTGCGGAAGAAATGAGTATGGCGGAGTTTCTCCATCAGCGGGTTCTGGGACTTGTACATATGGCACCCGTGAGCGGCGACTACATCGCAGGCGGTTACCAGGAGACCCTCACATCTTTCGCAGGGCTTTACGGAATGCTCCACAGCTTTAAGAGCGTGGACATCGACAGCGCGGCAGGCGTTTTTATGGAGCCTCTTCTGCTGGCATACATTTCGTACGGCAGAGACCGACTCAAGGCCGAGGGACGACTCGCCAATACCGCCACCGACGATGAGGCCGCCTGCGCGGTCCTTTGCGACCTTCTGACATATGTCACCGGAACCGAAATCACCGGAACAACAACCGCGGATACCGTCATAACGGAAGCAGTCAAGTATATTGTGGACCGGGAGGGCACGCCCCTTTACAACACTCTTCTGACCACGGTCACAGGTATGCTCCCTGCCGACAACTCCTCGTCTGCAACCATTCTGAATGCTGTTCTTGAAATGTTTGTGACCAATCCCGAAGCCTCGAAAGAAGACATGATTAAAGCGCTGCTTAAAGCCTGTGTGTACGGCCCCGAAGAGGGAACCGCAGCAGCCGAAAGCGGCGGAACTGCAGAAGCTGTGAGGGCGCTGGTTTATACTGCATTGGCGTCTTCCAGTCCCGACCTCGGAAATGCAATCGGATACGGCTATAATCCCGCTTCATCCCTTGTTTCATATGTGGTCAAAACCCTTCTTGTGAAGGAAAAGGACGATGCAGGCAAGCCGGTGGATTACTATTCATCGCTGGACGAAGGCGCTGACGCCAAGCTCGCCGCGGCACTGGACTCCATCCTCTCGCCAATGGTGGAACAGCACACCGGCAAGTACGGCGACCTGTTTGACACACAGCTCAAGGGCCACTATGATACGCTTCTTTCGGAAACTAATATTACAAGGCTCAGAAGCATATTGGCGTCAACGCTTCTCTACACCGAGGGCAAACCCTTCGGAGCGGAGACTGCGCTTTCGAACGCCGCAACTCTCCTCCAATGCACATCGATGACTCCTCTTGCCCATTACAATGAGGTCAATGCTGCCTGGTGCAAAGCTATCGAGAAGAAGCTGTCTGCTGAACTGCCAAGGGCATCCACTCCCACAGAAAACGGCACTCCTCAGCAGCTTATCCTTCCCGCGAAAGCAAAAGAGGGCGAAAAAGTCCTCTACGCTCTTGGCAAAGACGGTGTGACGGTTCCTCCCGACGGAGATTTCAGCGAAGACATACCAACCGCATCCGAAAGCGGCACCTACTATGTCTGGTACAAAACCGTTGGGGTGAACGGAACAAGCGAGGCATCCTGTGTCAAGGCTTCAATAGCAGCATCGGGACAGAGCGGTCCTGTGCCTCCAACCGGCGACACAGGCATGTCAGTCCCTGCTTTCGTCATAATCTCAAGCCTTGCGGTGTCCGTCCTTCTTCTCGGTAAAAAGAAAAAATCTGCCGCCAAGGGCAGATAACCGAAAATATATGACAGTGCGGATTTTGAGATATTCTTAAAATCCGCACTTTTTGTGTGTGCCGGGCACGGCACAGTTCTTGCGGGTGAAAGTCCCGCCACAGGTATTTACCGCCAAGTGTAGCGAACCGCAAGCCGG
>CACZNV010000014.1 GCA_902782645.1 uncultured Ruminococcus sp. | reverse complement strand
TTCGATTTTTTAATGATGTTGGAGAATTATAAACACAATATATTGTAGGTGTAAGGCAAGGAAAATACTACATATTGTAACGGATCATAAATCAAAGCATGAAAACCCCCGAAAAAAGCTTCAAAATCGGTCCTTTTTTCGGGGGTGCATTTTTAATGATGTTGACGTCAAACTCTGGGTCAGTAAAAGAAAACGGACGGTTTGTAAGGCGGATTGGCGGTTTGAGTTCGGCTTGAATGTTACTTCAGGTATTCACGATTATCCAGGAACTCGAAGATGTTCATAATGGTGTAGCCTTTTGGCGTTTTGTGGTAGGAAACAAAATCATCGAAGGTGATGATTATCTTCTCAAAGCCGTCGCGTATGCCGTCAAGAGATTTTTCCTCCTGCTTCTGCTTGTCTTCGTCAGGCAGTGAATAGGCAGACTGAATGTAGTAGCGGGCGCTTCCTTTATTGGCGACAAAATCTACCTCGTAGTATTCCTTGGCGCCGTTGCCATTGGCGGCAGTCACATTCTTAGCGACTATACCGACGTCGACCGAAAAGCCTCTGTTTACCAATTCGTTGTAGATTAGATTCTCCATTAAGTGAGTTGCCTCAAACTGCCTGAAGCCGAGTATAGAGTTCCGGATGCCCGGATCCGTGAAATAATATTTTTGCAATGCTCCGATATATCTTCGCCCCTTGACGTCAAACCGCCTGACGGGCGCAATCAAAAACGCATCTGTCATACAATCCAAATACTTTTTGATTGTGGTTACGGCAATGGCCTTTTGGGTGACAGACTTGAAAGTATCTGCAATCTTGTTTATATTTACGAGGCTTCCTATAGACGATGCCATGATCATCACTATGGTATCAAACTCATCGATGCGCCTTATGTGATGCCGCTGCTTCAGGTCAGCAAGATAAATGGTTTTGTATAGACCGGTTAAATAGTTCTGTTTGGCCTCAGGTGTACTCGAGAGTGCGCAAAGCGGAAGGCCTCCGTAACGCAAGTATTCGAACAGCGCGTTTCTCTTGTCACCGCCAATGCCGTCATAGTATTCACGGAAGGTCAACGGTTGCACATGGATCACATCGCCTCTCCCTCTGAACTCTGTGGCAATATCACTTGACAGGAACTTAGAATTGCTGCCGGTAACGTATACATCAAAATTATCGTGATTCAGGTAGCCGTTCAGCGTTCCGACAAAATTCTCAAGAAGTTGAACCTCGTCAAGCAGCAGATAATAGAATTGAGAGCTGTCCTTCGTAAGCGAAGAAATATATGTCCGGAATTTCCTGGCGTTTACTGTCAGTTCGCCTTTTTCGTTATTGACCCTTGTAGGCTGCTCGGGGCAGAAGGCGTCAAGCTTATCCAGATCTTCATCGAAGTCAAACCCGAATCGGATGATGTTAGAAGGATTGACTCCGTTTTCAACGAGCCGGTTATAAAAAATCTTATTCAGGAGATATGACTTCCCGCACCTGCGTATACCGGTTATGACTTTTATCATATGGTTATGCGAATGTGAAATAAGCTGATTCAGGTAATTTGATCTTTTAAACTCCATATACTCATCCTCACTATGTTATCTTTTTTTCGTATTTACGAAAAATTATGATTGTATTATACCCTAAATTGCGCAAAAGTCAATCGCTATGTTATCTTTTTTTCGTATTTACGAATTTTTATCCGGTAGGCGAGATGGTTGACGAAAGATTTTTGCAGGCAAATTAATGAAAAACAGCGGTTGGCGGAAAACGATGAATGTAAAAATGTGATGAGAATGTTGTTGCGGATATGCTCGTGAAGCAAGGGTACGACCTGTATTTCTACAGAGACGACCGAAGAAGCATAGAGATGGACTTTTTTGTCAGAGACTCAGACTCGCTCATACCGGTTGAGGTTAAGGCAAGCGATTCCTCGACACCGTCGCTGAACACGCTGATCACAAAGGATGACTACAGGGACATTAAGTTTGGAATAAGGCTTGCCGCCAAAAACATCGGTTTCAACGGCAGGTTCTACACAATACCATACTTCATGACATTCATGCTGAAGCGATTTTTGCGCGAAAAAAAGGATAAAACACGTGCCTGACTTTTCGGCGCGTCTGCCTTGACCTCTGCCTTGCCGCAGTTGCCACATGTCTTGCATTTTTCAAAAAACGCGGTATAATTAGCTTACGAATTGGGGTATGCGTTTGCGGATGCATACTTGAGAGAGTCGGGAAACTGGCTCTCTTTTTTGTACCATAATACACAGCAGACAAATACAACATAATTCTTCAAAAATCTAATTTCCCCTTCGACAACCGCCGCTGTTGTGGTATAATTGCGCCATAAAAAGAGATTTTTGACTCTTTGGGCAAGTAATGGAGGTTAATATGACATTAAGCGCGAGGTATGCCGCCCTGAAGAAAAAGGTTGGCGGCAACAGAGAGATTACGGGCTACGAGTACACTTTCGGGAAGCCTGTTGAGGAGCAGATGAATATCACGGCGCCGAACAATGCGAACAAACGGATCCTTTCGGAGACTGAGTTTGCGATTGCGCTGTCGCAGGAGCTTGGCGGCAAGTTTGACGGGCTTATCGACAGGGAGCTTGGCTTTCTGGAGGCCCAGATGGAGGAGAACGGGGCGCTGACCTTTAAGGCCTGCAAAGAGGCGGAGGAGATGCTGCTGCCGCTGCAGGAAGACGCCAAGGCATACAAGATCATACTTGCCGGGCACGCCCACATTGACATGAACTGGATGTGGTCGTGGCATGAGACGGTGGCGGTCACATTGGCGACTTTCAGGACCATGCTGAATATCATGGACGAGTACCCGGAGTTCTGCTTTTCCCAGTCCCAGGCCTCGGTCTACAGGATCGTGGAGGAGTACGAGCCGGAGCTCATGGAGCGCATCAAAGAACGCATCAGGGAGGGCCGCTGGGAGGTCACCGCGTCGGCCTGGGTTGAGACGGACAAGAACATGCCCTCCACGGAATCGCTGGTGAGGCACATCAAATACACTAAAAACTACATGAGGGACGTGTGGGGCATTGACCCTGACGGGCTTGAGGTGGATTTTTCGCCGGACACCTTCGGCCACAGCGCAAACCTGCCGGAGCTTGACAGCCACGGGGGCGTGAAGTACTACTACCACTGCAGGGGCCTTCAGGAGAATTACAGCCTCTACAGGTGGATCGCCCCCTCCGGCAGGGAACTTCTCTGCTACAAGGAGCAGGAGTGGTACAACAGCGGAATTACGCCAAAAATAGGGAAGATCGTCTTTGAAGTCGCCAAGCGCTCCCGGGGTCTTAAGACCTCGCTCATAGTGTACGGCGTTGGCGATCACGGCGGCGGACCCACAAGGCGTGACGTGGAGACGGCCCTTGACATGATGACCTGGCCGGTGTTCCCGAGGATCAAATTCGGCACCTTCAGGGAGTTCTTCAAAGAGGCTGAGACCGTTCGCGAGAAGCTGCCGGTAGTTGATAAAGAGATCAACTTCATTTTCGCCGGCTGTTACACCACCCAGAGCCGCATCAAGATGGGCAACAGGATGACTGAGAACGCCTTCAGGGATGCGGAGAATCTGGGCGCATTGGCGTGTTTGAAAGCGGGCAGGAAGTACCGCGGCGAGGCCCTCGAAAAGTCCTACAGAAACGTGCTTTTCACGCATTTTCACGACATTTTGACGGGTTCGTGCGTGCAGGACAGCCGCGAATACGCGATGGGTCTTTACTCGCAGTCGCTGGCGCTTGCAAACAACGAGGCGCTGCTTGCCATGAGAGCTGTTTCGGAGAACACGGACACTTCCATGGTCGAAACATCGAAGGATAAAAACGCCCAGTCGGAAGGCGCCGGTGTGGGCTATACAGGCGGTTTTTCCGCATTTTCAGGGAAACCTGTCACTGAAAGAGGAAACGGCATCACAAGAATTTTCACGGTCTTCAACCCCACCCCCAACGCCAAAGACGAGTGCGTGGAGATAACCGTTTGGGACTGGCCCGGCGACATGCGCTACGCAAAAGTCACGGACGCAGACGGCGCAGACCTTGAGTTTCAGATTACCACCGGCATCGAGCACTACTGGGACCACAAATACTTCAAGATGCTGGTCAAGGTTCCTGTGAAACCCATTGGCTATACCACCGTTGTGCTCACACAGCAGGATCTTCCGGGCCTCTACCCCGTCTACATGCTCCCTTACCCGGCCGTGGAGCCGCCTCACGGGAACATCGTCCTGGAAAATGAGTTTCTCCGGGCGGAATTTGACTACACAAACGGCGCTCTCATCTCGCTGAAAGACAAGGCTGAAGGCTTCGAATTCATCGAACCCGCCAAGGCCGCCACCTTCGTTCTCATCGACACCGAGCGGGCATCCTCCGACGCCTGGCACATCGGAAAATACCTCAAGATTACACCCATCACCAACGTCACCCGCCTCTGGCCCGGAAACGGCAACCTCAGGAACTTCGTGGCCTTTGACGCAAAAATTCTTGGCAGCACGGTTCACGCCGAGATTTCCCTCGACAAAGGCTCCCGCCACCTTTCCTTCAAGACCGAAGTTGACTGGAACGAAGTTGGGGGCGAGACTGTTCCGGTGCTGGCCTTTGCCTTGCCGCTTTCCTATAAATGCGACAATTATCTCTACGACGTGCCCGCAGGCTCAGTCACAAGACCGCCAATGGACACCGACGTCCCGGCCCTCTCCTTTGCTCTTGCTCCGTCAGGAAAAGCAAGTTCTGCGGTCCTCATCAACGACAGCAAATACGGCTACAGGGCAAGACCCGACGGCACCCTTATCTCAACCTTCATCAACTCGGCTGTGTTCCCCGACAAGTACCCGGAGCGGGGCATCCACAAGTTCACTATGTCACTTGCCCTCATCCCCGAGGACAGGACCGCAGCTTCCGCCTACGCCGAGGGTGTCTGCAGAAAGCTTGCATACGTTCCGGCTGCGTCCCACAGAGGCACCTTGCCGCCAAGTGGCTCCCTCTTCGAAATCGACGCAAAAGACATGGCAATCTCATCTGTCGAAACAGCTGCAGACGGTGCGCTTCTCGTGAGAGCTTTTTCACAAGCCAAGGAAGGCTCAAAGCTCACGCTGAAGTTTGAAAAAGAGGTCAAGGAAGCCTTTTCGGTTGACTATTTTGACAGGAAAGAACCTTCAGAAAACGTGGTATTTTCCGGAAAAACGGTGACCGCAGACTTTTCAGGCTGCGAGATCATAACTCTTAAGATTGTTTTCTAAATATATGCTGCAAAGCGACACGCCAAGGCCCGCAGTACTATGCGAAATGCCTTGGCGTGTTTTGCATTTATTCACGATTTAACTATTCACAAAAGTCTGTTTGTATTAGCCTGTTTTATCAGCAAATCTGGTAATTGTCGTAGCTCTCCCTCGTGATCATGTCAGCCATGAGAAGGTCTTCCAGGGACCGCTTCATGGTGTGCATGCCGTCGCTGCTTGACAGGTCCAGGGTTGAGTTGATCATGTGCAGCTTCTGTTGGCGGATCAGGTTCTGGATGGGGAGGTTTGCGATCATTATCTCCGTGGCAAGGACACGCCCCGTGTTGTCGGCTTTCGGGATGAGCTGCTGGGAGACGATGCCCAGGAGACTCATTGACAGCTGCATGCAGATGTTGGTCTGCTCCTCAGGGGGGAAGATGTCGATGATGCGGGAGATTGAATTGGCGGTGCCTTTGGTGTGAAGTGTGGAAAGCACCAGGTGGCCCGTTTCGGCGGCCCGAAGAGCGCCCTGGATACTGTCTTTGTCACGCATCTCGCCAATGAGTATAATGTCCGGATCCTCCCTCAGGGCCTCAACAATGGCACTGTTGTAGCTCCTGGCGTTGACGCCGATCTCCCTCTGGGAAATGAGGCTGCGGTTTGACTTGTGGATGAACTCGATGGGGTCCTCCAGCATGACGATGTGCAGCGGGTAGTTTTTGTTGATGTGGTCGATGAGGCATGTGAGCGTGGTGGTCTTGCCGGAGCCCGTGGGACCGGTGATGAGAATGAGACCGCTCTTCTTGTCCGCCAGCTTTTTCAGCACCTCCGGGATGCCCAGAACGCCGAAATCCGTGGTGGGAAGGTACAGGTAGCGCATGGAAACGCAGGGCCCGTTGTTGTCGTTGAAAACGTTGCAGCGGAACCTCTCCCCTTCGTAGACCCAGGAAAAATCGCAGGCCTCCAATGGGTTCATGTTCTCTTTTTCGATGGGGCACATGTAGCCCACGAAATCGCCAATCTCATCCGCCGTGAGCACAGGAAGCTCCGTTCCCACAATAGCGCCGTTGATCCTTATGGCGGGGGACTGACCGGTCTTCAGATGTATGTCCGAGGCCTTGTTTGCCACCGCGTAGAAAAGGGTCTTCTGTATGGTTGGGCTGATTGCCGGATTATTATCCATTGTAAGTTTTCTCCTATTTTTGCGGCGTTACTTGGTGTAAACGAAGCAGTAGACACCGTTTGTTCCCACGTATGAAATCGATATGTCACGGTTTAACTTGTCAAGAATATCTTTGACGGCGTCGGCGTCGGAGGACACGCTGTAGCCAAGCTCAAGTTCAAAGGAGCTGGTGCCTGCAGGAGCTGCGTCAACGAAGGCGCCAAGGTAAACCGCTGCCGCATCAACACTGTCCACTTTGTAGCCCAGGGTCTGGAAAATGTCGTACTTCTGAGTGCACTTGATGTCGGTATAACTTCCCGCGTAGGGCTTGTTGATCTTTTCATTTTCGGCGTCAGTCATCATGAAATACTTGAGGGACATGATCTCTTCATTGCCCACAATGACACCGCCTGAGGTCACGTCCACCACGCACCAGGCACCGCCAAGCTTCACCTTGTTCCAGGCGTGAGCCGTGCCGCCGTCCACCTTTTTACCGGTGACTCTCACGCACTCGATGCCCTCCATGCGGCACAGGGCCGTGTAGGCCTTGCTCATACCGTCGCAGACAGCCAGGTTGTCAAAGAAGACGCCCTCAAGGCAGAAGCTGCGGTTGCCGTCGGAGTTAACATTGTTCTTGACCTTTTCAAGAAGCTCGCCGTCGTAGGTGGTGGCAAGAATGATGTATTCGTAGATTGCCAAGGCTTTCTCCGCGTCAGACATATCGTCGCTGACGTAGGTCCTGAGCACGTTCTTCATGGTCTCGTAGAGGTCGCGGACGCTTGTTGCATTGGCGTCAATCACAGGCCTCATTCCCTGCTCCAGCACGTAATAGAGGGCCTCGGAGTTGTTCACCACGCAGGTCTTTGTGATCTTGTTCACCGCGAAATTGTCGTAGTTTGCGGCCCTGGATGACTTCTGAAGGGTGGTATTGAGGCTTGCAATCTGGGTGTAGAGCACTTTGGAGCTCTTTACAGTGGCGTGGGGCGGGTAGGAGACGGTGAAGTTGATGTTGTCCCCGTCCTTGGTGGAGACCTCCAGACTGTAGCCGAAGAGCTCGATGCAGTTGTCGGAAATGTATTTGGTGAGGTCGTTCAGGGTGCCGTAGTCGTAGGTAACAAGGACCTTTACATTGGCGGTTCTGGAGAGGAAAACACTGTTCATGACCTGGGTGAGCTGGTCCTTGGTGTCAGCCCGGTACCCCGCATTGCCCGCAGCCTCCTGCCTGCCGTAGAGGGTCAGATTGCCCGCCGGCATGGTGGAAGAGGTGTATTTTTTCGTGAGGGCCGCGTCCGTGTACCAGACAATGGCATAGCCCGCGTCAGGGGTGATGCCCCACTCGGAAAGATCCGGAATGAGCTCACCCTGTTCAAGGTACTTGGCGTAAAGACCGCCGCCGTATTTAAGCTTCAGCACCTGGCTGTCCGCAAACACCGCCACGATTTTAAGGTTTTCGGTAAGGTTGTTTCTGATTGTACCGTCAAAGTTTCCGTTGAAGCTCCAGCCAAGGAATATGTAGACGTTGTCTCCGTCGATAGAGGAGGAGACCTCCGGGTACTCAATCACATCGCCAAAGTGACCGTCCGCAGATTTCATCAGCCCGCCCTGAACGTAAATGTCGTAGTGGTAGACGATGGGGGTGATGTTGAGGATGGCCTCAAATCTCGTGTTCTGATTCAGGGTGTAGGGAAACTCCTCGGCAACGCCGTCGCCGTTGGCGTCCCAGCCCAGGAACTCATACATGTTCTCTGCGTCGTCGCTTATGTTGTAAGGAACAGGGTTCAGTAGCGTGCCCGCCTCCAGCTCGCCCGTATCGCCAAGCTTCTCGCCCCTGTCGTAAAACTCGGCAACGACCGGTCCCGAAGGCGTCTGGGTCTCCGCAGGCCTCTCCGTCGCAACGGCTGTGGGCTTTCCTGCATTCTGACCGCCGGATTTTTGGGAGTCGTCGCCGCAGGCGCAAAGAAAGATTGCCGTCAGCAAAACCGCCAATGCAATCATAGTCAAAACAACAAACTTATACAGCTTTCCTGATCTTTTCATACCCTTTACCCCGTTATTTTAAAAGATATATGGCGATTTTACTGTTTTTGGGAGGCGCTGTCAAGGAAACCCCGCGCCGCAGGCAGGGGCTTGAAGCTTCCTGCTAAAAGCCCCTTTGCAGCCCGTTTTTCTGCCAAAATCTTCGTTTTGTGTGATATTTCACATTTTACGAATTCGTTTTGTGTAAGATTTGACATTTTACGAAGGATTGAGACAGGTGGGCAAGAGTTATATTGTCGATAAATTCGCAAGAGAGAATTACGCCAATGTAATCACCTTCGATTTTCGCCACAGGAAAGAACTTGCCGGTATTTTTTCGGGAGATCTTGACGTGAATACAATCGTCAGAAAAGCCAAACTTTTTCTCCCGGGCAAAGATTTTGATGCTGAGAACACAGTGCTGATATTTGAGGAGCTTGGCGATTGCCCCCTTGCGAGGACTTCCTTAAAGAGTTTTGCTTTGGACGGAAGGTACGATGTGATTGCGACGGGATCGCTGCTTGGCGTCATCAATTTTCGAAGAAAGAGCAGAGTTATGATTCCCACCGGTTACGAGGAATATCTGAACATGACAGGGCTTGACTTTGAGGAGTTTCTGTGGGCAAACGGCATTGGCGATGAGCAGATCGATGAGCTCAGAAAGCACACAAGAGAGAAGAAGGAGCTTGATGCGTTTACAAGCAATTTCTACAGAAAACTGATGAAGGACTACCTGGCGGTGGGAGGACTTCCCGAAGTGGTTTCCAGGTTCATTGACTCCGGAAGAAACTACATCGAAGCACGGAACGTCCTTGACAGGCTGCTGATCGACTACAGGGCAGACTTCGGACGGTTTGTTGACGACAACGGAAATGAAGGCATAGACTACCGTCTTCAGGGGCAGTTAAATATGATATTCGATTCACTGCCCAAGCAGCTGGCCCGCGAGAACGATGTCAACAAATTTAAATACTCCGACATCAAAAAAGGCGGAAGAGCCGCAGAGTTCAAAGAAGGCTTTGAGTGGCTTGAAAAGGCGGGGCTTGTTCTTAGGTGCTTTAATGTCAGAGCATTGGAGACGCCTTTGCCGTTAAATGCTGACGAATCCTATTTCAAGGCATTTCTCAGCGACACAGGACTGCTCATGGCAATGTATCCCGTTGTGACAATGAGAGATTTTCTGAACGACAACCTTGATTCAAGGAAAGGCGCGATCTATGAAAACCTTGCCGGGGTGCTGATCCACAAGGCAGGCTTTCCGCTTTACTACTACGCCAATGGAGAAAAACACCTTGAAATAGATTTTCTTATAGAAGGCGCCGACGGCCTGATACTCTATGAAGAAAAATCAACCAACGGCAAAATGGCGGCCTCCCGTGCGGTCATGGCGGGAGAAACGCCTCATAAAGCGGCGGCGTGCTACAAAATCATAGAGAACAATTTCGGCGAAGGTGCGTTCTTTACGTCCGTACCCCAATTCTGCGCACCGTTCCTGCTGGATGAAATCAGGGAAAAGATTTACAGCTTTTGAGGATGGAGCCTTAATTGCAACAATTCAAACTATACTTTCAATAATTGCAGCAAAAATACTAACCGGCTTTTTCTTTTGATTGAACTTATTTGCATGAAAATTGCTTAAAAGCATGCAGATTATTTGCCTATAGTCTTGATAATTTGCATGAAAATTGCTAAAATACATGCAGATTCTGCTAAACAGGAGGCAAATATGAGACGATATGATTACTCTTTCCTTAGAAGCATCCGCGTTCCGGCCAATTTACTTAGCTTTACAAATACGATATATGCATTGAGGAGTGTTGAAAACGAAAAGAAACGGCTCTATCCGGACGTCTTTACTGCGCTTCAAAAGGTGGCTGTTGTGCAGTCGGTAAAGAGCAGTAATGCAATTGAAGGTATCGTAACTACAGATAAAAGAATTGATGAGATTGTAAATCGGTCATCAGCCCCGGTAAACCACAATGAGCAAGAAATCGCCGGATATCGCGACGCGCTTAATCTTATTCACGAGCGTCACAATGAGATGATGTTCAGCGAGGATCTCGTGCTGAACCTTCACCGCATTTTGCTTGGCCAAACCGGTCTTATGTACGGCGGAACATATAAGACGGATGATAATGTCATTCGGGTCACCTACCCGGACGGTACAAGTGAAATCGGATGGATTCCCGTACACGCCAATGAAACCGCTTCAGCCATGAAAGAATGGACATTGGCGTATTTGGAGGCTCGCGACGACAGCGAAATAGACCAGCTGCTTCTCATCCCTTGCGTTATCCTGGATTTCCTTTGCATCCACCCGTTCCGTGACGGCAACGGCAGACTCAGCAGACTTCTCTCGCTTCTCCTTCTCCACAAAAACAGTTTTGACATTTCAAAATACATTTCGTTTGAGGAACAAATCAACGCAATGAAGGGCAGCTATTACGAAGCGCTGCGCCGGTCTTCTGTCGGTTGGCTTGATAACAGGAACGACTACATCCCGTTTATAGAGAATTTCCTGTTTGCACTCTACCGCTGCTACAAAGAACTCGACAAGCGCTTCCTGACGCTTGAAACCCAAAAGGTAAGCAAAAAACAACGCGTCGAAAAGGCCGTACTGAGCGCTTTTCTGCCCATCAGCAAGAAGGAACTTCACGACCTCTTGCCGGATGTTTCCGTCACAACGATTGAAGAAGTCCTCGCCTCTATGGTGAAGGCCGGCAAACTCGCCAAGGTAGGCTCCACACGAAACGCCAAATACCTTAAGAAGTAGATGAGCTTCCGAACAAAAAAGCAGGTTTGTTTTCACCCATTATTTATCGATTAATCCGCACCTATTGTGTTCGTTTTTATTGGCAATAAGTTCCAAATGTGTTATATTAAAGCAGAGGAGGTGCGAAAAATGGCCCAATCAACTTTCAGCGTCCGTATGGACGAAGCATTGAAACAACAATTTGACAGTTTATGCAGGGAATTCGGAATGAATATGTCTACCGCAATTAATATTTTTGCCCGCGCGGTCGTAAGAGAACGCAAGATCCCGTTTGAAATTTCATTACCTGAGACTGAAACAACACGAAGCGGAGCATTGGCGGCTTTCAGTGCACTTCGCGATCAGGCGGCGCAAAATGGTGTTGCCGGCATGACGCTTGATGAGATAAATGCAGAAATATCAAAAGAGAGACGATAAGCATGACACAACCATGAAGCCGTGGTTAGAAGCTACGAGATGCTTAACTCTTTTATAATGCTCATTCTTTATTTAAACACTTTCGATTATCTGCAGGCAGCGATTATTCAGTGGCGTCGGGAATAAAGTGTTCTTTATATAGCAAAGCATAATACCTGCAAAATACAAAAGAAAATATCAATTATTTTGATATTATCCATTGCATTTCAAATTTTCCTGTGCTATACTGCACGTGAAGAGAGGTGATCAAATGCTTATAGAGTTTAGATTTAAAAACTATAGGTCATTCCGCGAAGAGGCAGTGCTTTCAATGGAAGCAACCGGCCTTGGCTCATTTAAGAATTCTCTTATTCCGCTTTCAAGCACAAAGCGCATCATTCCTGCTGCAGCTATCTACGGTAAAAACGGCGGCGGCAAAAGCAACGTGATCCGTGCGTTTTGGCTTGCTGTCCAGTTCATACGAAACGCTCAGCGAACACAGCACGACGGTTCACAGATTCCTGTTATGCCCTTTATGCTTGATGACTTTTCTGCCGCTCAGCCTACGGAATTTCACTTCATATACACCGTCGGAAGCATCAAGTACTGGTACGGTTTTACCGCGACCAGAGAAAAAATAGTGAGTGAGTATCTCTACCACGCTCCTAAAGCCCAGAAGGCTCTTGTGTTTACACGTGACAGCAAGGGTTTTATTTTCACTTCCGATGTTTCAAGAAGAAAACTCATCAGCGAGACTGTCGCCGAGAATCAACTGTTTTTCTCGGTTGCCTGCACGCTGAATGATGCGGATTGCATTGGCGCCATGAAATGGTTCAGAGAGTGTGTGTATTTCTCCAGAAATTATTCAGATATTCCGCGTCAGCTCCTCGAATACGCCAATGACAAAAACATGCTGAAAGCAATTACCGATTATGCAAAAGCGGCTGATCTTGGCATTCAGGACATGAGCTTTGAGTTTGACAGCAAGGAACTTGACAGCAGCTCTTCTATTCCGGACAGTGTGCCTGAAAACTTGAAAAAGGCCCTTAATCAGTTTATGCAAGCGTTATCCGAGACTCAAAACGTATCGGACATTCATCTCAATATGGGTCAAGTTTCCGCAAAAGCCACACACCTCGGTAAAACCAAAGCCGGGCAAACAGAGTTATTCTCCCTTGACCTCTCGGATGAGTCAGACGGTACAAGAATGCTTATGTCGATAGCCCCTGCTATAGAGTCTGTCTTGAAAACCGGCGGTATCCTTTTAGTTGATGAGCTTGAACGGGAGCTTCACCCCATTCTTGTCAACTATATCTTGGCGAAGTTTCAGAGCAAGAACACAAATAAAAATGGTGCGCAAATAGTATTTACAACTCATGATACGGAACTTTTGAATCTTGAGTTTTTAAGAAAAGACCAATTGTACTTCGTAGATAAGGATAACGCAACCGGAGCTTCTGAATTGTACGGGATAAAGGAGTTTGGAACAAGAACCACAGACAATATCCGCAAAGGGTATCTTGTAGGAAAATACGGGGCAACTCCTGACCTTGATATTGAGGAGGTAAGCTGATGCCTCGTAATGAAAAAAGAGCAAAGCGATACATAGTGGTAGCCTGCGAAGGTGAAAGCGAAGACGCATACATCCGTTTCCTGAAAAATGAATTTAAGGATGTGGCTATCTTTAAGCCTTTCATCCACACAAACCTTTTTGAAGAAGCTAAGGCAAAGTTTGAAAAAGATCCTAAATACCGCAACTACGCTGAAGTAACCGACGAGATCTGGTTTTTTACGATGCTGAAATTAAAGACAAAGACAAATGGGATGTTCGATTAAGAATCATCAAGAGTTTAAGAAAGTTAAGGAAAGATCCCAATATCAAAGTCCGTATCCTGCTTACTACCGGCTGCGTTGAGTACTGGCTTTTGCTTCACTACGAGATGCTGACCCCTCTCATTCGAACAGAGGCTGATAAAGATAAAATACTGAAGGCACTTAAAGAATACGAGCCGACATACGTAAAAGGAAGCATTGAAGCTACAGCAAGAATTGCGCAGAATTACGCTACTGCCACAAAACACGCCAATGAAACTTTAAGACGACTTTTACCTTACGGACTTCCGGAGCTTGACGACAATGACGAAAGAAACAAATGGCTAACCGAAAACTGTATGACCTTTTCGACTGTCGGTGAAGCAATTGATTTCTTGAAAAGCCTGAGCGATATTCCAAACGAAAACACCTAAGTAGCTTGGATTTACAAATCAACGATTGCAAATTCAGACACTTGCGCTGCAGATTTAGGCCCTCGAATTTAGGGCCTAAATTTGTATTTGTGTGTGCCGGGCACGGCACAGTTCTTGCGGGTGAAAGTCCCGCCACAGGTATTTACCGCCAAGTGTAGCGAACCGCAAGCCGG
>CACZNV010000013.1 GCA_902782645.1 uncultured Ruminococcus sp. | reverse complement strand
TCAAGGACTTCTTCTCCATCACAAATGTCCACAACCGGGGCGCCGCATGGGGGATTTTTAAGGACGCCACCATACCTCTCGCAATCCTTTCAGTGGTGATGGCGCTGGTGCTTATATACGTTTTCATCCAGCTGGAATCCAAGCTGGTGAAGCTGTCAACGGCCCTCATTATAGTGGGCGCCATCGGCAATGTCATCGACAGATTCAGGCTGGGGTACGTTGTCGATTTCCTGCATTTTTACAATCTTTTCGGCTTTTACGATTTCCCGACCTTCAACATCGCGGACATATGCGTGACGAGCGGCGTCATAGGGCTCCTCATCTATTTGATATTCTTCTCTCGTAAGAAAGAAGCCTTCAGATTCGGCACCCGGCTCCACCGCTTTTTTTACGAAAAAAAGGACCGGCATGCCGCCAATGAAACATCCGTTGATGAAGGAGCGGCTGAAGCCGCGGAAGAAACAACGGAATCTTCCGGAGAAACAACCGGTGAAGACAGCTGATTCGGAGCGGTTATGCAAGAGGAATCCAGGGTTTTAAAGCTCATATGCGACGTGAAGGGAGAGCGGGTCGATGTCTTTGCCGCAGATGCGGTAAAGAGGGGCCTTGGCGTGTTCTTTGACGCCGGGGAGGGCCTCGAACCTGAGGATTCGGATGATGCGGGTGAGACACCGTCGATAAGCCGGAGCGGCATCAGAAAGCTGATAGACGAAGGAAGGGTCCTTGTCAACGGAAAAACCTGCAAGGCAAACTGCAGAACCGAAGAAGGCGACGTGATCGAGATCAGCCTGCCGGAACCGGAACCTCTTGAGGCGCTGCCGGAGGATATACCGCTTGACATCGTATACGAGGACCGTGACATCATCGTCGTAAACAAACAGCGGGGCTTAGTGGTCCATCCGGCTCCCGGCAATCCGTCGGGGACCCTCGTGAATGCGCTTCTTTTCCACTGCAAAGACCTCTCAGACATCAACGGCAAGATCAGACCCGGCATCGTCCACCGCATTGACAGGGACACCACGGGGCTCATCTGCGCCGCCAAGAACAATGCCGCCCACGTCTCCCTAGCAGCCCAGCTTGAGACCCACTCCATGGCAAGGGAATATCTTGCCGTGACGGAGGGCACGCCAAGGGGTGGCTCAGGAACAGTGGACCTGCCGATAGGCCGTCACCCTGTGGACAGGAAAAAGATGGCAGCAGGGGTAAAAAACGGCAGGGAAGCGGTAACCCACTATGAGACAATTGAAAAGAAGGCGGGCTTTGCGCTTGTCAGAGTAAAACTTGAGACGGGAAGAACCCATCAGATCAGGGTGCACCTGGCGTTCATCGGGGCGCCTGTGGCGGGGGATCCGGTGTACGGAATCAAAAATACAAGGGGGCTTGCAGGCCAGCTGCTCCATGCGGGAAAGCTGACTCTTAAGCACCCGAGGACCCTTGAAACCATGGTTTTCAAGGCGCCGCCGCCGGAGGATTTTATCGCTTTTTTACGAAAAAACGGGTTTGAACTTGCCGACAGGCCGGAGGATATGATATGAACATAGCGATTATAATGGCCGGGGGCATCGGCAAGCGGATGAACTCGGAGACTCCGAAGCAGTTTCTGCCCCTTCACGGGAAGCCCGTGATTCTCCACTCGCTTGAAACGTTCCAGAACTGCCCGATGATAGACGCGATTGCGGTCGTATGCGCCGAGGGGTACATTGGCGTGTGCAAAAAGCTCGCTGAGGAAAACAATATCACAAAGTGCGTCTCGGTCGTCCCGGGCGGCGCCGAAAGATACGACTCGTCAAGGATAGGGGTTGCCGAGGCATCCAAAATCGCCAACGGAACCGACGCCGTCGTCCTTATCCACGACGCCGCGCGCCCCTTCGTGACTGAGGAGATTATTGCCGCCAATATAGCCGCCGCAAAAGAGTACGGCGCATGCGAGACAGCAGTTGAAATGACCGACACCGTCATCTCCGGGAGGGACGGCTTCACCGCAGCGGTGGTGCCGAGAGAGGGCCTTTACAGAGTCCAGACCCCCCAAAGCTTCAGGCTGTCCGTTATTTCTGAGGCGTTCGAAGGCTACGACCCGGAGAGGGACGGACCCGTTAC
>CACZNV010000012.1 GCA_902782645.1 uncultured Ruminococcus sp. | reverse complement strand
CTGGTCTACATCATTCCGGGCCTCGCAAACTGTACCTGTATGTTCCTGTTGAAACAGTTCCTTGATCAGGTGCCTAACAGTATTTTTGAAGCCGGAAAGATAGACGGCGCGTCCGAGTGGCAGCTATACACCAAGATTGCTCTGCCGATGCTCAGGAACGCGCAGGCAACCTGCGTCATTCTGACATTCCCGGGTATCTGGGGTGATGCGGCAACATCAACAACATACATCTATGATGAGCAGCTCCGTACATTCGCTTTCTTCATGAGCACCCTCCAGGGCGGTCTGGCAAGAACCGGTGCGAACTCGGCCGCTTCACTCATCATGACATTGCCGAGTATTATCGTATTTATCGTATCGCAGTCCAGCGTTATGGATACGATGGCCCACTCGGGCATTAAATAAGGGAAGGGGGATGCAGATGAAAGGCAACATTAAAAAGTTTTTATGCATCGCTCTGACATTGGCGTGTCTGGTCTCGGTTTGCACCGTGATCCCCAGCTCCGCCGCCACACCGTACTCGAACTACTTCATGTCAGCGGTTGATGTCTACAGCTGGAACCTTCCCACACCGGAAGCCTACCAGATAAGAAAGGTTATAGACTTCCCGGACACCGAACACGGCAAGCTCCTCAACCCTGAGGATATGTTCATCGGACCCGACGGCAGAATCTACATTGCCGACAGCGGCAACAACCGTATCGTAATTCTTAAGAGCGATCTCACCTTTGATTTCGCCATCACAGGTTACGAAGAGGACGGCAGTAAACTCAACAACCCGACCTGCGTGTTTGTTGACAAGGACGGAACAATACTGGTTGCCGACTACGGCAACAAACGTCTTGTCGAATTCACTAAATACGGCAACTTCAGATTCGCTTACCCGACTCCCTCCAGCGACATCCTTTCGCAGGACTTCAACTATCAGCCTCAGCGCGTTGTCAAAGATGAGAAGGGATACATCTACGTCTGCTCGGTTGGTGACTCAAACGGTATTCTGATGCTTTCATCCGACGGTGAGTTCAGAAACTATTTCGGAACCAACAAGGTTGCGCTCACTTTCTGGGAGAGCATTGCAAGAATGCTCTGGTCGAGAGAGGCCCGCAAAGGTACCGTTGTAACTCTGCCTTACACATTCAACAATATATTCATCCACGACGGCTTTATCTACGCAACCACCACCGGTTATTCGGCGGCTCAGATGCGTAAAATCAACCCCGCCGGTTCGGATGTTCTCTACGGCGGCAAGGACTTTTCGGACCCCGGTCTTTTGAGAAACTCCGCCGACCTTCAGAACTTTATTGACGTAACAGTCGACAATGACCTCAACACATACGTCATCGACTCCACATACGGCCGTATCTACGAATACGACGAGTGGGGCAGAAACCTTTTCGCTTTCGGTACAGTCGGAACGGGCTACGGCCAGTTTTCCCTCCCGAAATCTCTCGAGGCGGATGAAGAGGGCCGAATTTATGTTCTCAACGGCGGCAACAACACCATCTACGTTTTTGAACAGACTGAATTCGCAAAGCTTGTCCACAAGGCCAATAAAAACTTTAGTAACGGTATTTACGAGGACACCGACAATCCTTCGGACGTCACAAAAGAAAACAACGCCTTCTTCCAGTGGTCCAAGGTAAAAGAAGAAGACAACTTCTATGTTCTCGCTCTCCAGTCCATCGGTCAGATTCTTTGGAGAAAAGAGAGATACTCTGAGTCCCTCAAGTATTTTGAGGTTGCAGGAGACGCTGTCGGAGCATCCAGTGCTTTCAAAGAACTTCGTGCAGACTTTCTCGGACAGTATTTCTCAATTATTGCTTCAGTTATTGTCGGACTCCTCATCGCATTGCTCGTATTCAAGAGCATCAGGAAGCGCTACAGGATGAAGCACCCGAAGACGGTGGAAAAGAAACCCAATTTCCTTAAGAGAATCGGAGCTTTCATCAAGAATATGGTTCACACCTCAACGCACCCGGTGGACGGATTCGAGGATATCAGGTACGAGAACAAGGGAACATACCGGGATGCCTTCATAATCATGCTGGTGTATGTGGTGTTCCACTGCCTGTCCATAGCCTGCACAAGCTTCATCTACAGGGGCGGTACATCGCTGGAGTTTGTTGACTGGGGCGACAAGATACTCTGGTGCCTGCTTCCGTGGGTAGTGGTCTGCGTTGTAAACTACGGCGTAACAACCATACTCTACGGAGAAGGAAGATTCAGGGATGTTGTCATTGGCGGTGCGTATTGCCATGTTCCTTTCATCCTTATAGAACTCCCGCTGGCAATTATTACCCAGGGCCTTACTCTTCAGGAAGCGCCGCTGTACGAAATCGTACAGTCCATTACGACGGCTTGGGTTGTGATACTCGTGTTCATGTGCATGAAAGGAGTCCACGGATTCAACCCGCTTAAGGCTGTGCTTGTATTCGTGCTTACGCTTGCCGGTGTGGCGGCTGTTGTGGTTCTTTTCATGATCGTGAGAGGACTGTTCCAGCAGTTAATCGATTTCATCGTTCAGTTTGCAAAGGAGTTGAGCTATCTTGTTTAATAAGAAATCAAAAAAAGACAATAACTTAGACGCTGCTCAAATCGAAGAAGTTGTAAACGACGTTGAGACCGGAGCAGAGAACGGGTCCGGAAACACCGAGATCCCGGGAAACAGCGGAACTGTCGAAAAAACGGAAAAGGCCAAATCCGGCATTTTCAGAGCCTCTATTGAAGAGGAAGAAGAGAAGAAAAATCTTTTCATCGACAAGGAAGAAGCTGAAAGATTCCTCGAAAAACAGAGGAAAAAGAAACTCAGAAAAAGGATTATCATCACAACCGTGTCGGTGCTCGTGGTGCTTATTGCCATATTCGTGGTATATAAGGTCGTGTTCGGCGGAAACGTCGGCGTCATCAGATTCAGCGACAAGTGGATCGTTGAGAAGGACCCGAAGCCCGTTGGCGATGCCATAAAGACTAATGCGGGACTTACGGAAATTGCCTCCGTGAACAACAACATGGGCGGCAAGACCACCATCAAGTTCTCCCCGGCCGACTCCCTCCTTATCCTTGAGATTACGAACTCGAAGGGCGACAAGGAGACCGTAAGAAGCTGGCCCGCGCCTCTCGAGAGCGAAATGGACAAGAAGACCGCCGACGATGAGTATCCTAAATATGCGAAGAATCACGATATTGTTTCCTCTCTCGTGAGACTCGGATACACCGCTTCGAACCTTGACGGCGGTAAGGATTTCGGTATCAACCAGGTCCCCGGCGTTAAGATTGAGTACTACTACATCGAGAACGGCTTCAAAGCTAAATACACCGTCCCGATTGAAGTAACCAAGACAAACAGCGACGGCGACACCTACAAGGTCAACTTTGAGTTCAGCCTTGGCGTTGAGTTCTATCTCGACGAAAACGGCGACCTCATCGTCAACGTGCCGAAGAAGGACGTTGTGGAGACCTATCAGGAGTCTCAGTACACCAAGGATACCGACGAGATGCCAAGAGTCGCTTCCATCGCAGTGCTGCCTTTCATCAATGCCAGAAGGCAGGGCGATGACGGCTACTACGTGACTCCCGACGGATCCGGCGGACTCACATATTTCAACGTCCCCCGTATTTCGCAGTTTGACGAGTACCAGAAACGTATTTACGGCTACGACGACATATTCGACGTATTCAACTACCCGAACATGACCAATGAGACCATCTGCCTCCCCGCTTTCGGCGCAGTGGACGGCGGCAAGCGGCTCACCTGCTTTGCGGTGGAGAGCGAGGCCAATGCATCGATTCTCATGGGCCAGCCCGGAATGAAGAACCTTGACTTCTACTACATTACTTATCTGTTCAAGTGGAGGGAATTCTACCAGGCCAAGCTGTCGAACAACGGTCAGTCCTACACATTCCTTGAGATCCCGTCGGGTATTGGCGATTTCACAATCAAGTACTCGTACAAGATTGACAGCGATTCAACATACTCCTATGTTGACGTCGCAAAAGATATCAGGGACTTCATAGTTGACAAGTGGTATGCCGACAAGATGTCCGACAACCCGGACTACGATTATTTTGAAAATGCCGAGGTTAACACCAAGGAAAACAAGAACCAGAATCCTGATATTCTGAACCTCAAGGTATTCATTGCCGACATCAACAGGGCTTCTGTTTCCTGGTGGCCCACATACAAGGTCATGACCACCTTCGGACAGGCCAAGAGCATTGTCGCCAAGACCGCCGAAAACGGTATGACCAGAGTGCGCTACTCGCTCCTCGGCTGGCAGCAGAACGGCTACTACGGCAACGCCATGAAGAAGTTCTCCATCAGCAACTCCGTCGGCGGCAAGGGCGGTCTCAGGGATCTTAACTCATACGCTAAAAAGAACGAAACCACATTGGCGGCAGACGTCAATCTGCTCCTCCTCTACGGTTCTCCTAAGGGCGCCAGCCTGAGACAGGCAACCGTAAAGAACCCGGGAACGTTTTACGTCAGCTACAAAGTAGTTAACACTGCGGGTGTTTTTGAACGCGGAACAGACTTCTACTACATGAGCCCGCTCTACTACAACTACAACATGCTCAGCAAGGATATAGGCGGCCTTAAGGATCTGGGATTCAGGAACGTTGATCTCCAGCAGCTGGGCAACCTCCTTTACACAGACTACAACAAAGAGAATGCTCTTCTCCGTCAGCAGGCCCTTGAGTACTACCGCAAGTGGATGACGAAGTACAAAGAGAAATTCGATTCAGTCTCAATCTATTACGGCTACGAGTATGCTGCGTCGCTTGCCGACAACATCCTCGACATCCCCACCGAGAGCTCGAAGCTCTTCATCGTTGACGAGTCTGTACCGGTTCTGGAGATTGTTTATCACGGACTTGTTGACTACTATTCCAACGCTGTCAACAGATCCTCCGATTACACTCAGAGCATACTGAGGTCAATCGAGTACGGCGCTTTCCTGACCTTCGAAGTCACCAATGAGACCACCGAAGAACTCAGGTATACCCGCTACAACTCTCTGTTCAAGGCTAAATACGACGACCTCTACGCAACCATCGTCAAAGGCTACAACATCGCAAACAAAGCTCTCGCACCTGTTGCGAATTGCGATATAGTCGACCACTGCTGCGTGGACGGCGAAAGAGAAGGCTCCGTTTACTGCACAACCTACAGCAACGGCACCAAGATCTATGTTAACTACAGTGACACCAGCAAGGAAACTCCTGACGGACAGGTTCCTGCTTTCGGAATCGGCATTTGCTCCTCTGACGGCAAATTCGAAACCCTTAACGTGAAATGATGAAGGGAGGCCGGTTGTTTTGAAAAAACCAGTAAAACTTAAGAAAAAGCTTGCCCATTCCAAGAGGTATTCGCTTATATCTTTTGAGAAGAAGCGCTCGCTTGAGGGATTTGTTTTCTCAATCCCGTGGCTCCTGGGATTCATCGGGTTCGTCGTGATCCCGCTGGTGCTCTCTGTCAGGATTAGTTTCTATCAGACGGTTCTGACTGACCTTTACGGCTTCCAGGGCACAAGTAAATTTGTCGGCATCAACAACTACGTCAAGGTCATCCAGGATCCTTCCGTAGGTCAGACCGTTTTTGAGTCATTCGGTCTTTCGCTGGCAAAGGTTCCTGTTATCGTGGCATTTTCGCTCTTCGTTGCGGTGCTGCTGAAGCAGAAGTTCCCGGGCCGCACACTGTTCCGCGTCATCTTCTTCATTCCGGTAATTCTCGCGGGTACGATCATGACATACCTTTTCAGAGACGGTGTTGGTCAGATGAGCGTTTTCTCAACGATTACGACAGGTGTTCAGGGTGTCAATACATTCTTCGGAACGGTAATGAGCAACATAGGGTCCATAATGTGGGCCAGCAGTGTTGAAATACTGATCTTCCTGGCGGCGCTGCAGAGCGTTCCTGCAACCCTCTACGAGGTTGTGGAGATCGACGGAGCCAGCGCATGGGAAAGCTTCTGGCACGTTACACTGCCTTACATTTCACCTTTCGTCATCCTCAACTGCGTATATGCACTTGTTGACTCCTTCGTTGCTTCCGACAACCCGGTTATGAGCATCATGAACTCCATGACTCAGACAGGTACGAAATACGGTCAGGCATCTGCTCTCAGCTGGCTATACATGCTTGCCACACTCGCAGTAATTCTCATATTCATTCTTCTTACGAGGAGGTGGCTGAAGTGAAACTTAAACCTGTTAAAGCAGCTGAAGCTGAAGGCGCTCCTGTTGAAACCAAACAGAAGAAGAAATTTTTCGAGGGCGGTATCAAGGGTCTCATCAAAAAATATGAGAATCTTGGCTATAAGGCCAAAAAGAAGGTATACCATTTTATTTCGAGACTGCTCATTTACTTTGTGCTGATCGAAATGGCATATCTCTTCATTCTGCCTTTCATTTACATCTTATCCACCTCAATGATGTCATCGCAGGACTACATGGATCCCACGGTCCAGTACATTCCTACGAGCGTCAGCTGGTCGAACTTTGTAAAAGCATATCAGGCTCTGGATTACATAAAGTCGTTCTTTAACTCAATGGGAACCTCATTGCTGTCGGCAATCTTCCAGACCGTGTCCTGCGCACTCATAGGCTACTCTCTCGGACGCTACAAGTTCAGAGGAAGAAACGTGCTGTTCATCCTTGTTGTGCTGGTGCTCCTCATTCCGCCTCAGGTTATGATTCTTGCATCCTACGGCTTGTGGGCAGATTTGCACCTGGTGAACACGTGGGGACCTGTGGTGCTCCCGGCAGTCTTCGGACTGGGACTCCGCGGCGCTCTCTTCGTAATGATTTACATGTACTTCTTCCAGAGAATTCCTGCAGTTATGGACGACGCCGCCAGAATTGACGGCGCAGGCCCCCTCAGAGTTTTCGGAATCATCATGCTTCCGCTTGTCAAATCAGCTATTGCCATCGTATTCATTTTCTCATTCGTATGGCACTGGAACGACAACTACGAAGCTCCGACTTACATGTACCTCGAAGGAAAACAGACCCTTCAGCCGAGACTTGCAAACATTCAGAATTACTTCAACAAGTACGCTTCATCCCAGATGATGTCCGAACTTGACAAGGCTCTGTCCGAGCCGATGCTCTTTGCCGGATGTCTCATGGTAATGGTGCCTGTGCTGATTGTTTACATCGTCGGCCAGAAGCAGCTTGCTGCCGGTATCGAGCGTATCGGTGTCATTGAGTAAGGGGGAGTGCACATGAGAAAAACATTTAAAGTTATTATCGTAGTTGCGCTTGCAGTTATTCTCGCTCTGAGCGCATTCGGATGCGCAAAGAAGAGAAAAAGCGACACCGCCAAGGCTACTCCAAGGCCTAACCCCGAAAATCTCATTGGCGAGATCAAACTCTCGGGATACCTCTATTCCGACATGGCCAAGAACCTTGACAACTACAAGGCGGCTTTCGTGGCCGATTATCCGGGCGTTGAAATAACAATTGACCTTGACCGTGTTTCGGCAAAACAGTATTTTGAAGCCCTTGACGACATAGCTGCATCCGGCGACCTCAGCGGCGCAGGCGACGTAATACTGGTTGACGCGGCGAGAATGGAAAAATATGCCCAGGAAGGCAAAATCATCGATCTCTCGCCTTACATCGGCACGGTTCTCAATTTTGAAACCTACCAGATGATCAATCCTGCGAAGGATCTTCTGCCTGCCGCTTACGACGCATGCTTCTACAACGGGAACCTTTATATGTGCGCCATCGAGTACAATCACAAGTTCGTACTCCTGAACTACTCGCTTCTGGAGCAGGCGGGATTCTCATTCCCCACAGACAACTGGACATGGGACGATCTCGTTGAGATGGCTGAGACTCTCAAGAACAACGGTGTTGAGACTCCTATCGCCATGGACTACACGGATTATTCAATCTGGGGCGCATTCGCCAGAAGCTACGGCCACGACATCTACGAGTACGTGGGCAACTCCGACGACGTCAAAGAACTCAACCTCACGCACCCCGACGTTGTGAAAGGCCTTGAGGACTTGGCGGACATCATCAATCCCGAAAGAGGGCTTGTGGACTGCATCAACTCGAAGGATATCGCTGCTGAAGACATCTCAAAATACGCCTTCATCATTGCCGATCACGAGGATATAGCCGTTTGGAACGAGACTCTGCTGGCTGCGGAAGACGAAACCTCCGAAGGCGAAAAGTGGACATGGGACTACATCCATTTCCCCCGCTGGGAGGATGAGGACTATGAAGAAAACAACGTTTACTACCAGGCCATTGCCGCCAATGTCTACGGCTTCGCAGTTGTAAACCACGGCGATGACGAACAGTACGACGAGGACTTCTACCGCACATGCGCATACCTTGCTCTCTACGCAACAGTTTCAAAGGCTTCTCTCGGATATGCCGACGAAGGACAGTCGGTACCCGCCAATGAAACCACGAACAAAATGAAGTTCTGGCGCGAATATCCGAAAGCCGGTAAAAACTCATCTGTTTTCTCACACTTCGCAGAGACTGCAGACTTTGCCGGATCGCTGGCATGCTTCATGCCCACCATGTCCGCCGAGGAGATTGACATCACCTACGCCATTGACGGATACCTTTCAGGTACAAGAACCATGAGGGAAAGCCTCCAGACGCTTCAGGAGAATGCTCAGGCAAGTTGGAAAACAAGATAACAGCTAATTAATTTACACGAAAAACACCTTCGGGAGGCCTTGCGGCGCCCGAAGGTGTTTGGCGATATAAAAGGTTTCATTACCGGAAGGTGAATAAATGAACGATGACATTATAGAATCATTTGTAAAAGCAAGAAAAGACAAGAGCGGCATCCTTCTTTATATTGTAATTTTTGCAATCACAATGCTTGTCGATGTCCTCATTTTTATGTTCTTTTGGCTTATCGGATTATATCTTTCGATTATAGTCACCGGTATCGCCTGTATCATTGTGGTTATACTGATCAGAATGCGCAGGCTTGAGTACGAGCTTTCTCTTGTGAGGGGCGAGATGACTATATCCGAAATCAGAAACCAGGCGATGCGCAAAAAAATCCTATCCTTTGATTTAAACGATATCGAGAACTTCAAAGCTGTGGATAAGGATCAGATCTTTTCCAAACAGAAGCAAAACTATGAGAACCAGCATAAGGTGCTCTACTGTTTCGGAGACGACTCTGAACACGTTTATTTCTTTAACGTGAGAGGAAAAGATGAAGGGGTAACCTTCGATATCTTTATTACGTTTGACGAGAGATTCAAAAAGGCCTTTGCTCACAGATGTTCCGATGCTAAAAGCGTGTTCCAAAAGCAGGCAGCCCTGGAAGCTGAGACGTCAGAAAAGGCTCAAAACGGTGAGCAGGCTTGATTTTTAACGATTGCACGAGGGGAAGAGGGCAATGAAAAAAGGTTTTTATCACATTGGCGTCACGATTAAAATTGCGGCCGGTTTATTGGCGGCAGTAATTCTTTTGTGCTCTGCGGGCTGCTCGTTTATAACTATAACAAGCACAGACCGTCCGAAAAACACGGAGGCCCGCGAAACGGCTCAAAATACGGAGGCGCCCACACCCCTCAAGTATTCTGTCAGCTTTGATGAGAATGAGGTTTTCGAGACTGAACTTGACAGACAGGCTTCAGAGAGAATCGACGGCATTATAAGAAGCGCAGTCGGCATCATGAACACCATGGAGGAAAGGCTCATCGGCAACCCGGATTCATGCACCTATGTAACCTCAAGAACCGCCAAGGAAACTCTCAGCGATCCCCTTGATATCAAAATATACGAGGACGTTGAAAGGTGCGCAGAGGGGTACCTTGATTACTATGTGGATCACCACGAATACGGCAAGGATATGTTCTACTCTGTGACCAAGGCGATAGATGCGCTGCGGATTGACAGGCCGGAACTGTTCCTTTACTGCGACATGAAGGGCGAAACCGACGCCTACGGCACCTCGTACACTCTTTCCTATTACATGCCCAACGACTGGCTGTCCAAAGTCACGGAGGACAAAGGGGCGGTAAAAGAGGCCGTTGACCTTTACTACAAGGTGGTTGACAGAATCATCGCCAAGATGCCGGCAGGCCTTGACAACTACGAGAAGTGCTGCTACTTCGCAATAGTCATTTCTCTCAGCACCAAATACGACATAGTTCAGGACTCCCTGTTTGACGCTTATCAGGCCTACAACGTGCTCATAAAGGGAAAAGCGGTCTGCAAAGGTTATGCTGAGGCGATGCTCGAGCTTATGAGGTGCGCAGGAATCAGATGCGAGATTGTGACCGGTGAGGCTCCCAGCGAGGGCAGGCACGCCTGGAACAGGGTCTTTGTTGACGGTGAGCCGTATTACGTCGATGTGACCTGGTACGACAACGACAACTTCCTGGAAAACTTCGATGACGGCAAGCTTAACTATCTCTTTATGACGGAGGAGGAGCTCCTGATAAGCGGATACGTGCCGGATCCGGAGGAGACAGATTGAAAAGATTTTAAAAAACCCGATTTTAAGGCGTCTTGACGCATTGGCGATTTTATAGTAGAATACGCAGGAAGTGTTAGACACGGGGCAAAAAAGCTCTCCGTGTCGATGCTTTTTTGTTATATATAGAAGTTTTCCCGGACCGATTCCGGGACAATTTTTAGCAGGAGGAAATATGGCTTTAATCTATTCGGAACCTTCAAGAACGTTTAACGAGTATCTGCTGCTTCCGGGATACACCACCAAAAAACACATCCCGTCGGAAGTATCGCTGAAAACACCTTTGGTGAAATTCAAAAAAGGTGAGCAGCCGGCAATTACTCTTAACATTCCCCTTGTTTCTGCAATTATGCAGGCTGTTTCGGACGACAATCTTGCAGTTGCTCTCGCCAGATGCGGAGGTCTCTCCTTCATTTACGGATCCCAGAGCATCGAATCCGAGGCAGAGATGGTGAGAAAAGTTAAAAACTTTAAATCGGGTTTTGTTGTGAGCAAATCGAACTTAAGGCCTGATGCCACACTCCGGGACGTGCTGGCCCTCAAGGAGCAGAACGGATTTTCCACTGTTGCCGTCACCGCTGACGGAACAAGCACCGGAAAGCTTCTCGGCATTGTCACAAGCCGCGACTACAGACCCAGCAGAATGACAGGCGACGAAAAGGTGGAGAGCTTTATGACTCCCTTCTCAAGGCTGGTTTACGCAAGAGAGGGCATAACTCTTAAAGAAGCCAATGACATAATCTGGGACCACAAGGTTAACTCCCTCCCAATCCTTGACGAGGACGACAATTTAAAGTATTTCGTTTTCAGAAAAGACTACGACTCCCACAAGGACAACCCGGACGAAATGCTTGACAACAACAAGCGCATCATGGTGGGCGCCGGCATCAACAGCCGCGACTACAAAGAGAGAGTTCCCGCACTTGTGGCTGCAGGGGCAGACGTCCTTTGCATCGACTCCTCCGAAGGATACTCCGAGTGGCAGAAGGAAACCATCGAGTGGATTAGAAGCGAATACGGCGATTCCGTCAAAGTGGGAGCCGGCAACGTTGTGGACGGCGAATCCTTCAGATTCCTTGCCGATGCGGGAGCTGACTTCATCAAAATCGGTATTGGCGGCGGATCCATCTGCATCACAAGAGAGCAGAAAGGCATCGGAAGAGGCCAGGCAACAGCTGTTATCGAAGTCGCCAAGGAAAGAGACAAATACTATGAGGAGACGGGCGTTTACATTCCTCTCTGCTCGGACGGCGGTATCGTTTTTGACTACCATATGACGCTGGCCCTGGCAATGGGCGCAGACTTCATTATGCTGGGCAGATACTTCGCAAGGTTCGACGAGAGCCCGAGCGCCAAGGTCAACATCAACGGCACATATTACAAAGAGTACTGGGGCGAGGGCTCCAACAGGGCGAGAAACTGGCAGCGCTACGACATGGGCGGAAAATCGGCTCTCTCATTTGAGGAAGGCGTTGACTCATACGTGCCTTACGCCGGAAAGCTTGCCGATAACGTGGCTCAGTCCCTTGGTAAAGTGCGCTCCACAATGTGCAACTGCGGCGTGCTCAGCATTGGCGAGTTCCACAAAAACGCCAAGCTCACCCTTGTCAGCGCCACCAGCATAGTTGAGGGCGGAGCTCACGACGTTATTCTGAAGGATAACGGCTACGCAAAGCTGAAGTAATTATTTAAAGAACGGAGAATACTGAAATGACAGAAGACGGAGTAGTATATCTGACTAAAAAGAAATACGACGAGTTAAAAGAAAAACTTGCATATATGAAGGGCCAGAAACGTGATGAAATCATTCGCAGAATAGAGATTGCGAGAGGCTTTGGCGATCTCTCCGAAAATTCTGAGTATGACGAGGCCCGCAATGAGCAGAGAGACAACGAGGCTGACATTGTACGCCTTGAGGCTATGCTCGCCAATGTAAAACTTTATGACGAGTCCGATCTTTCGTGCGACACGGTTCAGCTGGGAAACTTTGTGACTGTTCTTTGCCTCTGGAACGATAAAACCATTGATTACCAGATTGTGGGCTCCGCAGAAGCAGACCCCATCAACCACAAGCTTTCAAACGCCTCGCCCGTGGGCTCGGCGCTCATCGGAAAGGCTGTTGGCGATATCGTAGAGGTTCAGGTCCCCGCAGGCGCAAGACAGTACAAAATCACCGACATCAGATTGCCGGAATAAATAACAGGAGAAAAGGCGCAGACTGTTTTGGTGCGCTTCTCCGCAGGAGTTTTTATGGATAATACAAATCAGACAAATGTGCCCTCGATGTCGGAGCAGATGCAGGTGAGAAGACAGAAGCTTGCAGATCTCCGCAGCCGGGGCATAGATCCTTATACAATAACCAAGTTCGACAGGACTCATCTTTCGTCGGACATTACCGCAAATTATGACGAGCTTGAGGGCAAGACCATCGCCATTGCCGGCAGACTTATGGCCAAGAGAATCATGGGCAAGGCAAGCTTCGCCCACATTCTGGACAGGGCAGGCAAGATGCAGGTCTACTGCTCGATGGACTCTCTCGGAGAGGACAGCTACAAGCTTTTCAAAACCTATGACATTGGCGATATCCTGGGGGTTCGGGGCAGTGTTTTCAAGACAAAGACCGGTGAGATT
>CACZNV010000011.1 GCA_902782645.1 uncultured Ruminococcus sp. | reverse complement strand
TATGAGCGAGTACGGCCTTGCCGCAGAAATAGGCGTAAGTGTCTGGGAAGCCAGGCGCTACATCGCGGGCTACTTCAGAAAGTTCCCCGGCGTAAAGGAGTTCCTCGAAAAGCTGAAGCTGGACGCAAAGCGGAAGGGCTACGCCTCCACGCCAATGGGCCGCCGCCGCTACCTGCCGGAACTTGTCAATCCCAAATACCCGGTGAGACAGTTTGGCGAGAGGGTGGCCATGAACATGCCCATTCAGGGCGCCGCGGCGGACATAATGAAGCTTGCCATGGTCAAGGTGGACAGGGAACTTGAGCGTAGAGGGCTGAAGTCATGCCTCGTGCTTCAGGTCCACGACGAGATTCTGTGCGACTGCCCGAAGGAAGAGGAAGAGGAAGTAAAGACCCTTGTCGCGGAGATGATGGAGGGGGCCGCTGCCGGGCTTGAAGTGAGATTCCCGGTGAGCGTATCCTCAGGTTTTGAGTGGAGCAAATAAAGCGCTTTTAAGAGGTTTAATATGCGGGTACTTGGCATAACAGGCGGGTCGGGCACGGGAAAATCCATGGTGGCCTCGATCCTGAGAAAAAAAGGCTGCGAGATTATTGACGCGGACGTGATAGCAAGGGAGCTTCAGAGAAAAGGTTCCCCTGTTTTCGACGGGATTGTGAAGTGCTTCGGCATAGGTGTTGTGGATGAAAAAACAGGCGAACTGGACCGGGCAAAGCTTGCGGACATAGTTTTTAACGACAATGAACTGAGACTGAAACTGAATGAAATTGTCCACGGGGCCGTTGGCGATGAGATTAAAAGAAGACTTGGCCTTTTGGAGACAAGAGGCGCAAAATATGCGGTGCTTGACGTGCCCATCCCTGTGGAACACGGGTTTTTTGACGTCTCGGACGTGGTTTGGGCTGTGTGCGCAAACGACGACCTCAGAATAGAAAGAATCAGAAACAGAAACGGACTTTCCGAGGAGGAGGCCGAGATGCGGATCGCGTCCCAGCTGTCCAACAGAGAATATGAAGAGTTGGCGGACGTCACAATCGACAATGAAGGCAGCGAGGAAGACCTTGAGAAACTTGTTCTCTATGAGTTTGAGAGAACTGTGGGAAAACTGTGAAGACGGAGAAAATGGAGCCTGAAAAAAGCGTTGAAAAAGAATCGAACAACGGGAACATGCCGAAGAAGATGAGGGGCCTAAAGGACCTTTTCCTCAGCATGCTGGGCCTTGTGGCCATGAACGGAGTAATACAGCTGCTGCTGTATCCGAGCATCAGCAGGGCCCTTGGCGAGGACGCCTTCGGCGACGTTCTCTCTATGCTGGCGGTGGTGTCCGTGCTTGCCACGGCAATAGGCACAGGCGTAAACTATGCGAGAATGGTTGCCGAGACGAAGGGCAGAAGCGCCAACGGCGAGTTCAACCTTTTCCTGCTCATATCCATGATCTACGTGGCGGGCGTCTCTGTCGGCGCGTCGGTACTGATCCTCAAACAGAAGGGCATTCTTTTCAACCTTCTTTTCATAGTGCTGTCGATTCTCAGCGTCCTCAGGTACTACGGGGACGTTGAGTTCAGACTGAAGGTCAATTTCTTCAGATTTTTCATTTACTACCTGCTGATAGCCATTGGCTATGTCGCCGGCTCCTTCCTGGTGAAATTCAATGTTTTCGGGAAAGATTACAGCTGGGTGGTTGCCATTGCCCTTGGCGAGGCTCTCGCGGTGGGCTTTGTGTGCGTGACAGGGGATATATTTAAAGGCAAAAAAGTTCTTAAACCCAGCAAATACGCCAAGGAAAACGTGAACACCGCAATGTTCCTTCTCGCCACAAACCTCATCAACGCGCTTGCCCTCCAGGGCGACAAGATACTGCTCCAGATTTTCAGGCAGGGCTCTGACGTCACTGTTTTTTACGTGGCCACCCTTGTGGGAAAAATAGTGGCGCTTCTCACAACGCCTCTCAACGGCGTTATCATAGGCTACCTTGCCCGCTACAAAGGCAAGTTTACGAAGAAGTTTTTCGGCACCGCCACCCTGATTGCGGTTGCGGTTATGGCCGTATTCACCGCAGGAAGCGTCCTTGCCTCCCACATATTCGTGAGGCTCATCTACTCCGACATATACGCCAATGCGTCTCCCTATTTCGTATTCGCCAATGCGGGCCAGATCGTTTATTTCACCGCAGGCACAATGATGGTCATAGTCTTGCGCTTCGTCCATGAAAAATACCAGCTCATAATCAACACGGGCTATGCTGTCCTATTTGTGGCCGCTCTCATCCCGCTCACAATGTACGGGGGCATCTGGGGCATCACCTGGGGACTCCTTGGCGTCAATGCGGTCCGCTTCATCGCGGTGGTGATACTCGGCTTTGCCCACACCGAAAAGGGCGGTCCCGAAATTCCCAAAGACGCCAATGAAAACAGCACTCTAACCGGCGCCTCCTTAGAGTCATAACCTTTAAAATGGCAGATATTTTCAAGAACAACCGTATAACCTTTAAGATAAAAGATGTGTCGATTGACGGCAACGGCATCGGCGTCTGCGACCAAAACGGCATGACCGTTTTCTGCTTCGGCGCCGACGTGGGGGAAACTGTTTCCGGAACAGTCATCAAAAAGACTTCAAGCTACATGGTGGCAAAACCCTTGAAAAAGGCTTCGTCTGAAAACTGCCCCTGTTACCCGGTGTGCGGCGGCTGCTCCCTTCTTCATTTTCCCTACGAAAGAACACTTGAGATAAAAGAGAATCACGTGAGAGACTGCCTGGAGCGCATTGGCGGCTTCAAAGGCGTCAAAATCGAACCAATCATCCCTTCACCTGTGACCTCAGGCTTCCGGAACAAGGCAATCTACCGCTTTGTGAAAACGAAAGAAGGTATCCGCTGCGGCTTTTTCAGGAGAAACAGCCATGATGTGGTGGCTTCCGACAGCTGCTGCTGCGAAAAGCCCCTCTGCCGCAAGGTCAAAAATGCGGCCCTCGATGTTCTGAATCAAAAGGGCTTCTCCGTCTACGACGAGCTTTCCGGCCGGGGTCTTCTCCGGGCCCTCATGGTCAGAGTCTCGGTATCCGGCAGGGCAATGGTCTGCCTCTCTGTCAACTCCAAAAGGCTTCCTGACGCAGAATCGATTGCTCAGGACATAATGAAGTCTGTCCCCGAAGTCGTTTCTTTTTACACACATGCGAACACTTCGAGGACAAACAACGTTCTCCTTGGCGATTTCAGGCTCATTGCCGGGGAAAAGACGCTCACGGATTATATTGGCGACGCGGCTTTTGAAATTGCTCCCGAGTCCTTTTTCCAGGTCAACCCCTACGCCACATTGAAGCTTTACGACAAGGCCTTTGAGCTTGCAACAGGCGGCCGCACCGGCCCTATAAACATGCTGGACGTCTACTGCGGGATCGGCACCATAGGCATATATTTCGCGAAGAAATGCGACAATATCAAGTCTGTGTTCGGCGTCGACTACACGGAAGCCGCCATCTCCGAAGCCGCCAAGGCAGCCCACGTAAACAACATTGCCGCCAATGCAACCTTTGTCGCAGGCGATGCCGAAAAAGTTTTCGAAAGCGAAGCCGCAGGACCTTTTTTCAGCGCCGCCGACACCATAGTCGTGGACCCGCCCCGCAAGGGCCTTGGCGACAAAATGCCTGATATCCTGAGCGGCCTCACCGCCAAGCGCCTCGTCTATGTTTCCTGCAACCCGGCGACCCTCGCCAGAGACCTGGTGCGCTTCACCGCCCTCGGCTGGCAGATCGAAAGCGTCAGCCCCGTGGACATGTTCCCGTTTGAGGGGCATGTGGAGGTTGTGAGCCTTTTGCAGAAAATGAGCAACACCCGGGAAAGAACCATCACGCTTGATGTCGAGATGGAAGACTATCATAGGATCAAGAACAGAACGGAGGTGACTGCAGATGTCACGGAATGATCATGAAAGATGGCAGATGGATCTTGAAGAATATATCAGACAGGGAGAACCTGAGCAGTCAGAGAAATCCACTGCAT
>CACZNV010000010.1 GCA_902782645.1 uncultured Ruminococcus sp. | reverse complement strand
GAGCACAAGGTGTCTGACGACGGATCAACGGCGGGTTGCTTTTCGTGTACGGACCGCTCGAAGTACCTTCGTACATCGTCGTGGTCACGCGCGTAAAAATACACTTAACAAAACGCTTCTTTTTTTAGCGTGATTTACTGAACGAACATTGTCTGAAATGCGGAGGTCAAAAGCTTCCGCATTTTTGTTATTTTTGGCTCTTTACGCATTTTGCCATTGGCGGGTTCGTGACTTGACCTCGAGGTGCAAAAATGGTAACATTCCCTCGAAAGAAGATAGATTCATGCGATCCGAAAATCTGATTGCCACGTTGAAAAATGACGTGGTGTTCAAAAGCATTTTCGGGAACAAACAATTTGTAGCTTCTTCACTGTCCAGATTTGTTTCCGACTTATTGGAAATTCCGCGCGGCAGCATTAAATCGATACAGCTTCTTCCGACCGTGCTTGCTCCCGAATTCAGGGGACGAAAGGTTGGCGTTTTGGACATGTTGCTCGATGTGGACGGACGAACTGTTAATATTGAGGTTCAGCTGAAAAGACAGCCGGATTTCAACGACAGAACACTGTTTTACTGGGCCAGACTCTACTACGGAGAACTGAGTGCCGGCAATGATTACAGCAAAGCCAAGCAGACAATCTGCGTCAATATAGTAGACTTTGATCTGTTTGGGTTTAACGACTACCATACGTGTTTTGAGGTGCGGGAGCGGTCGTGCGGCGAGCTTCTCACCGAGAAACTGCAGATTCACTTTTTCGAACTGAAAAAGCTTGAAAAGTACAGAAGGCAAAGGCCTGTTGAGCAATGGCTTGATCTGTTTAACGCGGAAACGGAGGGAGATTTGATGAGTATTACAAAAACGACAGACATACCGGAAGTCGGCGATACCGCTGTAAAAATCATGGAATTTAACGCCGAGGACACGAGACGCTTCCTTAAGATTCAGGAAGAAATACGCGAGATGGATGAGATGATTGCGCTCAGATATGCGAGGCAGGAGGGTGTTGAGAAAGGGTCAAGGGATACTCTTGTCGATCTTGTGAAAAAAGGTCTTCTTACGGTTGCGCAGGCGGCGCAGGAGGCTGATATGACGGAAGCTGAGTTTGAGGCACTGATGGGTAAGTCAGGCTGAGAACATGAAGGGCTTGCCTGCGATTTAGCATAAAACTGATTATTAATCAACTTTTGAAGTGCGCGAGAGAACATGCGGTGAGCTACTCACCGATAAACTCCAGATTCATTTTTTCGAGCTGAAGAAACTGGAAAAGTTCAGGAAGCAAAGACCTGTTGAGCAATGGCTCAATCTATTCAACGCAGAAACGGAGGGGGACCTGATGAGTATTACAAAAACAACAAACATTCCGGAAGTCGGTGATACCGCCGTGAAGGTTATGGAGTTCAACACAGAGGATGCGCTTCGCTTTTTTAAGATTCAGCAGGAGATTGCAGAAATGGATGAGCGGGTTGCACTCAAGCATGCCAAACGTGAAGGTCTGCAGGAAGGTCTGAGAGAAGGCATGATGAAAGGAAAGATATCAGGGTCGAGGACTACTCTTGTCAGCCTTGTCAGAAAGGGTATTCTGACAGTGGACCAGGCGGCTCAGAAAGCCGGTGTGAGCGAAGCTGAGTTTGAGGTTTTGATGAAAGAAATCGGATGAACCCTAAAGGGTTTTGCGCAAAAGACATGAGAAAAGGGCGGGCGCCGGGAGGCGCCCGCCCTTGGCGATTTCAGTGACAGACAAAGGGGTTTATAGTCAGGGCTCCAGCCGGAGGATGAAGCCGGGACGGCCCATGGGGAGGACGTCGCCCTTGTCGTAGAAGTCGTCGACCGTTTCGTATTGGACGGACGCGTCACAGACCTTGAAGAGGATTTCGCCGCCGTTCTCCATGCCGATGAGGGAGAGCGGGAAGGTGACCTTGGCGGTGTTGCCGTTAAGCTCCAGAGTGTTGGCGCCTGCGGGAACGGTATATGACAGGTCGTCGCAGGGCCTTAGGGGCGTGCCGTCGGAAAGGGGCCTGATGATGCGGGCAACCTCACAGTCATAATAGTTTGCCACATAGTCATAGCCGGGGCGGGTGCCTGTGGCGATGAAGATGTTGAAGAAGGCGCCGGTTTTTTCGGGGATACGGTCTGCAGTGATCTCGAAAGTGATGTCCTTGCCGTCGTGGGAGACCTTGACGGATTCGATGGAGCAGCGCATGGTTTCGTTGTGATAGTGCTGGCGCGGGGTCCAGCCGTCGCAGTCCCTTATCATGGCGCCGTCCTTGAAGCCCTTGAAGGTGACCTGCTCACCGGGTTTGGCTGAGGGCACACCGTCTGTTCCCTTGTATTTCCTGACGTAGGAAATGAGGCTCATAAAGTAGTTGTCGAAGTAGCCGCCCCGCATCATCTCAATGTCGCGGCTGAATTCGTAGTTGGCGCAGTCCACGAACATGAGGGGCCTGTCCTCGGGGCCCTGCCAGCGGCCGGCGATCCACTCGTTCCAGCCTGTGACCAGAACGATTGGCGGGTCGGTTTCAAGAGCCCGCTCGAACTGCTCGATGAAGTTGTAGCACTTTGTGTAGGCGTAGGGCTCGGTGTCGTTGGCGCCGTTGTGCCACGCCCGGCCGCAGTTGGTGGTTTCGCCGTACATTACGCTGTCGCCAAAGCGGATCTGAGGGTGCTGGGCAACGGACACGTTTATGCTCTCCGGGACGCCGTCAAGGTTCTCAAAGACCCTCTGGGGCTTCTCAAAGTCCATCCAGGGCCATCCGCCGCGCTTTGTGGGTTCGTTGGGCCACTGGGCCAGCTTGATGGTGAAAAATGCCTTGGTTTCTTCGTCGCACTCCTCGGGGATGGCGATGATGACCGGCTTGCCGCCAATTTCAAACCATGTTTCCTTGTAAAGGCCGGGCTTGTAGAACTCGTCGTAGATCCTGCGCACCGTGCGGCCGGAAGCGGTGTTGGTGTAGAACATCACCTTAGGGATGCGGAAGCCCTCATTGGCGTATTCCTGAAGGACGCGCATGACGATGTGGCAGATGTTTTCGTAGACCACCGCATTGGTGGTGTCAAAGAAGAGAAAGTCGATGTCGGCCTCCATGATGAGCTTCATGTGGCGCCTGACCACCCACTCGTCGGTCATGGCGTAGTAGCCGTAGAAAGGTTCGCCCCAGTAGTGCATCTCGGCAACGCGCCCCCACATGGGATCGTCGCCCTTGTAACCGGCTTCGGGATCTGAATCGGTTATCTTCGACACGTTGAAGAGCCGTTTGTTGCCCTCGCAGAGCCAGAGAAAATAGAACAGGCCGACGGTGCGGTTCTCGCGCCTTGTTGAAAACATCTCAGGGGAGGGGATGGTCCTTCCGAGAGCGTCTGTGCCGCCAACGGGCCTGTTTGGATATTCGTAATTGTTCATATAGTACCTCCGTAGAATCAGAACGTAAGTAACGTCAGTCTTATTTTATAGAACACTCAGAATGAACCCGCCAATGCAAAAAGGCGTTCTCAATCCGTGAATGTTTTAAACTCGATAAACCGCCCGTCGGCTTCCTCGTCGTTTGTGACCTGGTGGGGCCTTGGCGGTATCCGGCAGCCAACCGTGAGCTTGTTGCCTCCGGCAAGCTGCGACGCCAAAGCAATCTGCTCCTCAGTGGCTTCCCAGGGCTCAATGCCCGTGTCGTACTTAGGCTCGCCTTTGCCGCATTGGCGGCTTGCGTCAGCCCTCATAGTTTCTGCTGGGACTGAGATCGTGCTCCTTATAGTACCTGTTCTTGTTCCTGTACATCTCTTCGTCGGCACGCTTAAATACTTCCTTAAAAAGAACGTCTCTGTCGCGGTCGTAAATTGCGCTTCCGTAGGAGAAGGAAAGATCAGGCTCGTCTTCAAGCTTCCGGCTGTTGAACGCATCAAGCTCACCGCCAAGCTCCGCAAACAGCCCGTCAAGAACCTCCGTTGTCGCACCTTCTGCGATGCAGATGAACTCGTCACCGCCAATGCGGTAAATGTGATACCTGCCGAACACTTTCTTGATCGCTGCGGCTGTGTTGACTATGACCCGGTCGCCGCACTCGTGACCGTAATTGTCATTGGTGAATTTCAGCCCGTTAATGTCAAAAATAATGACCGCAAAATCTGCTGTCTTTTCAGCAACCTTTTTGTTGAGTTCTTTTATGGCATCAAGGTAGGCAGTTTTGTTCTCCACGTTTGTCATGGAATCCGTGTAAGCCTGGTTGTGAATGAACGCCAGGTATACTTCAAGCTTGTCCTGCATCGTGTGAATTTTCCGGCTCATGCTGTTCACAATGTCGGTTCCGGAGTCGAAATACTGTTCTTCAACGTGACTGTGCTCGGAAGCTTCATATTTCACGGCAGGGTATGCCTGCAGCTCGTCGGAGAGCTTGTCAAGATCGTCGGAAAGGTCTGAAAGTTCCTTCTGAATCGTCTTGAACCTGTTCCTGAGAAGTCTGGTGAGGATGAATATCACAAGGCCGCCGGCAAGTATCGAAGCTGTGGTGATTATGATAACCGATGCGGTATGGCGCTTGAACTGGGCGTCAAACCAGTCCCCTGCAAAGTCGATGCCCACCACACCGGCAACGTCCCCTGAAGAATTGAACACAGGGCTCCATGCGCTGTAATAGCAGCCCCACTCGTCTGCGACAGGCTCGGTATCAACCGCCGCCACACCGCCGAAAGCTATCTCCTGAGAAGGCGTATAAACGACTTCTTCACCGAAATCTGCGGGATCGTCGGGGTCAGGGTCAACGGTGTATACGAATATGCCGTCGATTTTATCTATGATGTAAATATATTTGATGTCGCTGTCGTGCTGAGCGTTCTTTATGAGGAGAAGGGTGGATGCGATGTGGTTGTACTCGTCAGAGCCCACGTCCTCCGCGGTTAAACCGTCAAGCACATCGCCGTTTATCGCGGCAGAAGCGGTGTTTACCACCGCCAGCATATTCTTGCGTATAAGTGAAATCATGGCGTCGCTCGACTGGTTCATGAGTACGGCGCCCAAAACAACGTTGACCGCAAGCAGGAGAACGCAAATGATTATGGTGAAAAGTGTTGTTAAGCTGATTTTTTGGTGCTTCATAAAAATTTAGTTTGTCCAGGCAGAATCTGCACGTCAAAGCGGCGCCTGCCCGACATGAGTTTTAACGCCAAATTACGGGTAAAAGTGTATCATAGATTGAACAAATAATCAACAATATCCCAGTCCATTTTTTTATTGCACATCAATTGTTGGTTTGGTATAATAAAAACGTGTTTGCCATCCTCAAAGAGGGTGCTCCCGGCACGGACGTTGCCGTCATCTCAATTGACGTAAAGACGGCAGATCCACCTACATTTAAAAGGAGGGAATTTTCGTGTACAACAACAAGTACGTGAACGAGTGGGTTGCGCAGATGGCGCTCCTTACACAGCCGAAGGAAATCGTCTGGCTTGACGGTTCTGAGGAAGAGAAAAACAGACTTTTAAAGGAAGCTGTGGCTACAGGTGAGATGATTGAACTCAACCAGGAAAAACTGCCCGGCTGCTACTATCATAGAACGGCTGAAAACGATGTTGCGAGAGTCGAACACTGCACCTTTATCTGCACCGAGCACAAGGACGACGCAGGCCCGAGCAACAACTGGATGGAAAAGAGCTACGCTTATGCGAAACTCGGCACATATTTCACAGGCTCCATGAAGGGCGAAACCATGTACGTCATTCCCTACATCATGGGTTCTGCGGGATCTCCCTTCAGCAAGGTAGGTATTGAGCTCACCGACAGCATCTACGTGGTGCTCAACATGAGAATTATGACAAGAATGGGAAAAATCGCTATGGATCAGCTTGGCGATTCCCCCGAATATATTAAGGGACTCCACGCCAAGGGCGAGGTTGACCCCGAGAGAAGATTTATCTGCCAGTTCCCTGAGGACAACGCGATCTGGTCATACGGCTCCGCTTACGGCGGAAACGTGCTTCTCGGAAAGAAGTGCTTCGCACTCAGAATCGCAAGCTGGCTTGGAAAGCACGAGGGCTGGATGGCTGAGCATATGCTCATCGTAGGCATCAAGAACCCTGCCGGCGACATCAAGTACGTCTGTGCGGCATTCCCCAGCGCCTGCGGAAAGACCAACCTCGCAATGATCATTCCTCCGAAGAAATTCAGAGACATGGGCTACGAGGTGTTTACCCTTGGCGATGACATTGCCTGGCTGAGAATCGGCGAAGACGGAAGGCTTTACGCAGTCAACCCTGAGGCCGGATTCTTCGGCGTTGCCCCGGGAACCAGCATGAAATCGAACCCCAACGCTCTCCTTACATGCAAAGAGGGCACAATCTACACCAACGTGGCCATCGACAAATCCGACAACACCGTTTGGTGGGAAGGCATGGGAACTCCCGCTCCGGAGGACGCCATCGACTGGAAGGGCAACGACTGGAAGCCCGGTATGACGGACGCAGACGGAAAGCCGATTAAGGCAGCCCATCCGAACTCCAGATTCACCGCTCCCGCAAAGAACTGCCCCTGCATCGCTCCCAACTGGGAAGATCCTAAGGGTGTGCCGATTTCGGCGATTATATTTGGCGGCAGGCGCGCAAAGGTTGCTCCGCTGGTTTATCAGTCCTTTGACTGGGCGCACGGTGTGTTCGTAGGCTCCTCGATGGCATCCGAGACCACTGCGGCCGCTGCAGGTGCCGTTGGCGTTGTAAGGCGCGATCCTATGGCCATGAAACCTTTCTGCGGCTACAACATGGGCGACTACTTCGCACACTGGCTGGAGATGGGTAAGAAGATTCCCAATCCGCCCAAGATTTTCAACGTCAACTGGTTCCGCACCGACGACGAGGGCAAGTTCATCTGGCCCGGCTTTGGCGACAACTTCAGAGTTCTCCTCTGGATCCTCGCCCGCTGCGACGGCAAGGTTGACGCCAATGAGACCGCTGCAGGCTACGAGCCTTACCCCGAGGACATAGACCTTGAGGGCTCCGGCGTAGACAAAGAGACTCTCAAGAACCTTCTTGCACTCGACAAGGCATCCTGGCAGAAGGAAGTCGAGGAAATCGAGGCCCATTACGCAGGCTTCGACAGGCTGCCCAAGGAACTCGCCAATGAGCTCGAAAAGCTCAAGGCCCGCGTCGCCAAGATGTAATTTCCCAAACACAACAATACGCTTTATTCGGGGCTCCGTCCATTCTCGGGGCTCCGTTTTTTTGCGGATTCTGTTGCAAAGAGCGGCTGCTATGGAGTATAATCGGGGTACAGAAACGCTGCCTTAAGGGGGAATACCGGAGTGAAGACATCCACAGAGATAGATTCAATTGCATTTACAACCGGATGGGAGAAGGCCATCGAGCTTGTTGCTGAGGCAGGCTTTGACTGCTGGGACTTTTCAATGTTCGGAATGGCATCCTATCAGTGGGAGACCGATACCGTTGTAAAGAAAGGACACCTGTTGGAGGACAGAAAGACAGCTGTGCCTTTTGCCGAAAAATTGCGCAAAATTGCGGATTCCTGCGGAATAAAGTGCAATCAGTCCCACGCGCCTTTCCCGGTGAAGAACAGGGAAATCCGCGACATGCTTCCTCTCGCTCTGGAACTCACAGCCATTGCCGGCGGGGACATCTGCGTTGTCCATCCCGACAACGACAAGTCGCCTGAAGAGAACGCCGAGCTGTTCAGGGAATTGCTTCCCGCGGCCCGTAAGCTTGGCGTCAGAATCGCAACCGAAAATATGTGGAACTGGAACGATAAGGAGGATTGCGCCGCCCCCGCCGCGTGCTCCGACGGTCCGAATTTCAAAAGCCACATTGACATTGTGAACGATCCGTACCTTGTGGCATGCGTCGACATAGGCCATGCGGAGATGAGAGGGCTTAATACGTCGGCCCCGGAGATGATCAGGGAGCTGGGACCGAGGGTCAAGGCCCTTCACCTCCACGACAACGACAGGCACAGGGACTTTCACATGCTTCCTTTCACCGGCAGCGTGGAATATGAGCCGGTTGTCAAGGCGCTCTGCGACATAGGCTATAAAGGAGTTTTCACACTGGAGTCAAGTCTCCGGGCCGCAATGAAACACGCCAATACAGACAAACCCCTCGAGGGGGTCAAAACAATGTATGCGGCGACAAGGCGTCTTGCCGATATGTTTGAGAAAATGAGCGTTTGAGTAAATGCATGCAGATTGTCGTTGATAAGACAGTGGCGATTTGCTAAAATAAGGACAACCGCAACAGCCCGAAACCCGGGTGATTTATAACTCTGATTACAGGGTGACGGGAGATTTCTTATAAAACAGGAGATGGATTTTTATGAGCAAGAAAAACGGGAAAAAATCATTCAGGACTGAGTTCAAAGAGTTCATTTCGAGAGGCAATGTCATTGATATGGCTGTCGGTATCATCATCGGCGGCGCATTCACGGCGATTGTCACATCTCTCGTGGGTGACATTCTGACGCCTATCATCGGACTCTTTACGAAGGGCACAAACTTCTCTGAAATGTGCATACCGCTGGGCGACACCACCCCGGTTACCGAAGCAGGGAAGGCAGTTACCGCATCGAATTTGAAGGAATTCGGCATCGGCTACATCGCCTACGGTAATTTCATCAATGCGATTATTAACTTCATAATCATCGCACTTGTAGTTTTCTTCATCATCAAGCTTATCCAGAAGGCTAACTTCAAGGCAAGAAAAGCTGAGGCAGCCGCCGCAGCCGAAGCAGCCGCAAAGAAAGCCGAAGAGGAAAGACTTGCTGCAGAGGCCGCAGAAGCCGCAAAAGCTCTCATCAAGATTTGCCCTTACTGCCTCTCTGAGATTAACGTGAAAGCTACACGCTGCCCGCACTGCACATCCCAGGTCGAATAATCGGTCAGGTCAGTTTGAAACGGGAAAGCCGGGCGGCACGCCCGGCTTTTTGGGCAAATAAAGCTCGTATATCTTTTTAGCTTCTTTTAAAGTTGAGGGGATATTATCTACCCGTCGACAGAAAAAAACAAAACATAATGCGCTTTATGAGCGCACTGTGATCATCTCTAATTTATCCGACAAAAGAGTTTGCATTTTGTGTTCAAACCTTTTGTTTTGATTGAAAGAAGGAGTAAAAATGGAAACAGAAACGAAAAACAATGTGAAATTTTGCCCTCAGTGCGGCACACCTGTAGTCCCGGGCACAAAATTCTGCACCAACTGCGGAACCGGAATCGCCCCGGAGATAACCGTCGAACCGGTTGAAGTTAAAGAAGTCAATACCGAACCTGCGGCTGAGCCGGAGCCTGTAGCTTTTCAGCCGCAGCCTTCGGAAGAGCCTTATGCGGCAGAATTCGCTGAGCCGGGTTCTGCGCAGAAGCAGAGCGTCGCTTCCGCTTATGAGGAAGAGATGAGAAAATACCGGGAGAGACAGGCTCAGTACGCAAAGGGAACATATACTCCCGAACGCAAGCCCGACAACGGAAAAAGAATGCCCGGATGGGTGGCGGCGCTGATTATTATAGTTGCCGTGCTGGTCATCATTGGCGTGTTCGTGGTTGTGGGAATCCTCGGATATACCGCTATTAAGAGCGCTTCAAATGCAGTTTCCGGAAACAGATCTTCAAGCCACAAGAGCGGAACGGTTGAGTACAGCGGTGAAACCAAGGTGGGCGACCAGACAGTCGCTGACGGAAGCAAAGTCACTATAAACATCACCGGCGATTCGGAAAACCTGGCCTCCGCAGTGTATGCGAAATGCAAAAACTCGGTTATAGGCGTTGGCGTGTTCACAAAGACGTCGTCTTCTCCCTGGGAGGAGGAGTCATATTCCGCAGTGGCGCAGGGCTCCGGTGTTGTCTACTCCGAGAAGGGCTACATTGTCACCAACGCCCATGTTATTTCGATGACTGTGGACAAAAACAACAACCTTCTCAGCACTTATGAAATCAGAATTTACACCGACAGCTCCCTCTCCACTTACTTTGTTGCCGAAATAGTGGGCCTTGACTATACGTCCGACCTTGCGGTTTTGAAGATTGACGCCAAGGGACTCATTCCGATTGAGGTTGAAAGCTCGAAAACGGTCAGTATCGGCGACCAGGTGTTCATAATCGGCTGCCCCGGCGGCATTGAGTTCTACGGTTCAATGTCCAGCGGGATCGTTGGCGGACTCAACAGGAACCTCCTCACCAACGACGGCTACGCATACGATCTTATTCAGACCACTGCAGACATAAACCCCGGTACGAGCGGCGGAGCGCTTGTTAACCGCGAGGGCAAACTCATTGGCATCGGCGAGATGAAGATTGTGGAGACCGGCTACGAGGGAATGAACTTCGCAATCGCATCCGACACCGTCACCGAGATTTGCGACACCCTTATTAAAGACGGCAAGGTGGTAAGACCCGCCATCGGAATCAAAGTCAATACCCTCTACGATGTGCTCACAGCAAGCGACGCAGGACTTCCTGCAGGTGCATTCATTGCCGAGGTTGAGGCGGATTCCGTTGCCGGCAAGGCAGGCCTTAAAGCCAACATGATCATCACCGAATTCAACGGAGTCGCCGTTTACAACTTTGTCTCGCTAAGGGCCGAGATTATGAAATGCCGCATCGGCGACGAGGTCACTATAAAGGTATACGTTTACGACAGCAGCAATAAAACCGGCGGAACCTACAAGACGTTCACCCTCAAACTCCAGAG
>CACZNV010000009.1 GCA_902782645.1 uncultured Ruminococcus sp. | reverse complement strand
CTCCATACGCTCCCGGGGCTCCGTCTCAAGCAGCTTGCCGGTGGTTTCAAAAACCACATCGATGGCAATCTCAATCCCGCTCTTCCCTGAAAGCAAAGCCGCCTCGCCGTTCTCCATCCGTTTACTGACCGAGCTTGCGGCAAAAAGCTTCACAAAATCGCCTCCCGGAATCTGACAAGTGTTTACCGCATAGTCAAATGCATCGCCAAGCACCGTCTGTGCATCACTCAAATATAGTTCTCGGTATGCGCGGGTCATCGTTTTTGATCTCTCCTCTCATAATGTCCTGAATATACAAACCGTCCGCTTCTTCCTCCAGTATCTCCAGGTAGGTTTTATTGGCGTCGTCATCCCGTGCTTTCCGGAGCACGTAATAGGTGTCTTTTTCGGCGCTCTCAAATCCTTCAAACTTAATCTTTGAAAAAGCAAACCGGGACTTGATGACAATCTGCTCGCCAAGCTTCCCAAGCCTCATTGCACGCGCCAACTGCTCAACCGTAATCCCGTTGTTGACAAAGGCCTCCGCATAATCGAAATAGGAGTCATCGGCCCTGTATCCGACAATCAGATCAAAGGCATTCACATTAATGCTAAAGTGCTCAATCAAGTACTGTTTCGCCCTCCTCGCCACCGGCGTTTTTATCGAAAAAATGCGGTGTTCCACAAGTACGGCAATCCAGTTCAGAATGGTATAGTCCGGGCTGTTGAGATTCAAAATGTTCAGATACTCCGTGTCAAGCGTATACCTGTTGGAAAAACCGTCCTGCAGCGAGGAAACGGCCCACTCCTTCTCAAGGTCATTGCTTTCGGTGCAGTAAAACCCCAAGCCGAAATCGTTGTTCTTTTTTCCCCCGCCAAAAACAGGCGTCTCAACAATCTGCTTAGAACCGTGATATATCGTTATCAACTTCTCCATAGCGCTGCACCTCCCTCTGAAATCGCCAATATTATATCACCACAGTGATAGTTTGGCAATGGGGTTGAGGAAATATGTATCACTACGGTGATATTATTTGATTCTCTCGCAGAATTTTGGGGATATATTACACAAACAAAAGTCATATTTACTTTCTTTTTCTTTTCCTGCCGAGGAAAGAGCTTACGACTTCGACATCGCCGGACTCAAGGTCAACAACAAGGTCCCCACCAACCCTGACCTTGGTTTGCCCGTCGTTTCCGATAATAAACCCGCCGGGCACTTCATATTCAACCTCGCCTGTGATCCAGTTAAAAACCGGACCGGTGTTGTCTTTGTCGTCACGTTTCATTTGGGCCTCCTGTTATTATCAATCAGAGAATTCACGCATTTTATCGAGCAGTTCACAATACCGATCAATGCACTCTTCAATGCGAGCTGTAAATTCCTCATCAGAATCTGTTTCAAGTTTTTCTTCTTTAAAACAGATTTGCTTCGGTTCTTTTCCGGCCTTGTGGCGTTGGTATTTTGTGCTCCAAAAATCTATTTTTTCTGCCGCTTTAGTCGCCAGCGGAACTATTGTTTTCATGATTGATTCATCTTCAATGTTGTAGCAGACGATCAGTGCCTTGACCTTATTGTCAAGACAGTCTCTGCTTCTGATTTCAAGATACGGCAGTTTATCTTTATCATTTTGGGGTTCCACTTTAAGCAACGAGTAACCGTAGTGAACATGAAACGCCCATGCATTGCAACCTTTTTCATTAAGCTTGTCTTTTAGTTTTGAAATTACTGTGTTCTTAAAATAGGCATCCCACAGAAGCACATCTCTGCGGGTCTCACTACTTTGGGGTTTCACTTCATTCCGGTTCACCTTAATTAAACCTTCGAGATGGTCAATGTATTGCTTAACCAGAAACACATCCGTTTCCCTAAAGTCTTTAAACAAATCATTAATTTTATCCAAATCATATTCCTTCCAGCCGGCCTTTTTAACTCTCTCCGATTCAGCGTCGTCAATTATATACGTCTTATAATAGATTTTGTATTTTTCACCTTCCAGCTCTTCAACAGCTTTGTTGTATCGCATAAGCTGGTCACTGTGTTCAGAAGAAAAAGTTTTATCTTCTATAAGGAGAACAATCTGCCTATCATCTGAAAGAGTAATATTAACTCTTACATCGCTGTTTCGCCATTGCGCTTGAGTTGAAATATCTTTTATTTCATCCGTTTTATTCAAACCGCAAAATGCTTCAAGCAAATGCTGGACAATGGAATTTATTTTCGGATCTTTCCAGCTTTCAAACAGCCACATTAAAAAGGCATCCTGCTCAAGCTCTTTTACTGCATAGTCAAAAAGATTCTTCATTCCATCCATTGTTTTGGCCCTTTCGTTTTCAACTGAAGTGAACCCTAGTCCGCTCACTCTCCAACCCTTATCCACAAAGCCGGCCTCACGCCAAGCTCCCAATCGCAGTACACTCCGCTCGGCAATACTCCGCCATCATCGGAAACCGTGGCCACAGGAGAACAGCGACCATTCGGCACCACGCCGGACGACCTCAACCACCACTCGCAATGCGGGTTTTCGTTAGGCAGATATTCATCCCCCTCGCACGTCTCAACACCTCTCATTTTAGCATAAGCCGTAGGCCGGCACAATCTTGCTTCATCACTTTCAAAAAGCGTCTTGGCCTCTTTGACGCTGAGAATAAACACCTTGTCCACCGTATCACGACCCGGATCTACGGTAACATCAAAGAATGCATCATAAACCGGTTTTTCTTCTACTTTTAGGTAAGCATCAATTATTCTCTCACGCTCATCCTCGCAAAAGGCAGCCGCCAAGAACTCATTATTAAGCCACCTGCGAAGCAAAGAGTTTTCCCAAGTCACATCATTCCCGTTTTCACCAAACTGCTTGCAATCAAGGGCAAACTCGCTGACGACAAGCGCCTTGTCCCCCTCAACTTTTAGAACACGCCAATCAATCCCCAGCACGTTCCCCTCCGCAGTTGTTGGGTACCTGCCGAAAGATATAACGCCTGTTTTTAAACGGTTTTCCATAAAGCATCTCCTTACCATTTTCCTTGTAATCACAGTTTATTTGAGTATGAAAATCTAATCAATATGCGAAGGGGCGCTAAAATAAAAGCTGTCGGCCGTGACCGACAGCAAACCGTAAATCTTTGTCTGATTCTTTTAGAGTTCTTCCCTATAAAAAAGGACTTTTTGATTCTTCAAATCCGGCTTCATTCTGTAACCGTAAGATTGTACCATCCTTGGAAATGAATGACCGGAAGGGCTCCAATATTCAACGTAAGTATAAGCTGAATCGCACAGCTTGTTGTCCATGATAGCTTCAATTTCACCGAATGTAAGTGTAAACCGGCTTTCAGTTTTCTCTGAAATATATTTTTCAAAACTCTCAAATTTGACAGTTCTTGAGGCCTTGGCTTTGTTCTCAGCATGCGGTTTATTAACGGTCTTTACAGGAGCCTTTGCAGCAGCTGAGGGATTGTTTAACACTTCTATTATTGAGTCAATTTCCCTATGAAGGTTTTTGTTGCCGCTGTCAAACAATCTGAAAAAGGTTCGCAAAGTCGTCAAATCAGCAAGAATTTTGTCCTTGTTCGGAAGTTCAACGCTAACATGTGCCCAATCGTTTCTCACGTCTTTCATTTTCTTTAGACAGTTTTTTTCACTCTCGGACAAATAATAAATGCTACGCAACGACGAGGAAGACCCTTCTGCCACGTTAAGCAACGCTGCAAGATCGAGCTGAGAAAGATTCGTTATTCCTCTATTAATTACGGTTTCTCTCTGATTGTTGGTCAAATTCTCCATTACGCATTTGTCCCACCAGTTTTCTGAAACCTGCGGCAGCACCTTACCCAGCCATTTTTCCAGAATCTCTGCAGAAATAAATGTATACGAATTCATTTTGCTGACAATCTGATTGCTGTCCATCTTCAACCTCCAATAATCTCACGGATTTTCTTGAACGCCTCATCAACTGAAAGACCGATCCCGGCTTGAGCTTCGTCGTAGCCCTTCTGCATCATTGCATCGAACTGATTCTTGCCTATGCAGTCTAACGTAACTACTGACTGAGTCTTAATAATTATAGTCTGCACTGGCGATACTGACCCCATTTGCTAGGTAGTCAGCCAAGTTAACCACATACTTTGCAGGATAGGTTATACCATCATCATTAACAAGGTTGTATGTTCTGCTTTGACTTCTTGCTGGCACACCATGTTCATCTATATACTTCAGTGCTACGTGAATATCGTTTTTATTTACATTGGGTTTAATCATATTTCCTCCTTAAAATCATCATTCAGAGTGATGATTTGTTGCGAATCTCAATGTACAGGAAGCGCATTGATGTGATAATCTAACTGTGAGGAAATTTTATCATGAAAAATCCAAGTCCGTCAATAAAAAAAGCCAGTGCGAAACAGTTTTTTGGAAATGAGCTGTCGGGTATAACCGACATAAAAATATAATCACTTCGCGCTATCGGCAGATAATATGTAATAGAAATCAACCCATTATATCCGAGGAAATCGATAATACTGTACGGACCAAAACGTAAGCTGTAGATTACTCGTCCGACAGAAAAGCTCCTAATTGCTTGATGTTTCGTTCAAATCTCGGCTCTGTGCATGCCTCTACTTCAGTGATAGGGGCATTAAACATGCAAAACAGAAAAGCTTTGTTTGAATATTGGGTGGAATACTGGGGCTACACCGTATAACTCAATGTCATCCAACAATACCGCACAAATCTGTGTTTACGATATTGACTGCATTGCAGAATCCTAAATTCAATTGAAATAATGATGGGTTTAAGCTATACTATCATTAGATTCCCGAAAAGGAGTCGTTAACAGCATGTCTTTAAATGAATTGCTTAACGCACACGAAAGCGGGCGCTTATACCTCAATATGATTTCGCAAAAACATTTGCGTATGAGATTCCACAATAAACCATAAAGAATGTGGACGGAACAAGCCAAATCTGACTGAGATAAAGCGCATGAAGTAATTCTGTTAAATAACTTCCTTTTGAAGAAATAGAAAAGAATGGTTACCCCATTCATCGGAGGAAAGTAAGTAATGCGCAATGTAATTGATTTGTTTGCCGGTTGCGGTGGCTTAAGCACTGGCTTTGAAATGGCAGGCTATAACGTTCCTCTTGCTGTAGAAAAAGATGCATGGGCATCTCAAACCTATACAAGAAATCATCCTAATACCGCAGTCATCACAAACGATATCACGAAGGTATTGGATCTTGACAGTCTGCTCCCAGAAAAGAATATGAAAATTGATGGCATCATTGGGGGTCCGCCTTGTCAAGGCTTTTCTTTAAGCGGGAACCGAGACAAAAAAGATCCGAGGAATAGTCTCTTTATGGAGTTTGTTCGCTTTGTACGACACTTTAAGCCAAGATTTTTTGTAATGGAGAATGTTACAGGAATCCTTTCAATGCAAACAAAAAATGGGGATCTTGTAAAAGAGCTCATTGTTAACGAATTCACACAAGCGGGCTACAATGTTGAAGTGTTTATGCTAAATGCTGCTGAATTTGGTGTCCCTCAAAGTAGAATTCGCGTATTCTTCATTGGCTTACGCAACGATATTAAATACAACACGGATAATATAAAACCCAGAGGGTTCCTTTTTGGTGCCGATCAAATAACTATTGAACAAGCAATAATGGATCTTCCAAAGATAAAGGCCGGTGAAGGTCAGGACGAGTGGGACTACACTATGGATGCGCAAAACGATTACCAACGCTGGATAAGAACAAATAGCAAGAAAGTCTATAATCATGTAGCCATGCACCATACTGCTAGACTCATAGAAAGGTTTTCACATATTGGCTTTGGCCAATCAGTGGCGGATGTCAATCAAGAGTATCAACAAAGGCAGAGAGGCGATGCCAGTAAAATCAGCGGGAAGGTATACTCTCAAAACAATATGCGCCCATATCCTGACAAGCCCTCTCCAACTATACCGGCAAGTTTTCAAAGCAATTTCATTCATCCATTTGAGAACCGTAACTATACCGCTCGTGAAGGTGCCAGACTGCAATCGTTCCCTGACACATATGTTTTTTGCGGAAAAAGAACAACAATGTCATGGGAAAAAAACCTATCGCAATATCAGCAGATAGGGAATGCAGTCCCCCCTCTACTCGCTAAAGCAATCGCGAGTACAATATCAGATTTTCTTCGCTAATACGCAAACGTGAACCTACTGATGTTCTATGGATTTAATAGTTTGCCCGAAATTGGAACACTGTCATATTCAGAGATGGACGAAACTGCATCTTTGATTTCCTCCCAATATTCACGAAGGACAACAGTATTAAATGACATATGTTCGTCAGCACACAAGCTAAACATTTCTGTAAGTGTTGCGTCCTGGCGAGCAGAGATTATGTGCTCATCTGCAATACTTTTGTACCCCATAAGAACATATGCTTTAGAATTTGGAGAAGCACTTCGAATTGATTTGCTGGATGACTTTATTTCTCCAAACATTGTAGCATCAAGATATGTCTTAACTTCGACTGCTACAATGGGGAGTATCAATTCAGTGGAAGGTTGCCCGTCTATGGTAATACTCACCTTTTTGCCAATGCAAAAATCTACATCTTTTTTGATGACCGCAATACGGCGATTACGGTCTATCTTCAACCCAGCATAAATACCCTTGTTGAATACTCCAAAAACACCATTTCTGATTTCAGGTAAATCCTTAAAGAGATAACAACTTATCTCTTCCAAAAAGGATGAGGCAAATTTTGATTGAGACGAAATCCCGTTAGCGGATGAAAACCTTTCTATTTTTTTGTAATAGTCTGTAAACTCATCAGCAGCTTCGGTAAAAGAATCTAGATGACTTTCGTCAAACGTAAGTACATCAATTTTAGAACGCATCGCAAGATACTCGTTTTGGTAAAAATCTTCTATTATACGACCTTTGTTTTTATAATTATTGTCGATTTTTGAACGCATGTTTTCTTTGTGAACATATAGCATATCTATTCCTCCTGAAGAAGCTTATATGACTGTATACCTAAAGCGTCAGCTATTCTTTGCACGTTTTCAAGCGAAACATTTCGCTGAAAGCATTCGATATCACTGATGTAAGTTCGATGAAGCCCACAGATTTCAGCAAACTGTTCTTGAGATAGACCTTTATTTGTTCTGTATTTTCGTAAGTTAGTTCCAAATATTCTTATTATATCCATAGGCGTCTTAACCTCCTATACTAATAATATAGTACAATTTAGAATACTATAAGTCTACAGACGATGGGTGACGTGTATGTTTAAGAATACAGAAAAAGAATAATGATCAATTACTCTCAGCGTCCTCCCAAGGACCATTTTTGTGCTGTAATAATGGCTTTTAACGCAATCCCGCCGAGGCTTTTTCCCTTTCAATAGTCTTTTCAATAAATTCCTCGGTAATACACGGTCATATTGCTTCCATTATTTTCCCTAATAGTAACATGCCTTATGTCCAAAGGCATCCATACCATTCTGGCAGCACCGCAAACGTCTTGAAGAGCGATCACTCTTGCATATGTTTGTAATTTGTACCAGATCTTGAGAACATAACAACATCCTCACGAGTTTTGCCGTCTATATCGTAGCTCGGATACTGATAACAGTTTTGTATTGGCGTCACCTCTAAAGATTCAAAATAAAACGTATTTCATCCTAAATGCTCATTTGGGGCGACCCTGCCACCAAGACCCGCGTCATTTACCACAACTATTTCTCGCCCCTTGTTTCGGGCATACTCCAGCGTGTAAGCTGTTCCGCCCTTAGACCCGTTGAACACTGCAATTACCCTCTCCGACCGATCCACCATCCATCTGTCTCTTGCAAGAAAGCACCACCTGGTGTAGTAGTCACAAATGTAATGAACGTAATCTGATTCACTGATGATTTTGTTAAAAAGACTTATATCTCCGCATTGACTGCTCTTATCCATGCCCCTGAAAGGCACTGCTGAAACAAGTCTGATTTCGGGATTGTTTTTTCTCAACGCCAAGACCTCCAACGCCGCCCAAACGTCAACACCATCCGCCATTCCGCAAATAAATGTATTGAAGTTCGAATTCACCGCACGGTTGATTTCCTGCCGGAGCCAGGCTCTGATTTCAGATTCGTCTGCAACCAGCTTACCGGGTCTGTGGCCTGTAAAGCAGCATGTTTTGTTTAAATCTATGTCGTCAATGTTCATGCTTTCCTCACATTTTGACCACGAGACCTCACTTGTGACTTTTGCAGGTTTTACCCTTATGGATCTTTTCTTTAGGAAAATCATCAAATGGCATCTTAGATTGGTTTGCTCTGTTGCAGTGTGGCAATATGGCGTCATTGCTTTTGCACGAATTCACATCTACTCTATTGACAACGTTGCACTGGCAGACATCTGAGTGGGATTTATTCCTCCGCATTCCACTCCTCGCAGATATGCGCAGCTTTGTCGCGCAGCTCTTCCATTGTTGCCTTGTAGTGTGCTGCCGTCTTGCGGAGTGTTGTTGTAACCTCGCGTAATTCATTGGCGATTGTTTGCTGGTCGCTAAGCGTATAGGCTGGCACCGGAAGCTTTCTGATTGCATCAGCGCTAATCATCGAAATGACCGACCCGACAGAGGCGTTGTCAAGAATCTTTCGTCCCTTTTCGCTCTCCAGGAATGCCTTGAAGAAGTACGGATTGCCTCTGCTTTTATCTATTTCAATCACGTAAAGGTTTCCGCTTGCAATGATCTGCGTACCTTCCGGCACATCTGCCACTGCGATCTTGAAGGGGTTGCCTCCCTTAGAGATGATCAAGTCGCCGTCGTTTATTTGGTAATTTACGAGTTTTGCGGCAAGTGCGCCATCGGGTTTGATGTGCTTCAGGCTGTCGTGGTCAATATAGCCGTCAGCGATATTGCCGATGGCGAGATATTCACAGCCGGCCTCGTCAGTCTCGATTGCCTTGAGGTCCTCGGCCTTCATTGGCGTGCCGCGTTTGATGACCTTAATGAAATCGCCAAATTCGCGGGAATTTGACAGAGAAACCTTCTCCGCAAAGTATCTGTCGGCAGACAGGACAAAGTCATTGGCGATGATTTCTTCGGTCGGAACGTTTTTGCTAAAAACCGTGTCTTCTTTGTATGCGCGGATGATTTCCTCAACGTTTTCGTCAGTTATAAGGTTGGTGAATCTGGCGCTTTCGCAGAAGCCTGACGCTTTGACCATTTTAACAGTCCGGGGAGCTTTGTCCGCATCAGTTCTCTTGGTCAGGACCAGCAGCGTCATCGGAATGCTCGTGTTGTTAAACAGCTTTTCGGGAAGCGCAATCACCGCGTCTATGTAGCCTCGGTTTATAAAAATCGACCTAACGTCTTTATCGTACAAGTTGTTCAGACTTCCGTTGTGAGTGACGACGACCGCCCTGCCCCCGTCCTCGAGACCGTCAAGCACGTTTGCGATGAACTGCCAGTCTGCGAATTTGATTGGCGTTTTACTGACAGTTTCAAACAGGCTGCTCTGGTCGTTTAAGTCCCCCGCAAGACTCACTCGTCTTAGTCCGAATGGATAGTTCATAAAAGCTTTTGTGAATTTCGTCTCAGCCGTCCTTTCGAACACATCGCCTTCAATCAGATTCATCTCACCGCCTGCAGCCTCAACTCTTATCGAAGTTATCTCGCAAAGGAAACTGTCTATCTCAATGCCGGTGTAGGTTGCTTTCGGCTCTCTTTGAGACGCCAATACCGTAAACGTGCCTCTTCCGGTGCAGTACTCGCAAACTCTGTCCTCTTCTTTCAGGTCGAGAATCCTTATGGCAAGCTCCGCTATCGACTCAGGCATTGAAGAATAGTTCTTTTCAACCCTTGTGAAATCGTAGAAGAGGACCATTGATTTTAATATTTGAATTGCATTGCTTTTATCCCCTGAAAGGAATCTGACTCTTCCCGGGGCTTCTGTGATTGCATTCCAAACGCTCTCTAACCTGCCTTTGTAAAACGCCATCTTGCGGCTTTTTTCTTTCTCATCGCCAATACCGAGCGACTCCACAAAGGCTCCCGGTGACGATATGTCTGCACCGTCTTTAAAGTACTTTAGAAGGACATAGGCCATGGGAACGGCCAGCATCGGCGCATCAGCCTGTTCTTTTATGGGTTCCATGATATCGGCAGCCAGTTCTCTGACGAACACATGACTTCTTAGTTTCAATTCAGTCCATTCTTCCTTTGTCATCGGGGTTGAATTCTCCTTATCTCATGGGTCCGCGAAAATGCTTACGCATTTCGCGGTTAATAATAACCATTTACATTTTATCATCACAACGGGCTATATGCAAGGCAAAGTCTTTTGGCCATTTAGTCTTGGTTTCCTGTAAAATGCTGTTCAGATTTCCTCTTGCCCACTTAGTATGGCCATCCGCATAGGATCTTGGCGGGCCTTCAATACAGCAGTAAATTTCCCCTGAGTTTTCTTCTGAACTTGCGATCAATTTAAGTACCGTATGATAGAGATCTTCTTCTGCATTCGGTTCACATATTAAGGGATCTTCTTCTGAAAACACTCTGCATCCGTCTTCATCGGTAGCAGAACAAATGTTTGTAATTGCGGCTCGAAATTGTTCAAAGTCTTTTTGCTTACATGTTCCGGTACTGTACGGAACGGCAATGATCCACTTGTCTAATTGGTCAATATCTGCCTCAAATGTGTAATAATGATCATCGCATGTTTGATTTATTTCGTCTCTTGCCAAACCGAATACATTAACATATGAATAGCCGTTACGCCATATTCTCTCTGCCAGGTCATTGTATGAAATGCTTTTCCTTTCCGAGTCCTTTTCGTGTTTTTTTTCTTTTATCACAATGCAGCCAAGGCGGTAATTATCTTTCAACAGTCTTTTTAATACATCCTCTGTTAAAATACGCAGCCATTTTTTCTCATTTCTTATGTTTTTACGGATTCTCTCAGGTTTTCTGCTGTTAAATTCTTTTAAAAAACTATCAAATTCATCTTCTGATATTTCACCGCGCTGGAGTTTTCCCATTTCTTTGAATTCCTCACTACGGCAGTCGACTTTGCACATTTCGCAAGACTTACGTTTTTCGTTTGTCACCTTCACCCAGACATAATCAAACCCAAGCCAGCAGCTGATGTTTCTGACAACCAGTATCAGTTCTCCCCAGTTGAAAGTCGAAATTGCGAGGCAGAGAGAATTATCGCTACATTCGTATCCTTCTGGATTTACAACGCTCCTTTTCACGAAACGACCGAGCTTCCATGCATAATCCATTTCATCACCGCCACAAAGATATAGGAGCAGATTATTCAAGGTTTTCTCATTGTCTTCTGACGGAAAGACAATTACGCCCTCTGTACGCTTTCTTTTCACGGCTCTTTTCTCGCCATATCCTGAAAACGTAGTAAATTTGCCGCCTGATGCAATGACTTTCGCATTTTCAACATCAATAGAATTGGCCATGTATCCGTAAGCGTTATATGCTCCGGCAGTGCAGTGACGTTCTGTTGCTTCTATCAGAAACTCATATATGTTCATTTCAGTCCATTCTTCCTTTGTCATTGGGGTTGAATTCTCCTTATCTCATGGGTCATCGCGATGGGCTTTAGTTCAAAGCGCGATTTATCGAATGAATCATCGCCAGTTAAAGGCCATCGCATCACCCTTCTTGGCAGATTTCGTACATGCCAGTTTTTTTTTGATTGTTTGTATCATCTGTATCTTCGTCCTCAAACAGTTTTAAATCACAATTGAAATGAACGGTTGCCTTTCTCAAAGCTTCATTACCCGGGATAGGCACTCTTCTCTCGTCGATAACAGACCGCACAGGCGTTCCGGGAAGATTACCTCCAAAATCAATTTCAACTCTTTCATATTCAATGTCAATACTTTCCCACTCTTCCAAGCTTCCTTCGTAATAAACGTTCTCAAGGTTGGTACATCCATCAAAAGTTTTTGCAAGAATCCTTTTAATTGTCTTAGGTATGGTAATGTTTTTAAGATTTGTGCAACCTGCAAACGCCTCTTCGGGACACTCCAAAATACTTGGCGGAAGAATAATGTCCGTTATTAATCTGTTTCCGGCAAAAACCTTTTTGCTGATATAACGTATCGGTACAATATTACCGTATGAATTCAATCCTGTGGAAGGAACCTTAACAACGGGATTGCTTGCAGCTCCTAAGGAAACTAGTTTAAGCGGAAGATGTTCGCGATGGAACCAGAAATAAGCAGTATTCAGGACAAGTGTTTTTGGAATCTCCACATTCTTAACCGCTTCATAAAAATCGTGATAATTCATTTTGTGCTCCTTATTGTTATGCGGATCAGTTCTTAAAATCGCTGATCTATTAGGTCTCTTTTGCGCAGCTTTTTTTCTCACGGGGCCGCTTATGCAGCGGCCTCCGTTGGAGTTCCAGTTACACTTTCTCTTATTGATTTGATGTCGGATGCCAGGAGCACCTCTTTTTCAAGCAGTGCATCGGTAACCTTTTCGAGGAAAGCCCTGTTTTTCATCATAATTTCACGCGCTTTGCGCATATATTTCTCCAGTTCTGTCTTAGTGAGAATCTCAATGGAGTTTTTATAGTTATCTGAGTAGTAGTGGTCGTAATCATCGCCAAGAGATGTTTGAACAACACTGAATCCGTGAGTACCACTGTAGGTTATTCCGCTTCTAATGAGCTTTACAGCACTGCTGATGTCACTTTCGCACCCGCTGGCACAAGCATCGAAATAATAGAGTTCCACTGCTGCTTTGCCGGCAAGAGATATCAGGATTTCAGCGCTCCTGGAATTGGTATCAACACATTTGTAAATAAAACCTTTGCTCGAAGCGTTTGGGCAAATCGTCGCAAGACCGACACTTCCTCTTTTCAGGATTTCACTGGCCACCAAATGTCCAGCCTCGTGAAGGGCGACTTTTCTTTTTTCAAGAGCGCTTACGGGTTCGTTTTCAACGACAGCATCATCCTCTTCATCGCAAAAATCTTCGAAACGACGTCTTCTTCTCCGCGCACCCGGTTTGTTCAATCGAGCATTAATGTTGTACTGAATCGTAAGAACAGACGCTGCGAGGTCATTCATCTCTATGACGTCTTTTCCGGCGTATGCGGCTCTTATAGCCGCGTCGTTGATAATTGTCTCCAGTTCAGAACAAGAGTTGTAGGTCATCATTTTCACAAAGTCGTCTAAATTAACTTCTTCGGACAATTGTTTGTCGGAAAGATAATACTCAACGATTTTTCTGGCATCGGAACGCTTTGGCGAATAAAATCTGAGTTCTCGGTCAAACCTTCCTGCACGAATAAGAGAGTCCGGCAGTTTGTGTATGTTGTTTACAGTGGCGAGTACAAATACATCTTGACCTGCACTTTCATCAATACATGCTTGAATAGCCACGTATTCTTCCGCATCTGTATGTCTGTCGTCCTCGTTTGAGAACTTGTCCATATCGTCAAGAAGCACAATTGCAGGAGCGTTTTCCCTTGCGTCGCAAAAAGCTTTCTCGATTTCTTTCGTAAAATACGGGCTTGCGTCTTTTCTGCGCACGGTGTAGCAGGGAAGACCGCTCTCCTTTATAAAAGCGTTAGCCATCAGAGTTTTTCCGACACCGGGTTTTCCGTGAAGGATGATTCCGTGGGGAAACTTGGCGCCAAACTGTTCATATTTTTCTCTGTTCTTTAACATGTCGCAGATTTGCAAGAGTTCCGCTTTAATGTCGTTGTACCCAATTACTTTGTCAAATGCGTTCATAGAATTATCTCCTTTTCAGTAAATATTTGAGTTTTGCATTTACTTGGTTTTTGATAACCGCCAACATTATACCGTTCTCAAGAACATTTGTCAAGCATTTTCTTTGGTTTTTCAATACCAAAACCGGAATAGTACAAAGTTTGCTAAATAAGGAACAGTTATTCGTAGTATTTTGTGTTCATACTCGTGATTTATCAGTTAACTGGCCATGAATGTCGCGCTCCTTTTCAATCTCAAATCCGCCTGCTCATCTCCTTTAACTGTATTACAATGAAACAACATTGCCAACCCACCCAATCTATGCTACCATACTTCAAAACTACCCACAGGAGGAAATAGTATGTTCTACATCATCTTTGGAATCATTATATCCGTTAGCGGTTTCATAACTGGGATAGCGGTGGGATCGCAGCTTAACAGCTTCTTAGTTGCCACGTATATTTGGGGAGGAACATTTCTTTTTGCGGTCATATACATAGGTATAGGTCACATCGTTAGAAACCAGAACGTTTTGATGAAGCAGATAGTTGCCACAAAAAGATCCGTCAGGGAGAACATAGGACTGAACGAGACTATTAAGCATGACATTAATGCAATAAGCGGCGAAGCTCCGGTTGAAGAAAAACCGGAAAAGAAGGAAGAAGCCTTAATAACGTGCCCCGTTTGTGGGACGAAACAAAAGAGCACCCGCAAGGTTTGCTGGAGCTGCGGCACAAAGTTCACAAACGGGCAGTAAACCGCAAGCTTTGGCGGCAGCGGCAGCATAGGTTGCAAAGGTTAAATGCGGGGCGCGGGAGGGGCCTTGGCGGTGTCAGGCTTCATTCTCAGCCTCAGGTGTTGCCCAGGGCAGGAAGGGATACAGATCGTTGCCGGTTATGCCGCAAAGCTCATAGATCTTGTTGATTATTTCCCTGTACGAGAGATCCCCCAGGAAGTGCGTGTTCGTTTCGTCAAAGGCGCAGTCAAGCCTCTCGCCCTTTTGGGGAAGGACCAGGCCCATGCTGTTGACGGTATCCAGGCTCACCTTTTTGATGCAAACAACCCTGTCCTTTTGAAAGATGCAGTCAATCACAAACAGCACGTTTTCCTCTTCCTGAAACACTGCGATCACTTGGCCGTTGCGCATTTCTGCGGGAACATAGAAACCGATTTCACCGCCGCCTAAGGAATGGCTCAGCAGGAGATAGACGTAGTACGCCTCTTCCTCGGTGTAGCTCCTTTGGTCGGATGGCCGGGTAAACTCCGCAAAATTCATCACCTTGACGGCGTCTTCATGGGAGATTTGCCTGATGCCTATGACGCCGGAGTTATAGCCGGATGTCTGGACATAATATTTGAGGCCGTTGTAGGAAAACTTTTGGCCGGTTTTCATTTCCCGCTGCAGGTCCGTAGGCAGGTCTTTCCGGTGGATGACGACTGAATCAAGGGAAAAGAGCTCTGAGACGGTGGTCGCGGTGAGAGGGGCAAGAGCCTTGGCGGGTTTCGAGGAGGCAGGCTCGACCTCCTTTTCCTGCTGGTTTTGCTCCACGTAGGACTTGTATGCGTACACGCCAATGATTCCCGCCGCCAATACCGCTGCCGCCAGCACCACCGCTGCTGCCAGCGCCGGCCTGAAACGGGGCCTTTTCCTTTTCTGCTCTATCTCCTGGTCCGTTGCTTCGCGGTTGCCCACATTGGCGAGTGCCTTTCTGAAATCTTCCCTGTTCATTTCTTTTCCTCCCTCAGTATAAAGGCCTTCAGCTTTTTTCGAATCTTGAAAAGTCTTTTCTTCACAGCCGCCAAGCTCATCCCGGTCTCCTCCGCCACGGTCTTCAGCGCCTTCATGGCGAAGTAGCGGCTCATAAAGATTTCCCTGTCCCGCGGGCCGACACGTTTGAAAAAATCCTCAATTATGCGCTCCGCCCTTTCGGTGCCGCTTTCTGTTGCGCCGCCGTTTACTGCGCCGCTTGGCGAAGGCCCGCTGCTTGTGAAATCGTCAAGCTCACTCTCAATCAATTCCCTCTCCAGGCTTGAAACAAACGCATACCTGACGTCGCCAAGAATATCCCCCGGCTCCACGCCGAACATCTCCGCCATGCGCTCCAAACTGTAGCTGTCAGGCGTCCTGGCTCCGGTCTCCCACATTGCCACCAGCGACCTTGAGACGAACAAACTGTCCGCCAGGTCCTGCTGGGACATGGCTTTCCCGCTTCTAAGCTTTGCGATTGCTTCAGCACATTCAGTCCCTTTTGAACTGTCCGGCATCTCAGAAAGGTCTGTCATTGGGGATACTCCAATCCGGATAATTAAGTCTTCGCATTCATTATAACATCGTTTGAAAGGCCTGTCTTGTCACAAAAGGATACCTCCCGCCCTGGGTCGGTGGGTATCCTTTTGTCTCGGCTGATGCTTTTCTATGTGAGAAAAGTGTTAAAAGTTGCAAAAATCTTCAATAGAAGCTTGACATCAGTGTCTTTCGATGCGATAATATGTGAGAAAACTGTTAAAAGTTGCAAAAATCTTCAATAGGAGGGCTGTTTATGGAAATCAATCGCGACCATTACCTTAACCAGCTAATATCCCGTAAGCAGAACGGATTGATCAAAGTGATAACGGGCATCAGGAGATGCGGCAAGTCGTATCTTCTTAACACTATTTTTTACAATTACCTCGTTAGCATTGGCGTCAATGAAGACCACATTATCCGCTTTGCGTTTGATTCTGCCGAGGATCTTTCGCTTATTGGCGAGGACCTGATACGATTGAGATCAGAGAACAAAAAAGTCGACCCTTCAAAATTTATGGCATACATCAGGGAGAAGGTCGTAGACGACGGCATGTACTTCCTTTTGCTTGACGAGATTCAGGAATTAAACGCTTTTGAATCTGTGCTGAACAGTTATCTGCGCAGAAGCAACATGGACATATATGTCACCGGCAGCAACGCCAAGTTTCTCTCTAGCGATATAATTACTGAATTTGAGGGAAGAGGCGACGATGTTCATCTTTACCCGCTCAGTTATTCGGAGTTTATGACTGTATGGGAAGGCGACAGGTACGAAGGACTGACGCAGTATATGCTCTACGGAGGTATACCTCTTGTCGTCCTTCGGAGAACCCCGCAGGAGAAAATCGCCCTTCTTAACACTCTCTTCAAAGAAATATATATCAAGGACATCGTAAGCCGCAACAAAGTACGTAAAGTAGGCGAACTGGAGGATTTGTTGAATATTCTTTCGTCTTCCGTCGGATCATTGACAAATCCTGAAAAGATTAAAAACACTTTCAAGACCGTCAAAAAATCTTCAATTACCACTGCCACCATTCTCAGGTTTCTTGGCTACTTTGAAGATTCATTTCTCATAGAGGAAGCAAAGCGCTATGACATAAAGGGTAGAGGCTACATCGAAACGCCCTCTAAGTTCTACTTTTCCGATCTCGGGCTTCGTAATGCAAGGATAAATTTCCGCCAATTCGAACCGAATCACAGTATGGAAAACGTAATTTATAATGAGCTCCGAATGCGAGGCTACAATGTCGATGTGGGTGTTGTGCCCGTTGTCGAAAAAACAAAAGACGGAAGCGTAAAGCGGGCAAGTCTTGAAGTGGATTTCGTTTGTAACCTGGGATCGAGTCGAGTATATATCCAGTCAGCTTATTCTCTTCCCAACGAAGAAAAGCGCATACAGGAAACACATTCTTTCAAAAAGATTGATGACTCTTTTAAGAAGATCATTGTTACCAAGGATCTTGTATCTCCCTGGTATGACGAAAACGGTATTCTAACAGTTAACATCTACGACTTTTTACTTGGCGACGATTTCATTTAGTTGTCTTGCCGCATAAACAATTTGTCACAAAAGGATACCCTCCCCGCCCTGGGGCGGGTGGTATCCTTTTGTCTCGGCTGATGCTTTTCTATGTGAGCTCACTCGCTCCATTCGAGGTAAAACCTTACGTTCACGTCGCCTTCGCCGAATATCTCAAGGATCTGCTCCTTGGATTTGTAGGTCTTTTCGCCTATTCTTACGGCCTTGACCGCCTTTTTCCCGTAGCAGACGGCAACGGTATTCTCATCCGTCAGGATCACGTCGCCGGGCTCGGTTTCGATGTCATTGGCGGTAAAAGGAATGCTTTTCGGAAGGGTCCCTTTCTTCGAAAAGCACCCGTCGTCCTTCAGCTCCACGGCAAGTGGCGCACACAGCTTCTCGAAGGCCTCTGCGGCATCGTTCTTGGCGATGGACGCATAAAGCTTCCTCTCCGGAGCCTCAACGGCAAGCACAGCCGTGGGCCTGTGGCACTCAATTTCCGGTATATCTTTTTTCCTGGGCATAGCTTCATTCTCCTTTTTCCTGCCGCCAATTTTCCCTCCGGCGCCTGCGGGAGTCAACCGGCAGCAGAGTGTTAATCATATATTTTAATTCCGTACTTCAGTATCTCCTGCACAAGTGTAGGATTGTTGTTAAGCTGTGCAGCATCAAGTAAATCCACTTTTTTCTTCAGTTTTTCACGAAGAATCTCTATCAGTTCTAAAAATTTCAGTCCGTTAACCGGCAGAGAAACAAGCAGGTCAACGTCACTGGTCTCTGTTTCTGTTCCCTTGGCGTAAGAGCCAAACAGATAACAGTATTCTACTGAATATGAGGGAAAAACTGAACCGCAAATCTCTTTGATTTGGTCAATTGTCAATTTTCCGTGCTCTTCATCGATAAACCCGAAAGCGTTTAATCGCTCGATAATGTATTGATACTTAATGCGGTTAATCCTGCTCTCGTCGGATTCATACCTCTTATACGTGCGAAGGGGAATCTGCAGATATTCAGAACAATGGCTCTGTGTCAATCCCTTTGTTTCGCGCAACTGCCTTATTGACATTTTTATCACCCCGTAGCCATTATAATAGCTTGGCACCTTCTTGTCAAGACAATGGTGCCATTTTGGCACTATTGTTGTTTCGTTTAGTGTCAGAACGACACCTGCCATTGGTTGATGCAATGCCATCTGCGGCTTGCGTAAAGAGCCAAAAATCAACCGATTTGGCTTTGCATCCAGGCCAGGTGGTCGCCTATCCACGAGTTAAATGAATTGCGCATATCGGCAAGGGTCCGCTGCCCCGACTGGTAGCGGGTGGCCTCCATGCGGTAGAGCCTGTTGTAGCCGTTTTCGTTGATCTTGTCCAGGGCGGCGTTGACAGCTGCGGCCACCTTGTCGTAGGTTTTGTAGAACAGCTCTTTGTATGCCCGGGCAAACTCCTGTTTTTTAAGAAGCTGGGGGAAGTAGAAGTGGGAGCCGTCGCGGTGGATATTGGCGAATGAGTCCACGTTCCATTTCCAGGAGTCAAAGTCCCAGTTGGGGCCCATGACGATCTTGCTGTCTGCGGTGGAGTCCTTCTTCCACATGTAGAGGTTGTTGCCGCCGGAGTCCAGGAGACACATGTAGTCCGCCACCAGGAGCCACTTGACGAAGGAGTCCATGTCCATGTAGTCAAGGTAGGAGCTGTCGTTTCTGGCCAGCGCATTTTCAAGGTCGGTCATGTATTTCTTTATGTACTTGTAGGCCGCGGAATTCTTGTCGATATCGTCGGTGTCAGGGTACTTGAAGGTGTACTTCATCACGAAGTTCACGCAGGAGGGGGTGGTGAAATGAAGGGGCTCGTTCCACCAGTAGGCGTCGTATTCGATGACAAAGCCGTCGTCGTCAACGGGGCAGCGCCACTTGGCGTCACCCTTCCCCGTGCCCTCCTTGACGCATTCAGAAAGCACGTAGAGGCCCCGGTAATCGCCGTTGACGTAAAGGCTTACGTAGGTGTAATCCGGCGACCAGGGGGTGCCCACGACGTCTGCAATGGCATCACCGGCAATGCGGTAAATGTCCGTCCCGTAGTTGAGCAGGAGCCACTCCTTGTCGGCGTAGGACTTGCCGTCATCCGGACGGTCTATAAAGGGCTCCAACAGGTCGCACTTCTTGCTCAGCTTGATCTTGTAGGGCTTCTTCACGCCGTAGGCGCTGGTGTTGCCGCGGATCTTCATCTTGGCGCCTTGGAACTCATTGTCGGCGGTCATGTTCACCGATGAGTCGTAAACGACATTGTTGGAGGCGTCGAATATCTTCACGATACTGTTTTCCCAGGTCGCATTGGTTATACCCGCTCCGATATTTCCGGGCGGCGGCGTGACGTATTCGCAGGTGGGCCACACGTAATCCTCGGTGGTGATTTCCACACGGGGGAAGGCAACCCTTCTCGCATTCGGTATGTAGCAGGAGCTGAAGGTGGCAACACTTCCGATTTGTTTGTAGCCGTAGGCTCTCAGCCGGATTGTGTATGATGTGTTCTGCGTGAGTTTCGTGATATTGCACTCGCCAAGGTCGCCGTCGTATGTTTTGGAAACCGTGTTTGTTCCGTCGGTAACGTCAATCTCCACGCAGCGCAGGGGCGTCCCCTCCGCCTCTTTCCAGGAGATCAAAAGCTCGCCGCTGTCCGTAATCCCGTACCCGTAAGACGCCAAGAGACAGTCTCCTGACGCAGCGTGGGCCATCGCCCTGGAGGACACCGAAACTTTAAGGGTGCTCTTCACTCCCCGGATAACGTAAACATCCCGCCCCAGGTCCTCAATTTTCGCATACGTTCCCTCCACGCTCACCGAGGAGACCATATAGCCCTTTTGGGGCTCCAGGCAGAGCCAAAGATCGCCGTTATCGCGGGTTGGCGCTCCGCCGGGGGCGTCGGATGTGTAGTAGAGGTCCGACAGGCTTCCCGGAAGCTCTTTTCCGTCGGTGTAAAGAGAGGGGGTGATGCGCTTGTCGGTTTTGACCGTGCAAAGGTAAGAATATGTTTCGTAATACTCCCGTGTTCCGGGTTCAGGGCCCGGAGTTGGCGTCACCGTGGGTGTAGGTGTGGGTGTTTCGGTTGGAGTGGGAGCTTCCGTTGGCGTGGGGGCCTCGGTGGGTGCAGGAGTCTCGACGGGGGTTTGTGTTTCCGTTGGCGTGGGAGCTTCGGTTGGAGTGGGAGCTTCGGTATTTGTGGGCGCCGCTGTATCAGTGGGCGCTTCCGTGGGCGCTTCTGTGGGCGTCGGTGTCACGGCTGGCGCAGGCGTTTCGGCGTCGGTTGGTTCTTCGCTTCTTATGTCAATAACATCCGTGGGTTCAGGGAGCGGTGACGAATCATTACCGTTTTTCGGTCCGCAGGCAGAAAGAGTCATCAGGATTGCCCAAATCGCCAATCCCAAACATATCAATATCTTCAGTTTTGTTCCTGTTCGAAGGGCTCCCATTGGCAGTTTCTCCCCGTAAAAATGTGCTTACATGGGCCCATTATAATCGAAAAGAAAGGGAAAAATCAATTTGTTTCAGGGCCCTTTACGACAGCCTCATGAGCCCCGCATAGAACACGTTGTTGGCGGTTGCGGCAAAAAGTGTGTGGGAAACAACGATTATATCGTCAACCTCGTGGCTTCCAAGGAAGCCCTCCAGGCTGAACCGGTTGCTGTCGGTGGTGTTCACGTGGCGGGGGTCAAGGATGTACAGGGTGTCGTAGTTGTGGCAGAGCCAGGGAACCAGGCAATTGGCGTATGAATTCTTGATAATGAAGCAGGATTTGCCTGTCCCCGCGTTGGTGGTAATTTCGGTGTAGGGATTGTCGCCGGCGATAAAGCACACGTAAAGGTTGCTCCCCCTGTAGTTCGGATTCACCACGTCTATCATCGCCAAGCCGTTCATATTCAGCACGGACCTGTCCCGGTTGCTCTTGGCGATTGTCCTCACCTTGGGCATGTAGCAGTAGATGGTGTCCGGCGAGGCCTCAAGGGTCTTGCTGTTCGTCTTCCTGTATGTGGAGCCCAGGAACCCCTCAATCTTTTTGGTCTCGAGCTCGCCAATGTCCACAGCCGCCATACCCAGTTCCCTGCAGATCTCCCTGTACGCATAGTACGCGCCAAGGGCGGTCCAGTGGTGGTCCGTCTTGAAGAAAATGTATTCGTCTTTATGAGCCGCCAATGCCCCGTAAATGTCCGGCACAACGACCCCCTGCATGTTTTTCGCCGCAAGCTCCAGCCAGGCCTGCTGGTTGTGGTTCTCGGTCCTGTACTCGCTTGAGGCGTAAAATGCGCAGGCGTTTGGCGTCACTGCGGACACCACCCTCTTTCCGGGATACTTCAGGGCAAGGCGCTTCAGGTACGAGGTGTAGCCTTCCGCGGCCTCGGCTGTGCCGTTGAACACTTCCATGCCCCGGCCGCCTTCAATCACAATGCCGCTGAGCTGGCGGCCGCCGGTGAACACCTCGTAGCCGGAGATGTCAAAGGGGGCCGGTGTAGGCGTTGGAGTTGGGGTGGGAGTAGGTGTCGGCGTGGGTGTGGATGTTGGCTCCGGGGTTGTTATTGGAGTGCCTGTAGGGCCTTCGGTTTCAAAAGGCGCAGCGGTGCCGGAAGGAGTCTCCGTGTTATCCGGGGTGGGCGTGGGCGCCTCCGTCTCTTCAGGTGCGGGGCTTGGCGAAGCGGTGGGTAAAGCCGTGGGTTCCGGCTCGGGCGTAGGTGTTGGGTTTGCGTCCGGGGTGAAGTAGTCCTCGTCTTCATTGGCGATGGGAATGAATTCAGGGCCGGTCTTTATCGTGACAAGGTCGCGAATGCTGCCCGCGGCGTCGATGAACAGGTTCCTCAGGGGGAAACGGTCGTTGTAGGCCTCCTCGGTCTTCTTGAAAAAGCTGCCGTCAAAGAAGGATTGCCAGGAAAAATCCGGGTACTGCTTCAGGGTCCGCTGCTCCTTTTCCGATACGTCGCCGCTCTTTAAAATCAGGCTCGCAATGCCGCCAAGGGCAAGGACCGCGACAAAAAGGACTGCGAGGACCGTGCTCAAAAGATTGGCTATTCGTTTTGACCGTTCGTCATTTTTCATCTTCGCGTCACCCGTTTCGTCAGAACCTGAAGTAAAGGAATGGATTGTATGTGGAGCTTACCAGCGCGCATACGCACAGGAAAAGCATTGCCGACGTGTAAAGAAACACCAGCGTGAACCAAAGCACAGGCCTTTTGGTCCTCAGTGAGGCAACTTTTTTACCTACAAATGCGCCAATCGGCAGGCAGCCCGCCAAGGCGGTAAGTATCACCGGAAGCTTTGCGAGGAACATATTGGCGCCAACATTGTCCCAGGTCGGTGCGCCGCCAATCCCGAACATGGAGCCCAGGGCCGTGAGGCATTGGCGGGTGTCCTCAAAGTAGAAAACGGCCCACCCGACGGCAAGCAGCGGCAGCGTGACAACGTTCGAAAGCACCGGAATCTTCTCCAGCCTGCCCTTTAGAAGAAACTTCTCAATGACCAGCAGAACGAAGAAATAGAGGCCCCAGAGCACGAAATTCCAGCCCGCGCCGTGCCACAGCCCCGTGAGGAGCCACACCGCAAGCAGATTGAGCACTTGGTGCCTCCTGTTGCCGCCAAGAGGAATGTACACATAATCCCGGAAAAACGAGCCCAGGGAGATGTGCCAGCGCCGCCAAAATTCCGTAACCGAGCGGGACACATAGGGGTAGTTGAAGTTTTCCCCGTAGTCAAAGCCGAACATCTTCCCCAGGCCTATCGCCATGTCGGAGTAGCCCGAAAAATCGTAGTAAATCTGCAGCGAAAACGCCAACACGCCAAGCCACACGTTTGCCTTGGCGACACCCTCCGCTCCTGCGGAAAAAGTAAAACTCACAAGCTCGCCAAGGGTATTGGCGATAAGAACCTTCTTGCCGCAGCCGCAGAGAAACCGCACGATGCCCTCGCAGAATTTCTCCCTCGTGGCGGTGCGGTCCGTAAGCTGGGCCTCAATGTCTTTATATCGAAGAATCGGCCCCGCGATGAGCTGTGGAAACAGGGCCACAAACAGCAGAAACCTGCCGAAGTTTCTTTGAAGCCCCGCCCTGCCCCTCAGGAGGTCAATGTCGTATGAAATCGTCTGGAATGTGTAGAATGAAATGCCTATGGGCAGCGTCAGTTTCACCGCCGGGAGGTGGATGAAAGGCAGCAGCCTCAATGTATCAATGAAAAAGCCAAGGTACTTGAACACAAAAAGCATCGAAAGGCATATCGCGACGCAGATCACCGCGGCGGCCTTTGCTTTTTTCGGCGACGAATCCCTGTATTTATCGATGAAAAAACCGCTCAGCCAACCCGCCAAGGCGCAAAGAACAAGCAAAACAACGTATACCGGCTCCCCTGCCGTGTAAAACACCAGGGACATCAAAAGCAGGACAGCATTTTTATACCGCATATCCTTCTTTTTCAGCCTGACGCAGCTGCCGGCCCCGTCTCCGCCCTTCTCCTTAAGGTCTCCGCCCTTTCCCAAAGCGGCGCCCTTTTCCCGAACCCAGCCGGGAACGACGTTGTAGAGGATCAGACAGACGGGAAGGAATATGAATAAAAAAGGCAGGCTTGAAAATACCATTTCATCTTTTCGGCCCGGCAATGAGAGAAACATCAGCGGTTTCTCCTGTCCCGGGCCCCACTTTCACCGGCAATAATAATACTTCATTTGAAGCGTGTTTTCAATCGCGGGAGGAGGGCATCCGGCGGACCCGTTATATGAATCCGTATGGAGTTAATTAAGGTTTTCGTATCCGGCGAGGGTCTCGAACAAAGTATTTGCGTAGAGGCGGGCCCAGAAGTCGTTCGGGTGGTTGATGTTGTTGCCCGAAAAGTCTTCGAATTTGATATGCTCCAGCACTGACGCGGTCATCGAGGTGATCCCGCAAACGGCGCAGGCCACGCCCTCGTCCCGCAGCTTTTCAGAAAGCTCCACCAGGAAAGGCTCCTGCAGCGCATCGTTCCCTGCCCAGTTGGAGCCGGGGCGGTTGAGCAGTGTTGACATGATAATTATACCGCTGTCCGGGGCAATTTCGCGGACCTTGTCAATGATTGTGGCGTCGTTATCCGCAGTCTTTCTCGGTGAAATGTCGCCGTCGTTGCCGCCAAGGTCAACTATGAACAAATCGCAGCCAAACTTTTCGATAAACGTTTTCGCGTGCTCGTCGAAATTGTTCACCCCGTCCCTTGTCGTCCAGCCGCCAACGCTGTTGTTGATGTAGGTTATTGTCCCTCTGTTGCCGGCAACATAATCCTTTCTAGGCATCGGCCCCGTGCCTGACAGTTTTGATTTCTCGTAATGTACCGTGTATCCAAAAATGTCCGCCAATGCGTTTGTGACCAGCAAGGCATACGAATACTGGTTCGGTTGATAACCGTACGTATAGGACGAGGCAGCCCCGTACGTGCAGCTGTCACCGTAGAATACGACCGTCACGTCTTCCCCTGCCTCCAGCTTGCGGTAAAGTTTATCGTAAATGCCTGCATAGCATTTTTGTTTATAGCCGTTCCAGGTGTCGGAATGAGTATATTCCACATTCACCTGATAGTTGGTCATTACCGTGCCCTCGCCCCAGTAGACCGGCTTTTTCTCGCCGTCAACTTCCACCACGAGGGTACCGTCGCCGGCGTAGTATTTTTCGCTCGTAATGCAGGGAATCTTACTGTTTTCGGTTATCCTGAGCTTGCCGTCCACGACTTCATAATCCTGGCCTTCGACGTATGTTTTCTTGCCGTTGTATGATTTGACGGAAATGACATTGTCAATTCTATACAGAAGTTCCTTGGTGTCCCCTTTGTCAATGAACATCACGGTCTCGTTTTTCACATAATTGCCTGAAAATACGTTCTGCATTTCCCAGGTAAGGTCCTCTGCTTTATAATTTAACGGTCTGCAGCCAAACATATCCTGCGTTGCCTCCGCCGGTTCGGGCTCTTTTGTATTTGTACTCGAATCCGTATTCGTTTCTGTATTCGTTTCTGTATTTGTTTCCGAATTCGTGTTTGTGGTTGTATCGCATGAAGCGGTGCCAAGCACAGTCACCAGGATCAGCAAAACCAGTATTGCTTTAGCTGTTTTTTTCATAATATCCTCCTAAAGAAGATCGATTACTATTGATGCAATTTTACCAGCCGTACGTTGAGATTTCAAGCTGGAATAAGGGACGGACCGTGTCAAGTTATTGGCGGCAATCAAACAAAATATCGTAGTTATTAACCTTATTTTTCCACTCAAATCCGACGATTGGCCTAATTTTACTCCGATACTTGGCTGATAATCGCTAATCGGAACATGATTTCAACGGATGCTTTTTGTAAGGGCGTCTTCTTTTTGATATACCGGTCCGTCTTCACTAAAAATGAAGCTACCAGTGAAGTGCAGTGTAGTTTTCAGTGAAGTGCAGTGAAGTTTTTAATGAAGTGCAGTGAAGTTTTCCTTTACAACTTCATTTTTTTCTTGTATACTGCCTGGTACGGAGGTGAAATACCATGCTTATTCAGGAAATTGCCAATGTAAATTTAGAATCAAAGAATATCGAGTTTAAAGGGATAATCGAAGAAGGAACTGACAGTAAGGGAAAAAGCAAAGAGATCGGATGGCTGAAAACACTGACCGCATTTGCAAACACAGAGGGCGGAGTGCTTTATGTTGGCGTGGAGGATAACAGCCACAAAGTAGTCGCGCTGGATCATGAAACCGCAGACAAAACCGTTCTGATGGTTCATAGACAGCTGAGGAGCAAAGTAACTCCTTTGATCAACTATGAAATATCTGCAATACCGGTACCGGGTATATCGCCAAGCCGTTACGTCTTAAAGATCGATGTTGAGAAGAGCCGTAATCTGCCTGTTATGCTTCATCAGGACGGATTGTTGGGAATCTATGTGCGGATTTTTGGAAGGACTGATATTGCCTCTCCGGAACAAGTTCGCGACATGGTCATTATGAGTGAAGAGATTCCGTACGATCAACCTTTTACAGAGATAGAATTTGATCCCGGAAAATTCCAAAAACTCAAAAAAACAATTGAAGCCGGAGGAAACCAGTTTAACGAAAAGGCGCTGATTTCCCGTTCTTTCATGTCTTCAGACAGATATCTATCAAAAGGTGCACTTTTGTTTGAAGATGATTGCAGCTGCGAGGAAACACATGCGGTGGCAACGCTTTGGCCCGGCTTGACCAAAGGAGACGACATTGTATTGGCGAGTGAGGAATACAACGGCAATCTCCTTGACATCATAGAGAAGTGTGCTGCTTTTGTTCGAAATCATTCTGCCAACGGCTTTAAGAAAGAAGCCCTTGGGCAAAGCGACTTTATCGCTTTTCCGGCACGATCTGTGACAGAAGGAATCGTCAATGCAGTAGGTCACCGAAATTACTTCATGTTTGGAACACAGATCGAAGTGAACATATTCCGCGACAGACTGGAGATCACATCTCCCGGTTCTTTGATGGGAGGAAAAGAGCTGAGAAAAGAAAAGAATATTTCTGCTATTATCCCACGTCGTCGGAATAACGTGATATGCGCGATACTTGAAATGTGCAGATATATGGAGGAAAAAGGCTCCGGATTTGATAAAATCGCCGAAGATTATGCGCCATATGCCGACCGGTACCAGCCGTACATTACCGCTGATGCATCTTCTTTTACGCTGACGCTTCCGGACCTGACATATCGTTTCGGAATTTCAGATGATCTAATTCCCGAAATCTATACAGAAGGGATCACAACGGGGAAAAATGATCTTAAGATTCTTGCTTACTGTTACCAATCCGCACGCAGCGCAAAGGAAATTGCCGAATATATAGGCATAACCGCATCTACATATTTCAGGACGAACACTCTCGGGCGGCTGTGTGAAAACGGTTACCTTCTGGAATCAAAGGGAAATGGCAGCAGCGTTTTCCGTTCGAATCAAGAAAAAGTTAAACTGAAGCATTGAGCAGCAGTTGTAGTATTGTTATGACTTCCCCCCGCCCGGCACCCCCGGGCGGGGCTCTTTTTTTGACGGGTTCTCGTCCTTCCGGTGCATGCAAAGACGTGCAACCCCAAAAATATGCATTTTCCCCGTTTTCGATACCCCAATTTTATGCGTTTTTCTCTTGCGGGCAACCCCAATTTTATGTATACTGTCCTTGACAACTAAAAGGAGGCCTCTTGTCGCCATGTTGAAACGTAAAATCTATAGTCACCTTCTTGACTGGAAAAACAGCAGAAAGCAGGAGCAAATCAAAAAATGTCTTCTCGTAAAGGGCGCCCGGCAGGTCGGCAAGTCATTCATAATAAAGGAATTCGGCAGGAACGAGTATAAATCATTTGTCTGCATCGATTTTTACCGTGAGCCGGCACTGAAGTCCATCTTTGACGGCGACCTGACTTCTGAGGAAATCCTCAAAAGAATTACAGCAAATATCAGGAATTTCAGTTTGATTCCGGGGAAAACATTGATTTTCCTTGACGAGATCCAGCGTTGCGGAAATGCACGCACCGCAATAAAATATCTAGCGGAAGACATGCGATTTGACGTCATTTCATCCGGATCACTTATGGGGTTAACTTATGGGGCGGATGACGATGACGGAGTGGAAGTTCCGGAATCTGTTCCCGTTGGTTATGAATCTCAAATCACAATGTATTCTTTGGATTTTGAAGAGTTCCTGTGGGCGTACGGTTATGATGAAGCTACGATCTCTGTGCTTCGCTCTTACTTCGAATCCGGCGAGACTGTTCCAGAGAGCATACACAACAAATACGAGTCTCTGTTTCGCGAGTATATGGTCGTTGGAGGAATGCCGGAAGCGGTTGCGGATTTTGTCGTAAACAAGGATTTCAACCGCGTTAACAAAATACAGAGCGATATTATTGCCGAATACAAAGATGACATTTCAAAACACGCCAAAGGGAATAAAAAACAGTATGTACGCATGTGCTATGACGCCGTTCCAAAGCAGTTGGCAAAAGAACTGAAAAAGTTTCAGTATTCCTCAGTCGAAAAAGGGCAGACCCGCAGAAAGTTTGGCGGAAGTGTACAATGGCTGAAAGATTCTGAAATAGTTAATGCATGCTATAACATATCTGAACCGTATCTTCCCCTGATGGCAAACGCCAAAGACGATCAGTTCAAATTGTATATCAACGACACCGGATTGCTGCTCTGCATGTACGGCTTCGAGACAAAACTTGCCGTCCTGAACAATACGATAAAAGGCAACGCAAGAGGCGGCATATACGAAAACGTAATTGCCGAGTGCCTTCTTAAGCGCGGCTACACTTTATACTATTTCAGGCCGGACAGTGAACACGAAATCGAATTTCTTATCGAAAAGAACGGGGATGTGATACCCGTTGAAGTTAAGGCCGGAAACAATTCAACTCCCTCGTTGAATGATTTCATAAAAAAATTTAGTCCGCCGGTTGCATACAAATTGATCGGAGGGAAAAACGGTGTGTCCGGCGTTAAATCAACTTTACCCCACTATTTTGTGATGTTTATGTAAAGTTGCCTTTCACATATCTGTGCTCCCTGCACGATGGAAATCGTGCTTTATCATCCTCTCCCGCCCGCCACCCCGGGCGGGGCCTTTTTTACGGGTTCTCGCCCCTTCCGGTGCATGCCCCTTCAAGGGCCGGAGGATCGTATCGTCAGGGTGAAAAGCGGGTTATCAGATAAGTTATCTGATAAGCTAATTAGGTGCTCATATTAAAATACGCACTTGCCTTTTTGACGACATTATCAGATCCATAGCAGTCATAACATCAGAACGCCTTTGGCCCAAACAAGGTCAATTCATCTTATACAGCGGCTTTTCCCAAAACGTTCAAAACAGATCAGAAAAAAGCATTTGCAATTTCACGGTATCGTGATATAATTATAGTGTGAAAAATAGTCGAGGGAGGTTTTCTTATGCCGGTATTGTCTAGATTTTACGGAATCATTATTCGTATGTATTTCCAGCAAGCGGAACATAATCCGCCGCATATCCACGCACTTTACGGAGAGGATATGGCTGAAGTTGATTTTCAAACAGGCAAGGTTCTGGAAGGTTATCTGCCGCCAAAAGCGCTTGCCATGGTGCGTGAATGGGCCTCTATCCATAAGGACGAACTCTTGCATATGTGGGAGACACAGGAATTCCAATCTCTTCCTCCCCTCGAATAAGGAGTTGATGGTATGTTTCACAAAGTGAAAGCAGTTAACGCTCTGCCGGACTATCTCCTGAGTGTACAGTTTGCGGAGGGTGTGACAAAAATATATGACGTAAAGCCGCTGTTTGAAAAATGGGAACCTTTTTTGGTTCTAAAGGATTCGCCGGAGTTGTTTTTCGGCGTGGAAGTCGACGTTGGCGGGTATGGTATCATCTGGAATGATGATCTTGACCTGTCCTGCGATGAGTTATTTGCCAATGGGAAGACTGTCGAAACTCCTTTTGACGGATTGATGGCTTTTACCGACGCCACCCAGCTTTGGGGCTTGAACGAAAGCACACTGCGCAAGGCGATTGCCTACGGCAAGCTGGTCAACGGCGTAGATGCCTGCAAGTATGGAAAACAGTGGGTAGTTTCTACGGAGGCCATGAAGCGTGAGTATGGCCAGCCAAAAAACATGTTAAAATAGAAAAAAACCGGATCTTATTTCACCATCATTTAGAATTTCGTTTCCCCAGATCCTCCCGCTCGACCATCATGCCCTTGACGAACGCCTTCATCAGCTCCTCCGGGTCCATACCGTACATCCTTGCGAGCTCGGTAAGAATGTCATTGGGGATGGGTATGTTGTTTTCTTCGCCGTATTGCGCCGCCATCCGCCCCATTCCGTACGCCTCGATCTTCACCTCGATGGGGTCAAGGTCCTTCTTCCAGAGCAAAAACATCTTCTTGCGCCGCCTTCTTGTCAGCCAATTCGACAGCAACGCGATGCCTGTACTGACGCCAAAGGCAAGCATCAAAAATGCGGGTATTGCCAATGCAGGGTGCAGTCGTTCGCAGACTTGGTAGATATCGGGCCAGCCGCCGTTGGCCTCGCCCACAAGGGCAACCTCAATAAAATAGACCAACATATACGCCGCGCCGGGAACGATACCAAGGAGCCTGTCCTTCCACGTAAAAAGGCGGCCGCTTTCAATCTGGAAGAAGGAAAACAGGATAAGAAGCGGGCAAATGATGTGGGTGATGAAATTGGCGCCGCCAAAGGCATCCTCAAGCGAGGTCCAGCTCATAAAGGCAAACACAAAAACCATTGTGATGGTGATGGTTGTCGTTGCCATGTAGTGCAGCAGCGCCACCCATTTAGGCAGGATAAAGCGTTTTTTCCGGATTCCTTCCACTGCAAAGGGAAATACAAACGCAGCAGACAGCGCTGCGAATGTGTTGGAGACCATGGTGTAATAGATGAACGATCTGAATCCGTTATCGTGAAAAACGGTGACGGTTTTGTTCACGCCTTCAATGATACCGTAAAAAGCGAGTATCAGCGTCAATACCACGCAGCAAAAAGCGGTCACGCTGCGGCGCCGCAGAAGTATGGTCAGGTTCTCACGAATCGGTGCTGTTTTCTTGTCGTTCATGTTGTCGTTGTCTGCTCCTTTGCCCGGTGTGGAATGATTTCAGAGGAGCCCCGGGCATACGCTTTTATTTATAGAATGATACTTGATTTCGGCGCTGTTTTCAATCTTGAATGGAGGCCTGAAACAAAAGGCCGTGATCCGGGGCAAGTGCCCTGCAGCTGCTTGGCGGCACATGGACTTCTTACCTGAAACCGCAAGAAATTGTACTCTCAAGACAAAAAATTAACTTAAAGTTAACTCGCATTTTCCGAACAATGCCTGTACATGACCCGTAATTATGGTATGATATCTGCAGAAACAGGCGCCGGTTTCAATCTACCCGGAGGTGAAAACAATGAAAATTACAGTCGGATCTAACATTAAACGCCTGCGCACCGAAAAGGGCGTTACCCAGGAGCAATTGGCGGATGCAATGAACGTCACTTGCGCCGCGGTAAGCAAATGGGAGCGGGGAGACACATATCCCGACATTACGATGCTGCAGCCTCTTGCATTTTACTTTGGCGTGTCCCTTGACACCCTCATGGGTTATGATGAAGCGAAGGTGAACGAGGAGATCGCCAATGTGCTGAACGAGTACGAGGAGCTGGTTTGGAAAAACGACGGAAGAGCGCAGCAGGTGATCAAAAAAGCCTACAAGGACTTCCCCCGCGATTTCAGAATCATGTACCACTACATGTGGTCTCTCGGCGTCTCGGACGCGGAGCCCGATTTGAAGCTGGCCCTCGCCCTTAAGCCTGAGATTGAGCCCATATGCGACAAAATAATCGAAGGCTGCCGGGACACGGAGCTTTGCCTTGGCGCGTGGAAAATGAAGGCGATTCTTCTTCACGCGGAGGGGCGAACAGACGAGGCCCTCAGGATTCACAGCGAGAAGTTCGGAAACTGGTACTTCTCCGAAGGACAGATGAACGAGCAGCTTTTTACCAAGGATCGCCCGGAATTTCTCTACTGGGCAAGGAGAAACATGTTTGAGCTTGGCGAGTATGCAGCTGACAAACTTGTCAAGTCCTACTTCTACGACCTTTCGATTCCCTACGCCGAAATGGTGGGAACCCTTGAAAAGCTTGCCGATTCAGCCTTTTCGATCGGATGCGAGACCGGCGACGGATACTTTATAAGCCAGGCTGAATCCATCTACGGCAGGCTCCGCAACGATCTGATTGCCCGGGATTTCAGGGGAGGCACCGCCGAGGACATTATAAGGATAACCGACAAGTGCTTCTCCGCCCTTTCCCGGCTCTGCGAAACCGCCAAGGACAACCCGCCAATGTATGACGCCCTTATAAAGTCTCATCACACCGACGATCTTCTTTCACGTGCTGTCGAAAGCACGCTAAGCTGGAAGAATCCGCGGAACGTCGAGCTTCTGGGAAACCCCGAATATGTGGGGGTTATAGAAAAGTATAAGGCTTAGGTTTTTTCAAAACACCGAATCAAATCCCCTTCTTGTGCGGTGTGTGGTCGATTTAGATGCAACTCTGCCGGAAAGCTCTTTCTGTTTTCAAACCGGAAAACGGTCAATACGAAACGTACAGTTCCTTTAACGCCGCATTGACTTTTTCCTCATTTGTCAGCTTGGCGGGCGTGACGATCGCAACGCCAAAAACATTTTGCGCGTAATTCAAGCCGGTAATAAACGCTGCGGCATTGAGCGGAACGTACAGGACGTTGCCTTTTACGTAAGGTGCGACGGGTATCTGATATGTATCATTGCCGCATTTTACTTCTTTATTGCCGTCCTCGAAAGCAAAAGTCTTGTTTCTGTACTTTACGGTTGCAATGCCGCCTGATACCGTGACCGTCATATCTTTGATAACACCCAAGGAAGCAGCGGGTACAAACAGCCTGTTTTTATACATCTCCGGCAGAACCGCCGTATTCTGCCCATATACGGGGACAACTTTCCCGTCAGACAAAGCGTAAGGTCTGTTCGCAGTAAACGAAGCGCCTGCGCCTACAACGGTCTTAACATTGTCGGTAAGCTTTGTGCCTTTGGCTTTTGTTCTGTACGCATAGTTGAACCGTGCATTCGGAGCGGCGTCCCCAAGGTCAAGGAACTGCATTATCTCGCCGGTGGTGGTGGAATTGTCGGCCCATTTGAAATCAAAATCATCGCCAAGGCCGCAGGAAGCGTCGTCGACTGCAATCACCAGATAGTTGTCTCCTGCGAAAAGTTCGCACTGACCAATCTTCTGCATATTCCATCCGTCCGTGAACTTCTCGATCGAGCCATTGTTCCGGTTTATGATCAGGTCGTATCCGTACCAGCCGTTTTTGGAATTGCCGTCGGCGTCAATATAGAGGTTCATCCAGTTTTCGCCTTCCCGCGCCGTCAACGCATCCGCGCATACCGCCAAAAAGTACGTCTTACCGTTGATTCTCGAGACTTTTGCGCTGACGATATCGTTCCTGCCGCTGTCATTTTTATACGATACCAGTCCGCCGTAGCCAAGCGAATCCCGGTGAATCGTGTCGCCCGCCGTGTCCCGGTATTCGGGCCACACGTCTGACCACCGGTCAAGCTCCCCGTTAAGCGATATTTCGTGCTGGCCGGAGGCTGCAGAAGCGGTACGTCCGCCCTTAAAGGTACGCAGGAATGCAGCCAGCTGATAATAATAATTATCGCCGAATCCGTCTTTCATCGGTTCGATGTCCCGGCTGAATTCCGGGTTGAAGCAGTCAACGTAAAAGCTGTTGGACCATGATATATATGTATTGGCAATCGTGGGATGCCCCGTTCCCTCCCAGCGTCCGGCTATCCACTCGTTCCACTCGTTGATAAGAATTACGTAAGGATCGACCTCCCGAGCCCGCTGCATCTGTTCATTGAAAAGCAGGCCCTGCCTTGTTGTCTCGAGGTTGAACTGGAAATGATCTTTTGACCCGTCAGGAAGGGTGCCGACCTCAGGCTGTCTGCCGTTTGAGAAGCTTCTGCCCGTGCCCGTATTGGCAAGTATTCCTGCGGATATCGAGATTTCCTCCACCGCATTGCCTTTTTTCGAGTTATAGGAAGCGACCTGCGGCGTCTCGTGCATCCAGGTCCAGAAATCCTTTCCGTCTTTTACGTTTTCCCGGAGAGCCCAGCAGCGGCGCCAGGTGAAATTCTCATTGGCGATTCTTCCGGCCTCTTCAGACAGTTCCGATAAATTGCCAAGGATAAGGGGCTTTCCGTCGTACATGACGTAAAGATCACTGTACCGGCCGGTGGAATAAATGTCGTCCCAGATGTCAAGAAAAACGTTCTCCACAAGACTTGTGTTGTCGGCAAGGAAGAAACAGATGTCAGGCGTATCAAGGCCATCTTTACGCATCTGCTCGTATTCCTTGAATATTGCGCGGTAGCTCGTCGTCTGGGGGTTGCCGTTTGTAACGTCAAGAAATATGAAATCCACGCCAATGTCGGAAAGCATTGACGCGTGCTTCCGGATTATCCATCTGTCATTGGTGAGATAATAGCCGAAATACGGCTCTGCCCAGTAATGGCCCCACCCCTGCGGACCTTTATCGTAGGCCTTTTTGAGGGCTTCAAAACCGCCCTCATGATAGATCCTGTTGTGATCGTATATTCTCTGATCGGAATAGGTCACGCTCGTTGGCGTAAACCAGATCTGGTAAAACACTCCCACAAGCTTGTCGCGGGGTGCAGCGGCGCCGTCAGAAACTGTTCTGTCAAGGTCGTCAGTCGCTACCCAGGTGTCGGAGTACAGGTCGCGCAAAAGAGTAATATCCGCAGGATGGTATTGCTCCGGCAAAGCTTCTTTCCAATTGATCTCAACATTGTCAATGTATGCGCTTCCCGAATTGCCCCCGCTTGACCAGAGAGAAAAATAGCCCTTTGTGTCAATATCATAAGTGAATTTGGCTTTGATTCTGTCTTTACCGTTCACGTCCTTCACAAAAACGTTTTTCCCGTCTTCGATCACCGCAGAAAACAGAGGCCGGAATTCACCGTCCTGCTGCACCTCAAAGGTAATAGTATTGTCAACTGTATTGTCGGTCACTCTGACGCGCTTCGTTTTTGAGAAATCGACGTCAACCTTAAACGATTTAACCGTCGGCCAGGTGTCGATTATTCCGACTTTGTTGTTGTGAAACAGGAACCAGATGCCGTTGGCCCCGACTGCGGCGAACTGATCATCGTATCCCGGGAGTCTCAATCCTATGTATTCGGAAACGTTATCGACATTGCCTTTTCTGTCTGTGTTGATGTCCCATTCGGCAACAAATACGTCAGTTTTTATCTTGTGTTTTGAGGAACAATAAGCATGATTCGTCTTGCTCTTGAACACGCCGTCCTCGAAGGTCCCCTCGGAGTTTACGTACCAGTCGGGATCGTTTGCTTTTATCGTTTGGTCAAAATTCTGAGCGTACGAATAGCTCTGCGGCTCCTTTATTTCCGTGGCTTCCTGACCGCTGTCTTCGGTTATGCCGTCGTCAAAAACGTAAACTTTTCCCGGTCCGCCGGTACCTGTCCCGTCACAGCCGTAGAGTAATATCATCACTATGCCCAACAGAATACAGAGAAACCCTCGAATCCGTTTTTTCATTGCCGTTTCCTCCACACAAAAGTATGAAATAAGATTACTTCATAATGTTTGCAATTACAATTGCAAAACCGTGAAGCGATATTGCAATAACGATACTGTTTTACTATAATCAAGGCGGGTGATAAACAGCATGGAAATGTACGGATTATACACAGTCCACAAAGTCGAAACAAGCGCCGACAGCTTTTCATATCCCGTTCACAGCCACACCTCACATGAAATACTTGTCGTTACAAAAGGAAGATGCGGGATCGTTATCGGCGGCACAGAGTATGAGCTCGGCGCCAATGACGTCGCTTTCATGATCGAAAATGAGTCCCACGGCCTTTTGATAAACGAAGCGCCGTTTGAATTCTTTGCTGTACAGTTTGTTCCCAAAGCCTGCAAAAATGCGGAACTCGACAATGTGCTTGCAGATCTGTGCAAGAGCAAAAGCGGGGCTGTTCTTACGGTAGACAGCTCGATCTACCCGACGGTCGTTTCATGTATGAGGCGTATCTGCGACGAGCGTTCGGATACAAACGCAGAAATGTACTTCACGTATATTAAATCTATTCTTTACGAGCTTTGCAACAATGCGGTCCGAAAAGACGGCATTGCTTTTGAACACAAAGGCAAAAAGAGCGGGGGCACAGAGCTTCTGAACGCGGTGATCGACTACATTGGCGACAATCTCAATATGATATCCGATCTGTCGTTTATCGAATCAGTGTTCCATTACAGCAACTCCCACGTAAACCGGCTTTTCCGCGATGCCCTGGGCATATCCGTTTGGCAATATATCACCGTAAAAAAGCTTGATCTGGCCTATAATCTCATATCGGAAGGTTGCAACATTAAGGCCGCCGCGTCAAGATGCGGTTTCGGGGATTACTCGGTGTTCTACAAATCCTTTGTCAAACATTTCGGAATCTCCCCCTCCTCCGTCAAGATCCGGTCGGGTCCTGTTTCCCCGACGGATACCCAAGAACAGTCCTCAACGGTCTTTTGACTTGTAAAGCTTCGGTTGTTTTCTCAAAATAAGCAGTGACGCCAAAGCGGTCAAAAGCGCCGATAAAGCTGTGACGGAGGAACCGCATCCGGTATTTCCGGAGTATTGATCGGTCGTCGGTATTTCCGCTGTTGGATCAGCCGGTGCTTCTGTGGACGGTTGATTGGGTTCGGGAGTCGCGACCGGGCTTTCATCTATAAACGACAAAATAATTGAATTCACTACGGTTCGCGGTTTTCCGTACGTGCCGTCTTCGTATTTGTCACAGGGTATATTGACGACTTCATAGTTTCCACCCCCGCTTTCCTTCAGAAGAGTCGAACTGCCGCCCCCGTCAACGAGAAAGCAGTTTTCATAACCGAGAGCTTTGCACAGACCGGGCATGTCGCTGATTTTGAGACCAACGGAATAGTCTTTCCTTCTCCCGTCGCACACCAGGAACATAACGTGACCGTCAGCGGTGTTCCCGATGGCAGTTGCGGGAATCACGTCAAAGTCAGTATTGGACACCGCTTTACCGTCCTTGACCAGGATCGTGTGGCCGCCGACACAATTTGTCACTTGCGACCATATATCGCCGTCCTTCTTCGAGCCTGAGATCTCGAAGGACACTTCTACTTCATCTCCGATCCGGATTTTTTGGATTCTTTTAATGTAGTTTGAGCCTCTTGCGGTCACGATCAGACGGTTTTCTCGCATTATAGGGTCTTCGTCGCCTTCTTTACAGATGGCGGTGACTTTGCCCTTAATTGTGGTGCCATGTTTTATCACGTAGTCATAGTCACAGTCGATCACGATCTCGTAGGCGTCGTCAAGCGCTGCCGTGTCTTCCCCCACTTTATCGGAGTAGATCATTATCGTATTTTTAGCGGGAAGTCTGTTCAGCCCGGAAAGGTTGACTTGCTCAAACCCTTCAATCGAGAGGTCATTAAGACACATCTTGAGGCTTGGCGTACCCAGAACGGTCCTGCCGTCCGGAGTGATCCCGAAGGCGTGCAGCTGCCTCTCGTAGGGGGTCTCCTTGGCGGTGTGAGGGCTTGAAACAATCTCTCCGTTATAGATATCAAGGCCCCTCGGAAGTGTCATTGCGTGTGTAACCACCGGATCGCTGTAACCGCCGTATTCCGTGCCGCTGCCCAGTATCCTCGCATGGGCGTAAGACGTTGTCCAGATGTCGCCGTTGATCGCAACAACGGGAATCAGCCCTTTGTCAACATTGGCGTCTTTGAATTTTTTGACGGTTTCCTCTACGGTCACAAGCTTCGTCGTGTACTTCCCGCCGCAGGTTACCTGCAAGTCAAAGACGGGATCTTGCGGATCGAACTCGACGACCCAGATTTCCTGCCTCTTATACTTGGAACTGTCGCCAAGGGATATATGGGTGCAGACAACTCCTTCGCGAATAATTTCCGTGGTGCGGGAGACCTCGCCGTCAAGCTTTTCGTCGCTCATCCCGAAGGAACAGATCTCAGCAGCAGACATCAGGACCAGCAAGCAAATCAAAAATGCGATCAATTTCTTCATAAAAGCGCCATCTTTCCGTTTTTCGGAAACCTTTCTCAAAAGTGTACAGCATCATGCAGTGTTCATATTCTAAGAAATAATGGGTGTATTTGCAATTGCAAAAGAAGGCAAACTGTGTGCAAAAAAGAAACTGCGGAATCAATAATCAACAATGTTATCACTTTCCACAGGCCCTACACTTTTTTGCGGGATCGTTATATTTCGACAAACCGGAAGTCGTCAATTTTACAGTCCAAGAAATCGCAACGATTTTATCATTGGGCCCGGTACTCAGACAAGAATATACCCTCTGAACCCGCGCACAGAATAGTATGAATCCGCGCCGTTGTGATAAGTGAACACGGTATCATAGCGCCGTTCACAGAACAGCGCCCCGCCTTTGCTG
>CACZNV010000008.1 GCA_902782645.1 uncultured Ruminococcus sp. | reverse complement strand
GGGCATAAAGCTTGAAACCAAGCTCACCTCCGCCATCATCAAGGTCACCAGCGAGACTCCGGTGATATGCTACTCTACAGGCTTTGGCGAGGTTTCAAAGAGCAAATACGAAAATCTCCTCGAATACATTTCGTACAACGGATATGACATTGTGGAGATCGATATAACAAGGGAGACCATCCCCGAGAACGCTGTGTGCATGCTTTTCATGGGTCCCACGGAGGACCTTACGGGCACCGCTGCGGAGACTCTTAAGGCCTGGCTCGGAGCGGGCAGATCCGCATATTTCTTCATGGACATCAAATCCACCAAGGACGGATCCATCATCTACAACGATTTCAAGAACTTCCGTGAGGTCATGAAAGAGTACGGCATCGACTTCGAGAAGACCATTGTCGAAGAGTCCAACGAGAAGACCATCGCCAATATGACGGGGGACAACATCTTCTCCGCCAAGACAAAGGCCGCAGGCTCCCTGGAAAATCTCAGCTCAACTGAGCTCAAGATTAAGAACACAAGAACAATTCTCATCCAGGAAAAGACGAGCTCCAGCGACAACTTTGACGCAAAGGCTCTCATCGAAACCTCCAAGGATGCCACCACAATTTCCATAGAGACAAACAAGAGCACCCGCAAGGGCACCTCTGTCATTGCCGCCAGCGGCTCCGCTTACACTTCATACTCGACGAAAATGACTCTGTCGAAGATTGTCGTCTTCGGCTCCAGCGCCTCGTTTACAAACGCATTCCTTGAGGAGTTCGGAAGCGAATCCGCAAGAAAAATCATGAACGAGAGCATGCGCTGGATGGAGCTTGACATCAAGTCCAACGTTGCCGACACCATCGAGGCAAAGAAGTACAACAATCAGATCAACTCCTACGTTGACGTCACAAAGAAGGACGCAACGGTGATCACGATACTCGTCATGATCGTGTTGCCGCTTGTCATTATCGCAGCCGGATTCACAATCTGGATTATCAGGAGGCACAAGTGAAGAAATATATTGCAACAACAATTGTGGCGGGCATGTTTCTGCTGCTGCTGGTTTGCGGTGTGATCTTCGTCCTCAACATTGACAAGGTCTTCCCGGAAGCCGGCAGGTACCTTGCCGGCAAAAACGGCGAGACGGACAGCAGTTCCTCCGAGTCCGGGACCGACAGCCTCTACCGGAAGCTCATCGGCTTTGACAGCTCAAGCGTGGCGGCCATTGAGTCCTACGTTGACGGCTCGAAGCTGACTCTTCAGCGCATAACCGAGAAGGATGAAAAGGGCAAGGAGACGAAAACCTGGATATGCACCTCCAATTCCGCAATTGAAGCCAACAACAGCAATGTGAACTCCCTCCTGTCCGCCATATTGACGTCCTGCACCGGAACCATAATTAACGACCGGGACGAGCTGGAAGAGTACGGATTTGACGAGGAAGGCAAAAGCAGCATGTACTTCAGAATTGCGAACTACGAAGGTTCCGTGACCACAATCTACATCGGCTTCTACGATTACTCCAAGGAGTACCGCTACGTCTGCGTTGACGACGGCACCTTCCGCGTATACAGACTGAACGTTTACTCTGCGGAAAGAATGCTTTTCAAGGAGAAAACAGTCACCCTTATAAAGGCTTTCCCCTTCCTGACCACGGATGTGCCTTCAAAGCTTACGATTTATGAGGAGGGCGAAAAAGCCATTGCCCTTGAGTGCACAGGCATTGACGAGGACAGCACAGAGTCCAAAAACAGAGTGATCGGATATTGGCGTGTCCGCCACCCCATCGAAAGAAAATCTCAGGACAATGCGGTCAACAACCTTGTCACAGACCTCAACAGCGTGACTCTCGACGGGGTAGTCGCTTCCGGCGTGACCAAGGAGCAGCTGGAGGATTACGGCCTTTATCCCGCAGCCATTGAGTATCATCTCGAAATGATCAACGGGGACAACACCGTCGACAGCTATGTGCTGAAAGTGGGCAATAAGAACGAAGACGGCAACGCCTACTTCTGCATTCTTGACGACGGCAAGGACGGTCTTTACGACGTGTACACGGTAAACACCGGCTACGTCTATCACGGAATCAATGTGATTGATTATGTGTATCCTTACCTTTACCTTGAGGATTCCGACCTCCTAAGCTCCGTCGACATTGAAATCAAGGGCGAAGAGAAGCACAGAATGGTCTACACCTACGAGAACGTCGAAAAGACCAATTCCGCAGGTTACACCGAGACCGAAGAGGTGGTCACAAGATTCTTTGACGGCAAGGAAGCCATTGACGATGACAACTATGCGGTTGTGGTCAACGACAACAGATACACCAAGGTCACGGAGGATGACATCAAGTTCAACCGGGACGACGACCTGACAAACGACATCATGACAATCAACCCTTACGAGGGCTTTAACAGGGTGCTTCTGGCGCTCTACGTGAACTTCACAATCAAGGACATTGATCTGGAGGAGCCTTCGGAGGATCAGCTTGGCGAGAAGCTTGCCGCCATAACCTACACGGAGAGGGACGGCGACGTCTTCACAATCGAAGTGTTCCAGAAGGAAGACAACCGGGCCTGGGCATACATCAACGGCAAGTACGCCGGCGGATGCATCAAGACAACGGGTATATTCAGAGAGGAATACCTTCTCTACGATGTGATGGCCGCACTGAAATGCATTAAAATAATAATGGCAATGGTGCCCTGACCTGAAAAGGCCGCCCGCTGAACTTGCAGGCGGGCGGCCGGAAAAGGGGCAAAAGGAGTTTTTATGGATACAGCTGCTACGGCACTGCTGGCAGGGGACGGGGAACAGTTTATTGCTTTTCCGAATCTCGGCATCAAATTCAGCAATCTTTCGAGATACTTCAAGATCGGCAATTTTGAAATCCACTGGTACGGCGTCATAATCTGCGCCGGGCTGATACTCAGCATGGTGCTCGCCATGAGGCGCGCCAAATCCTACGGCATCAAAAAGGACGATCTTCTTGACTATATACTGGTGGGAATTCCCGTCTCCATAGTCTGCGCCAGAATCTACTACGTCATTTTCTCCTGGGGCTACTATTCCCAGCACCCCGCTGAGATATTTGCGATCTGGAACGGCGGCATTGCCATCTACGGGTCGGTGATAGGAATGGTTCTCGTTGCCCTCATCGGCACCAAGATAAAGAAGAGAAGTTTCCTGCATCTGCTGGATTTTGCGATGCCTTATATAATCCTGGGCCAGGCCATAGGCCGCTGGGGCAATTTCATCAACCAGGAAGCTTACGGCTCCAAGACCAACTGGCTTTTTGCCATGACCGGAAGCGAGATTGAGGGCAGCGTTCACCCCACATTCCTTTACGAGTCCGTCTGGTGCTTAATCGGGTTTGCCTTCATGGTGATTTACCGCAAAAAGTGGCAGAAAAACATTGGCGAGATCACGGCTCTTTACATGATTATTTACGGCTTTGAAAGGGCCATCGTGGAAGGCCTCAGGACAGACAGCCTTATGATTGGCAGCTTCATCAGGGTGTCCCAGTGGCTGTCGGTGATCCTTGTGGGAGCGGGCATTGCGCTCTTCATCGTATCCAGGAAGAAACATCAGCCTCTTGCCGCAGAAATAGAGAGATTTAACGCGGAGGCCTCCGACGCCGTGCCTGAGCCCCGGAAGCAGGAAAAAATAGTCCCAAAGAAGCCGAGGGAGAGATCTTCCCTCTCGGATGTTGTGGATCTCCTCTCCGAACATGATGCAGAAGAAGACGAGGACGCCAAGGGTGAAGACGAGGGCGGCGGAGAAGATGACGCCAAGGACACATCAGCGGATTGATCCTGCCGAATTGTAAATAAACCGCGCGGAGGATTAACTTTGAGCAATCTCAGCAACGTTTCCATAGACCACAGCGAGAGAGTGGACTACTTCAAGAAGTTTGACTACCTTTTGCTTTCGGCGGTGCTCGCGGTCACCGCTATAGGTCTTGTGTACCTGAGCAGCGCCCAATACGACAAATACGCCGACCACGGTCAGAAACAGATGATCGTTCAGATTGTCGGCCTTACGATAGGCATAATTCTCTGCATCGTTTTCACACTGTTTGACTACCGCAATTTCAAGAAGGTTTACATACCTTTTTACGTGATCAACCTTGTGCTAATGCTGGCCGTTTTCCTGCCGGGCATAGGCATCAACAGCGGAGGAAGCAGAAGCTGGCTGAACCTGGGCATCACCACCTACCAGCCCTCGGAGCTGATGAAGCTGGCAATGGTCATCTACGAGGCGGTTTACCTTGAAAAGGTGAAGCGCGAAGGAATGACGGTAAAATACGGCCTTAACATATTCTTCGGCTTTGCGGTGCCCCTCGGACTTGTGTTTTTGCAAAAAGACCTGGGAATGGCGATAACATACATAATCACGTTCCTGGTGGTTATATTCGTGGGGGAGATCAAGCTTCGCTACCTTGTGGGGTCCCTGGCAATGGGCGCCGTGGGTGTGCCTGTTATTTGGAAGTTCTACATGAACGGCACCCGCAGAACAAGGCTTTTGGGCTTCCTGGACCCGAACAACGAACTTTATTACGACTACACGCTCCAGCTGCGACGCTCCCTGACAGCCATCGGCAACGGCGGACTCTACGGACAGGGTCTTGGCGAGGGCACCATGAACCGCAACAACAAAATCCTTGTCAAGCTCACGGACATGATTTATTCCGTGGTCTGCGAGGAGGGCGGGTTCATCGCGGCTGTCACGGTGATAGTGCTCTTCACGGTGATACTCCTGAGAATGTTGGCGATTTCCATGCGTTCCCAGGACTATTTCGGAAGATGCGTGGCCGCCGGTATATTCGCCAGCTTCTTTGTGGTTATCGTTCAGAATATCGCAATGAACCTTGGCGTGATGCCGATCACGGGACTGGCACTCCCCTTTATGAGCCAGGGCGGCAGCGCCATGCTCGCCAATTATATCTCCATCGGAATGGTGATGAGTATTTCGATGAGACGTGAAAAGGGCTTTTTCAGCAGATAGGTGATTCTATGGATGACATAAGCAGACGGGAATACGAAGAATGGCTGAAGGAAAACAACGTTCCTGACTACAAGCGGGCGCTCTACAACGACGACCCGCGGCTTGTGATGTCTGCGGTGAAAAGAGAGCAGGAGCTGGCAAGAAAAAAGCGTGAGGAGGAAGCCGTCGAGAGAGGGCGCATTGCCGAGAGCGAAAGGGAGAAGTCTGGCGCTCCGAGAAAAAATCCCGGGCTCTACGCCGAAAGAGAAGCTTTCGAAGACGCCAATGAAACGGCGCCGGAACCCGAAACAGAAGCCGAAAAAGGCACAGAATACGTTATCTTTGACGACAGCGGCGAGCAGGCCGCCCCCGGGGAACCGGTAAAAAAGAACAGCGGGAAAGGCGCCTACAAGGCAAAGCCTCTCTATGGGGAGGATCCCTCCGAGGAAAAGAAGAAAAAGAAGGAAAAAGAGCCCAAGGCAGCACCGAAGAAAACACGGAAAAAGAGGAAAACCGGCAAGGCCGCCACAGCGGGCAAGTTCGTCCTTGCGGCTGCCGTGGCTGTCATAGTTGTCCTAATTATAGGCATTTCAATCGTAAACAGCGTGGATTACGGGAAATATAAGCTGGGGTATGTCACCATTGGCGATGTGACCGAAGAGGGCGCCGCCACGGCATATTTCGTGCGCAATTCGGAGTCGATATTCAGCACCGCCTCCGGCATTTTCATGCCTGTTATGTCCGAGGGAGACCGGGTTGAGGCCGGCGGAACGGTGGGATACATCGTGAAAGAGGACGACAGGGGCATCCTAAAGAAGCTCAAGCAGGTCAACAAAGATATCCTGGTCCTCACCAAAATCGTCAACGATTCAACCCCCAGCGAGTCTGACGCCAAGCTTGCAGAGATTGACGCCAAGATAAACGTCCAGCGCGCTCTCCTCACCGAAATGGCAGGGTCCGGAAACCTGGAGGGCTGCGGCGACATCGAAAACACCATCAACAGTCTCGTGGCGGAGAGAAACGCAATACGCCTTGAATCTGTGAGCGGCAGCGACAGCATACTCTCTCTCCAGAGAGAAAAAGAGGATCTGGAGAAGATTGTAAAAGAGAAGATGATTCCCGTAAAATCCGAAAAGGCCGGCATTGTGAGCTACAAGATCAGCGACTCGGAAAACGTGGAGAACGAACTGTTTGAGAGCTTTGTGAAGAACGACGGCTCCGCAAGACTGTCCTCCCTGTCTCTCCTTGACAATGCGGGAGTGCACACAAAAGAGGATTCCGCGGTGTCTCCGGGCGACAAGGTCTGCAGAGTTATCTGCGACCAGAACTATTACGTGATACTCAGAATCACCAAGGCAGTCAGCACCCTTGAGGGCCTGCTGACCGTCAAGAACGGTGACCTGACATACCAGGCCACGGGACAGCTTGGCGACAACCTTTACATTGATCAGGGCTGCGCGGTGATGAGCACCATGAGAGGTCTCAAAAACAGCCTCGACAAAAAGAGCGTGGATGTAACCTACGACGTCAGCAAATCCAGCGGTCTCTGCGTGCCCCTCACTGCCCTCACCGACTGGGACCTCAACAATACGACGGCAAGGCTGGCTGTGGTAAAAGCGGGCTACGTTCAGTTTGTCTACGTGGGCATCAAGGCCTACGACTCCGAAAAGGCAATCATCACTTCAACGCCTTTTGACGGCGCCGCCGTGGTGGACCTTGAGGGAACTCCGGTTACGGACACAAAGGACCCCACTGTATCCGCAGGCACCTGCTATGTTATAAACTCGAAAAAAGTTTATGACGGCCAGAAGATATCCTGACCGGGAAATGGTTTCATGAGCGAAAGACGACTTGAGAAAAGGAATAAATAATAACAATGGCAATTATTGACAATTTAAAGCAGATTAACGCCAATATCAGGGAGGCTGAGATAAGGGCGGGGCGCAAAGAAGGCTCCGTGAGACTCATTGCCGTCTCAAAGACTGTGGAAGCCGCCAAGGTCAGAGAGGCTTACTCCTGCGGCCAGCTTGAGTTTGCCGAAAACCGGGTACAGCTTCTGCGGGACAAGCAGGAAAAGCTGGCAGACCTGTCAGCGGACATCAAGTGGCACCTCATTGGCCAGCTGCAGACAAACAAAATCAAATACTGTGCCGATAAGGTTGAACTGATTCATTCAATCGACCGCATCGAGCTTGCCGAGGCTCTGGGGCAATACGCTTCAAAGCACTCTTTCACCGTAAAAGGTCTTCTCGAGGTCAACATTGGCGGCGAGGAGAGCAAAACAGGCCTCCCGGTGGAGCAGGTTGACAGCTTCCTTGAGGCCTTCACAAACGTGAGGAACGTGGAACTGTGCGGCCTTATGACCATGGCTCCGCTGGGAGCCTCAGAGAAGGAACTGCGCACCGTTTTCAGCAGGGCAAGGGAACTTTCCGAACGCATCAAGGATATGAAAATCGCTTCAGCGCCGATGGGACAGCTCTCCATGGGCATGAGCGGCGACTACGTGGAAGCGGTGCTTGAAGGCGCCACCATGGTGAGAATCGGCACTGCGGTGTTCAGGGAATAAAAACGGTGAAAAAAAACGGCGCCGGTGGCCCCGATTACCGCGTTTTGGGGTATTGCATTGGCGTCGCGAATATATTAAAATACATTATGCATCTTTTTCTTTGCCGCATTGAATAAATTGCCTGTTCAGGCGGCATTTACAAACGATAAGATTCAGAGCTTACAAAAGATTAGGGGGAATATTTGATGGGTTCATCAAAAAATTTTTTTGCGGGTGTGAGAAACGTCGCAGCCAGAGCGAAAAACTATGTTGTTGACGCCTTCCGTCCCACTGAGGACGAGGATGTGCTTGCCGATAACGAAGTTTACGAGGACGACGTGAAGGATTGGGAAGAGCCCGCTGTTTCTATGTCAGTAGAGCCTGCTGAAGTTATGCAGCAGGAGGATTCCCGTGTTGAAGCAAGCGACAGCCTTAAAAGCGAGACGGAGGAGGATCAAAAAGACGATTATTCCTTCGGCCGCAGTTTTTTGTATGCTCATAAAAACGATTACACAGGAAAGAGAGGATATGACGACAATCCCGGCGTCGCTTTCTCGCTTGAAGGGGATACATCCTTCGGCACAAAGCGCAGGGAAAGCCCCCGTCCGGCTCCTTCCAGCTCTGTAGTCTTTGGCGGTTCCGACAGCTCCCCAGCTGTTTCTCCCGTAACAAGGACAGCTGCAATCGCCGCTGCGGCAAGCAGTTCCGATATTACAGATTCCTCGGAAACCGAAAAAGGTTATTCCTACAGCGGCGCTAAAGAGCCTGCCACATACGGTTCAAGACCCGCCGCAAGATTTGACGCAGCACACGATGCTTTGGATGTTCAGCCTGTAAGACCGGCAGACGACACAAATACAGTTAGGGCGAAAGCCGTTGTCGGGTTCAACACCACCGGAAGCACAGGTTCACAATCGGCTCAGGTCGGATTTAATGCACAGCGCAAAACTAATTATGGAGGCGTTACAATGGAAAATATGACAGTTCAAGTATTGAAACCCACAGAGATATCCGAAGCTACAGCAGCCGGATTGCTCCTTAAGAAAGGAATAGTAGTAATCTGCAATCTCAGCGAGATTCCGGACAAAAATACAAGAATCCGTTTCAGCGACTTCCTCTGCGGATGCTGCAAGGGCTGCGACGCGGATTTCTCAGAGATCATTTCCGTTGAATCCCCCAATGCAGTTCTCATCGCAGTTCCTTCCTCAGTGACATTGAAGAACGCCGCACCCGCTCCGAAGGTTGAAGAGAAGCCGGCCCCCGCTCCCATCGAGATTGACGGCCCCGACATCAGCGACATCTTCACCTACACCCCCAGCGACGCTCCGAGAGCAAAGTCCTACTTTGACATCGACTTATAATCAAGAAAAAATGCGGCAATGAAAACTTTGCCAATGAAAGCCGCGGAGGTTTATTCGCGGCTTTTTTAAACCGTCGAAAAAAGCGGATTCAGCGAGGTGCCCTTTTGAATTCCAATGCGTTACTGAAGCTAATCAAATACGCCAAGGTCGCCGCCCGCCATACGGCCGTAATCGGCGGACTGGTGCTTATCTGCATCGCCGTCACGAGACCGAACTACAAGCTTTTTGCCTCATGGCTGTTTCTGCCCCTTGCCGCCTTCATAACCCTTGCCTTCCCCGCCTTCACCCGTAAGAACATGGTTCCGGAGGCTGCAGTCGCGGCCGCACTCCTGATTCTTGCTCACCTCCTGGTGGTGGGCTCGTCGGGGAGAAGCATTCTTTTCATACTGCTGTACATCGTTGCCGGTGCTCTCGGAACAGGCTTCGGCCTTGCAGTGAGAAAGCTGGGCAGGCGGGACAAAGAATAGCCTGTCGCCAATGATATAAAAGTCAAAAGGAAGCGCCGCCCGCAGGGCGGCGCTTCCTTTTGACGCCGGACCGGCAAAACTTCCTAAAACTGCGGTAAAATTAAGCGGTTTTCTGCATTGGCGGCAGCCTCTTTGAAACCTCATTTTCGGCAAGAAAAAACTCGACAAAAATGCCGAAAAATGATATAATCAGCATGTGTTTTTATGTGGTGAAAAAATGCCCGAAAGGCACCGCCGCAGATGACGGAAACAAGCTTGAAATTTGACAAAATTACGTATTAACCAAGGAGAAAACTGGCGAAATGACGGATGAATTTAACGAAGAATACACCGGAGAAATCGGAGTGCCGGACAGCGAAGAATCGGCGGCAAAGGACAGAATAAAACCGATTGATGTCGAGTATGAAATGAAAAGAGCTTTTATCGAGTATTCGATGAGCGTCATTGTCGACCGTGCGCTTCCCGACGTAAGAGACGGTATGAAACCGGTTCACAGAAGGATAGTTTATTCACTGTTCGAGCAGGGCTTCACACCTGACAGCTCCTACAGAAAATGCGCCACCACAGTCGGTTATGTCATGGGTAAGTATCACCCCCACGGCGACGCAGCAATCTACGATTCTCTTGTAAGACTCGCTCAGGACTTCTCCATGAGATACGTGCTGGTGGACGGCAACGGAAACTTCGGCTCCCGTGACAACGACCCTCCGGCCGCTTCCAGGTACACCGAGGCGAGAATGGCAAAAATCGCCAATGAAATGGTGGCCGACATCAGAAAAAACACGGTTGATTTCAGACCCAACTTCGATGAACACGAGATGGAGCCTGAAGTTCTGCCTTCAAGATTCCCCAACCTCCTGGTAAACGGTTCATCGGGTATCGCTGTGGGTATGGCCACTGAGATTCCCACTCACAACTTGAGAGAGGTCATTGACGGCGTCGTTGCCATGATAGACGATCCCGATATCACCATCGACGGTCTTATGCAATACATCAAGGGCCCGGACTTCCCTACAGCCGCAAACATCATCGGCAGGCAGGGCATCCGCGAGGCCTATCACACCGGCAGGGGCCGCATCGTGGTGAGAGCCGAGGCAACAATCGAGGACATGCCCGGCGGCAGGCAGCGAATCGTTGTCACTGAACTCCCCTACAAGGTTAACAACGCTCAACTTGTAAAACGCATTGCCGATCTCCACAAAGAGAAGAGAATAGAGGGTATTTCGGACCTGAGAGACGAATACAGCAAAAAGGGCATCCGCATAGTCATGGAGCTCAAGCAGCACGTAAACGCCAATGTCCTCCTCAACCAGCTATACGCGAACACACCTCTCCAGGAGGCCTATTGCGCCAACATGGTTGCGCTGGTGCCGGGAGAAAACGGCAAATATGAGCCCAAGCAGCTGAACCTCAAGGAGATGCTCAGGTACTACATCGACCACCAGATGAACGTTGTCACCAGAAGGACACAGTTCGATCTGGAAAAGGCGAGGGACAGAGCTCATGTGCTTGAAGGAACCCTCACGGCGATTGACAACATCGAAGAGGTTATCAGAATAATCAGGAGTTCAAGGCTTGAACAGGAAGCCAAGGAAAAACTCATGGAGCGCTTCAGCTTCACGGAGAGACAGGCTCAATACATTGTCGATTTGAGACTCGGAAGACTGACGGGGCTCGAAAGAGACAAGATACTTGAGGAATACGAGCAGAAGCTTGCGGATATCGCATATTTCACCTCTCTCCTCGAGGACGACGCGAAAATGTATGAGGTCATCAAGGCTGAACTCATTGCCATCAGGGATAAGTACGGCGACGACAGACGCACAAGGATACTTGACTCCGAGAACGAGATTCCCCTTGAAGATCTCATCGAGGAGAAGGACATTGCCATCACACTCACCCAGCACGGTTATGTGAAGCGCACACCCTCCGATACATACAAGGCTCAGAACAGGGGCGGAAAGGGTGTCCTAGGCCTCACAACAAAAGAGGAGGACTTCATTCAGCACCTCATTGTCACATCCTCCCACGACCTGGTACTGTTTGTCACCAATTTCGGACGGGTGTTCGGCATCAAGGGCTATGAGATTCCGGATGCGGGACGCACGGCGAAAGGAATGCCTATAATTAACCTCATTCCTCTCGAACCCTCCGAGAAGGTCCAGACGATTATACCCATCAGAACATTTGAGGACGCTCAATACCTCACGATGTGCACTAAGAACGGCATCGTAAAGAAGTCGAGACTTGACCTCTACAAGAACCTGAGAAAGGGCGGCCTCAGAGCCGTTGAACTCAGGGAAGGTGACGAAATCGTCAATGCAATCCTCACAAACGACGGCGACAAATTCATTGTCTGCACGAAGAAAGGCTTCATGGTCAAATTCGACGGCGAGCTGGCAAGGTCTGTGGGAAGAACGTCCTTTGGCGTCATCGCCATAAGGCCCGGCGAAGACGATTGCGTAATAGGATTTGACGTTTGCAAGTACAGCGACGATAAAGTGCTCTTCATCACCGAAAAAGGATACGGAAAGCGCACCCTTGCGGAGGAATTCAGCGAGCACGGCAGAGGCGGAAAGGGTATGCGCAGCTACAGGGTCACGGACAAGACCGGACCTCTCTGCGGCATGGTTGTTGCCGGCGACGACAAGGACGTCATGATCATAAACCTCTCCGGCACGGTCATCAGAATTCATGTGAAGGATATCAGCACCACCGGAAGAGTCGCATCCGGCGTCATACTCATGAAGGCAACTGAGGACAATCCCGTGGTGAGCTTCACAACCGTGGCAATGCTTGACGAAGAAACTGTAAAGCCGGAGCCTGATCCGAATGCCGAAGAAGGCGCCTTTGAGGACGAGGCTGAGGACAGTGCCGCCGAGGCGGATGGCGAGCTCGAAGAGGTTGGCGGTGAGCCCGAAAGCGAATCTGAAGACGTTGCAGAAGATGACGGAGAAGATAATCCGGAAGCTTGATAAAACCTAAATTAAGACAAAAATCAAAGGGGCTCTCGTAAAAAAGAGCCCTCTTTAAAACTTGAAGAATATGGCTGCAGAACCGAAGGATAAAATAAAAAAGGCGCTTGTCGCCATGAGCGGCGGCGTTGACAGTACCGTTGCCGTGAGGCTCCTCAAGGAAAGAGGGTTTGCGGTTTCAGGGGCCATTATGCGCCTTCTTCCGGATGCGGACGGGCAGATAAAAAGAGCTGAGAACGCCGCAAAAACTTTAGGCATCGACTTCTTTGTCTTTGATTTTGAAAAAGAATTCCGGGAAAACGTCAAAAAGTATTTCAGCGAATCCTACGAAAAGGGCCGCACCCCGAACCCCTGCGTTGTCTGCAATCAAACCGTTAAATTCGGTCTTTTCCTTGAAAAGGCGATGACCCTCGGATTTGATTGCATAGCCACAGGCCACTACGCAAAAATAGACAGAACAGATGACGGCAGACTCAGACTCAAAAAAGCCGCCAATGCAAAAAAAGACCAGTCATATTTCCTCTACGGCCTGACCCCGGAGATTATGGAAAAAGTGATTTTCCCTCTTGACGGTGTTGAGTCAAAAGAGTATGTCCGTGAATTGGCGAGGCTTTCGGGGGTTGAAAATGCGGAAGAACGGGACAGCCAGGATATATGCTTTGTCCCCGACGGGAATTACATCGGCTTCATCGAGGACTGGTACGAAAAGACAGGCAAAACCAGGCGCCCGGGCAGCTTCATCGATGTAGACGGCAATGTCTTGGGAACCCACGGCGGCATGGAGCGCTTTACCATAGGCCAGCGGAAGGGAGTCGGCATGACCCTTGGCGAGGACCCGATGTATGTTATCGCCAAGCGCCCCGAAGACGGCTCCGTCATTATGGGCCCCGACAAGCTTCTCTATTCGGACACCCTCAAGGTAATAAACCCGAACTTCCCCTGGCTCCGGAAGGGCGAGAACCCGCCAAGGCAAAAGACCGGTCTCCAAATCAAAACACGGTCAGGCCAAAAGACTGTGCCGGGATCGCTGGAGTACGACGAATCGACCGGGACCGTCACAGCCCGCTTTGACACGCCAATAAGAGCCGCCGCCCCCGGCCAGTTCGCCGTGTTCTATGACGGCGATGAAGTTTATTGCGGCGGCGAAATAAACTAATAAGGTTCCTGCGCGCCGCTGCCCTCATCTAAAGCGGCGCGGCTTTTTTGACGGTATTGACGGCGAAATATTAAATAACACGTGTTATTTTACGAATTTTAGTGGTTTGTAAAAATATCGGTTGCGTTTCTT
>CACZNV010000007.1 GCA_902782645.1 uncultured Ruminococcus sp. | reverse complement strand
GCTCCGGATAGTCCCGTTTCACCCTCACAGGCTTTCCCTCGGCGCTGAAGAAAGCGTGGGTGGAGGTTCCGGTGCAGACCAAAGTGCCATCCCCGTTTTTCATCTCGTAGCTGAATTTCAGGGTTACGCCCCGCAGCTCGGTTATATTGGCGAGTATGTAAACCGTGTCCGAAAAATGCGTGGGGTGCTTGAAGTCGCAGTTTATATTTACAACGTAGGAGATGACCCCCGCCTCTTCCAGCCTTGCGTAGCTCCAGCCTGTTTGTTCGAGAAAATCGACTCTCGCCTCCTCCATCCAGCGGATGTAGTTCGAGTGGTGGGCAACGCCCATCTTGTCGGTTTCGTAATACTGAACAATGTGTTTATAATCCGTGATTTCAATCATGATTCTGTCTCCGCATAACTTATCCGGTCAAAGCTCGACCCAGTACCGCTGAAGAATGTTTCCGTCATCGTCTTTGATCTCATTTTCAAGGACGCCGCCGTTTTTTGTGATCGTCTTGGCGGATCCGGTATTGCTTTTGCTGCAAACCATAAGTACCCGGTCGATTCCCAGCTTTTTGCACTCGATAAGGGCAAGCCTTATAAGCTCCGTTCCGTAGCCTTTTTTCCGCTCGGAAGGCCTGATACCGTCGCCAATGTGACCGCCTTCCCTGAGCAGCCTCTCGTTTAAATAATGGCGGATATTGACGGCCCCCAGAAGCCGGTCTTTTTCCGTGTCAAGAAGAAAAAAGACAGAGTCCGGGACCCAGCCGGTGCTGTCGTCCTTTATTTCAAGGTTTTCCAGGTAGTTGTCAAAATCCTTGCAGTCGTTTTTGAAAATGGCATAGGGGGAGCGGTCTGTGTTATTGGCGATTTGATCCGCCTTCCACTCCTCCATCATTTCGCAAAGCTGCCTTTCGTATTTTTTTGAAAGCTTAATAAGTTTAACGTTCATAAATGAGTTTATTCATGAGGCAGAAGGTCACAATGTCACCGAAAGCTCTATCTCGTCGTCGTAAACGTTGCCGGTGGGCATGAAGCCTTTCTTTTCGTAAAGTTTCAGCGCTGTCGCGTTTTCCTTGTGGCAGGTAAGTGCCACCCTTCCGCAATCGCCAAAGGGCTTCCCGGCAATGAATTTTAACACCTCGTCAAGAGCGGCGCTGCCGTAGCCCTTGCCCTGAGAATCCTTGTCGATCATCATGTGCCAAACGTCGTACTCGGGTATGTCGTAGTCGTAGATCACCATTACGTAGCCCACCATTTTGTCTCCGGCATATATTCCGAAGGGCACGCACTGGTTTCTGTACACGTATGCCTGGGCAAGGCTTCTGATCGGATGAGAAACGTATTTCTCCTGCTCCGGCGCAAGCTTCAGATTGAAAGCTTCAATAAAGTTGTCTTCGGTTATTTGTTTGAGTTCTACCATCCGGTAAATTCCTTTCAAGTTGGTTTTTAAATCTGTTTGAAACGTCTGACTTTCAGCCGTTATGGGCAAAAAGCAAGCGAAAGACCGCATCGCAAAGACCGTCTTTCGCTTACGGATTATACATTTTATTGTGTTCTACATCAAGGAAATTAACAGCCGGAAGCCCATCCCCTGCCGCCGGTTTTACTTATCAAACAGAGTTGCAAGCACCTCTCCGGGCTTCATGTTCTGCAGTCCTTCAGGGTCTTTCAGGACGCCTGCATCCGATGTATCCCAGCTGAACCGCCCTGCGTTTTCACCGGTGAAAGTGAAATACGTATCGGGGCTGCAGAGATATACCGGGTAGCGGTCATACCACTCCTTGTAATAGGTTTTCATGTAATAATCCGCCAATGCATATGCCTCGCAGCTTTCGGATGTTCCGATGGCGCTGATCTGGACGCCTCCGCCGGGCTGTCCCGTTCTGCTCTTTGAGGGCGTGGAATGAAGTATTACCACGCTGCCGTCGCCGCAGGTTCCGAGAGATATCCACACGTGGCCGTTGATGCTCATCACGTCTCCGGGCTTCATCACATATCCGTTGCTCCCGTCAGGCGCCTTTACATCCTGGGTGAAAGAGCCCCAGCCTTTTCCCGCAAGCCTCTTGGCGGTGCCTGTAGAGCCTCCCACGTAGCCCTCCTTCAGGTTTTCGGTCTCCATTGTATTGTAGATGACCCAGCCTGCGTAGCCCGAGCAGTCAAGGCCTGCGTAATAGTACTGGTTGTAGCCTCCGTAGGGGTAGTAGCTGTTTGCGGGATTCGCCAATGCGTCGTCCCCGTTTTTGGCCTTGAAGGTGTAGTTTCGGTCATTTTCTTCAAAAAATTTGACCCAGTTGTCGGACACGCCAAGGGTTCTCGTCTGAACCGAGGAGCCCTCGTCCTGCCAGTCCCATCCGCCGCCGTAAATGTAAAGAGTCGTACCCACAGGGGCAAGAGCTGTCATGAGGAAATTGGCGACAGTCTTAAGTCCGGGAATTCCTTTCACAACAGGTTTGAAGCTGATACTCCCGTAGATCAGTTCTTTCGCCGCGACTACCGTCTCATCCGTAACGGTAATGATGTAGGCATAGCCCTCTTTGATCATGTTCTGGATGGGATAGTCGTAGTTTCCGTCCGCATCCTTTGTGCCATTGTCGATTTTGAAGACCTTCTCCTCGCCGCCAATGCTGAAGCGGTAGGAAAAATCGTTTTTATGGTCCTTGTTTGTCTCTTCGGCGCCGTAATCCTTGACGCCAAGGTAGACCGCCTCAAAGGTCTTGGTATCCTTCTCCGGTTTCGAAGGGGTCTCTTCGGGCTCTTTTATCTCATTTGTTGACACCGGGGACGAAGGGGTTTCCTTCTTTGCGCAACCGCCCAAAACCGTTGTCAGAATCATCACTGCCGCCAATGCCGCGGCAAAAAGCTTTATCATATCGTTTCTCCTCCGTTCCGGATAAAGTTGATGATAAACATCTTTACTTCCCGTAGAAAGAATATGTCTGCTTTCCCTTTTGCTTTGCCTGATACATTGCGCTGTCGGTTTTTTTGAAAAGATCTTCCGCATCGGCGGATTCGCTTCCGTGAACGATACCTACACTGACCGAAACCACAGGCAGCCCGTCATCCTCCCCGGCCAGTTCGCGGTTTATGGTGTTAACTTTTTCGGCCAGCTGACTCGACTCTATCTTTGCTGAATGCACCAGGAATACCACGAACTCGTCCCCGCCTATTCTGCAAATGTGATCGTCTGCGCGGAAATTGTTTTTCAGCACCCGCACCAGCTTCACAAGCACCTTGTCGCCAACCTCATGGCCGTAGGAATCGTTGATCTCTTTGAAATTGTCAACGTCAAACAGCAGCATATAAACGCTGTTCAGGTCCACGCTTGACAGAAGCAGTTCGTACCCCGAACGGTTATAAGCGCCCGTCAGTTCGTCATGAGAGGCTTTGAAATCAAGGCGCTTCAAACTGCTCTTATAAATCTCATACATTTTGTTGTAGGCACGGGCAAGGTACCTGAATTCGTTTGCTCCGACTTCCGGTATAGGGCTGTCCGCCTTGATTCGATCCACCGCATTTAACACCGGGTGTATGCCAAGCCTGGACGTAAGAAGCACGGTTAAAATGACAGCTATCGTCTGAATCACGATTACCACCCGTACAATGGCCATCTCACTGCCGAATGATCTGAGTGCATTGGCGTATATGTCATAAGCCATGACTTCAAGCTCGTTCAGGCTGTCTTTCATACTTTCCCTGATGCGGTTTTTCTGAGAATAGTACCCATCATCGTGAACCATAACAGAGGCGCGCTGCATTTTTTCCGACGGTGAAAGAGCCGCATCCTCCTCCGAAAGCTTCACGTCAACCAATATTTCGGGAATATCCGTGTAGCCCTTCGCCTCAGCCACGAGTTTCATGGCATAGTATTCCCTGTTCATCAATTCAAGGGAACTCGCCAATGCGTTCCTGAGTTTATCCAAAGCCGCCGCATCTCCCAAACCTTTAGCCATTCCGTCAACCGCAGCTTCCCTGCGCTTTGTTTCAAAGGCTTCTTTAAAGTATTCGTCAAGAAACTCCCGGTCTCCGAGAACGGCAAAACGCTGAGCGCATTCGGTCAAATAATCCGATGCATCCATCAGTTTCATTGCATCATTTTGCAGTTCGATCTGCTTCGTCGAAGTCTCAGTCAGTCTGCGAAATCCGGTGGCCATGTGGATCGTGGCAAAGAACATAAGAGCGGCCGAGATGACCGATCCTATGATCATCACAATATTAACTATGCGAAGCGAAACTCCTTTACCCGTTTTTCGTTTAAATTTCATCCCGCGGTCCTTTTCATCTGATTCAGAGGTTTTACATGTATTGCTTCAGCCGCTTTTCCCGCCAATGCCCTCCGCCCGCCTTTCCGAGTACGCCTGTACCCGGCGAAGTATTCTGCACGGATTCTTCGGTAAAATGTACACACTCAAAAATGCCGGTCAGAAGAAATCATTGAATTTTACATCAAATTTCTCTACCGAGCCAGCACTTATAGCAACAACATGTCAGGTTAGTATAATGTTTATCCGGCCGGAAATCAATAGAAAAATACCGATTCTTAAGCAATTTCAATAATTGCTCATTTTTCTAATTGGCGATCTGTTACAGTATTTCTTTCAGTGGAAATTTGGGCTTGTCGGGGCCTTGCAAGCGGCCCCGGTCAAGCTCCGTCAGCACCTTTTTATTCGCGAAAACAGCGGCAATTAGCATTTGCGGATAGGGAACTTGTACAGTCCGTCCCTGTTGCAAAAACAGTATATGAACCTGACGCCGCAAATCTTAAACCTCGCCTCCGCAGCGCCCTCGGGATATAGCTTTTTCATCTCGCAGCCATCGTCTCTCACCGCAGCAATAAACGAAATGTAGTGGCTTTTGCTCATCCCGTGATCGATCCTCACGTAGTATTCGTCATCGTCGCGGGTGATGTCGCAGGCTATGTCATTGGCGTCAGGTTCCGCCGCCTCAAGGGCAGGCAGAGTGATCCCGCAGCAGCTCACCACCGTATCGCCAATGCTTTGAACAACGTTGCCGCATATCGGACAAACGTAGAATTTCATCTTAAGCAGGTTGTGGGCCTTGTTTTTGTTCACCACGTCCTGCCCCGAGAAGAGCTCTATCACCGACACGCCAAGGGCAGCCGCCAGCGGTTCCAGCAGCGTTATATCCGGATAGCCTCTCCCCGTCTCCCACTTGGAGATTGTCTTGTCGCTGACCGTAATTTTCTCAGCCAGCTGTGCCTGGGTCATTTTTCTTTCTTCGCGAAGTCTCTTTATCATTGTTCCTGTAATGTACTGATTCATTTTCTTCGCCTCCTAACGCTGCAAGATGATAGCCCCTCAGCCGCCCGCCAATCAACCTACTATGGGTAGAGTTGCCTGCTGTTTTGGTTGAATTTGCACTTTTCGGGGCGACTTTTTCGCGGTTGACTACACTATTCGGTACGAGTTTAAACAGCTATTTCATACTTTTCTTTTAAACCGTTCAGCATGCAGGATTATTATTCAAACCGTATCACTTGCTCATTAGCATCCACTGATGCATTTACACCAAACGGGATAATGCACCTCGGTGTCGCAT
>CACZNV010000006.1 GCA_902782645.1 uncultured Ruminococcus sp. | reverse complement strand
GTGGCGGATGAGTATCGTTGTGCCGGACTTGCCTCTTACTGTGAAGCACTCCCTGCCTGCGGCGTTCTGGCCGAAATCCACAACCCCGGTCTCGCCCTTTTTGAGAACAAAGCCTTCGCCGTCGAAATCAACTTTTCCGTCGATGACGCCGTACTCGCCGTCCCCGGCGCCCTCGGAGGAGGCGTCTTTTCCGCCCTTTGCGCCTTTAAAGGTGTAAATCTTTACGGGTTTTCTCTCCCGGTCCTCTCTCTCCACAACGGGCTCGCCGTGCATGGGCTCCAGCTCGCCGGCAAAGAAGTCGGATTCATTGGCGTCTTCCCAGTCGCTGTCGTCAAATCCGGGGAGCATGAAGTCTGTTGAGATTCTCGCGTCGTAGTCCTCGCCGTCCCAGATGGAAGCGGCTGTGACAGGTGATTTTGCGGTGACCTTCCAGTCGCTGTCGGTGCACTCGATTCCGAGGCCGCCGCTGCTGTTTTCGGTGATTATGACCGCAAAAAGCTGGGGAAAATCGCCTCTTCCGCCGATTCTGTCGGAGTACCAGCCTGTGCCCACTATTGCGCTGAAGCAGTTGACGCCGGGTTTGCACATTGCCGTGATGTCGTAGGCAGTGTACATGCGGCGCTTCAGAGGCTCGGTGAATCCGGGCTTCAGCTCATAGCGCCTCTTGACGCCAAGGGCATCCGTGTCATACGCCGCCTCACCGTTTATGTATGCTTCGTACACGCCGCCCGCGGAAACAAAAAGCTTCACGCTGACATCGTCGTCCTCCACCGTGAACTCCTTGCGGAATACCGGAACGGTTTGCCTTGTGTAGCCCTCTTTGTGGGGAAGCGTAATCCACTTCGCGCCCAGCTCATCCTCGACCCCCATGAGACCTGTGGAAAAATATGTTTTTCCGGATACGGTCTCGCCGTTCGAGAGCTTGACAACCACCACCACGTCGTAGTCGGACACAAAATCAAGCTCGTCTCCGTCGTACATGCAGAAGTTTTCGGAGCTTTCCACCTCTTCCGAGGACCAGACGCTCTCGCCCTGGGAATCCAGCACGTCCACGCAGTAGGACACCTGTTTCACATTGGGCTCATCGGATTCGATCTTCCAGCAAAAACGGGGGAAGATTTCGTCGATTGCAGCTGCTCTCGTCAGCTTTTCGGTGGTCAAATCATACAGTTTAGTCATAAGAAATCCCTTTCCCGGAAACTTCCGGCGTATTTTAAGCTCTCGGCCTGCCGCCAAGGCATTGGCGTGTTTCTCCAAATCATTTTTTCGGCATTGCCAGGTTCCTCGGATTATACTACTTATGCCTTATATTTTCAATAAAAAAGGAGGGGCGGAAGTGACGGCGAAAGCTCAAAAAGTCCCAAATATTCGGGAATTTGAATATTGAAATATTTCCTCCGGGATTGTATAATATCCGTGATTTCTCTTATCGGGAGGTTTGAATATGAAAATCATTAAAAAAGTTGCTGTATTTGTATTGGCCGCCGTTCTCTGCGCGGCTTGTGTTTGCGGCTGCTCCGGAAACAAAGCAAAAACACCGGAGACAGGCATTGCAGGAGAGAATGCCACATGGACACTTGAGGACGGTATTCTCACGGTAAATGGCACGGGCGCCCTTGAAAGCCCCATAAAACCTACAGGAAAAGTTGAAAAAGTCGTCGTTGGCGACGGTATCACCGAAATCGGAGATTCACTCTTCAAGGATCTTGACAGCGTCCTCTCCATCGATCTGCCCGAGACCCTTATCAGAATCGGTAATGAGGCCTTCTCCGGCATGACCAATGTAAAAGAGGTTACTATTCCCGAATCCGTTAAAGATGTTTCGTTAGATGCTTTCGACGGCTGGAAAGAAAGCCAGAAGATCATCACCGACTGGTACAACGGCACAGCAGAAGAGTGGCAGTCATACTTTGATCTCTGGGACACATATTTCGGTTATGTTAAAGACTTCTTCAACGATCCCAATCTTGAGCAGAACATCCGTTCTCTTTTTAACAGCGGCGTTGAATACTTAAGAACCAATATCGGCGAATTACTGAAAGCTTTCGGTCTCGACGCGATGTTGGGAGAAGAAGAATTTGACGTTTCCGCGATGATCGACGAGTTTGCGGCTATGGAGGACGAGCTCGTTCAGGAAATCATGGCGGCTGTTCCCGAAATCAAGGCAGAACTCGGCAATATCGAGAAACAGGGCAAAGGCATCTTCTACATGATCTCTGAAGAGCTTTCCAAGGAGATCGATGATTTCACCTCTGTTTTCGGAAATTTTGACATCAACACCGTCTTTGATTCAGACATTGAGGACCTGGCAGGGATGTTCTCTGAAATACTTCCGGCATACCAGAACATATTGGATAACATTTTCGGAGACGATATGGACATTGAGGATCTTCTCGGAATGTACGGCGGCATGATTGACTTTCCCGTTGACGAATTCTTCGGTGAAGATCAGGCCGAGGGCTAATGACTGATATTTACAGGCCCTGGTAAAACAAGGTTTTAAAAGCGCGGGCGGCTCCCGAAAGGGATGCCGCCCGCCTGTTTTTACCGGGCTGAAACCGGCTGTGCTGTTTGGTTAACGGTTTATTGGCGGTTTCCTGCCACTGTAGCAGCAAAGCCCGCGATGGTGATGGACTGGATGACCACGTGGCCGGGGCCCGTGACAGAGGTGTTGAAGAAGCCTTCGCCGCCGAAAAGCTTGTTCTTGACGCCGCCAACGCTCTTGATGCCGATGTCCACCGATGCGTCCGCAAGGGCAAGGTTGCCGGTGCTTATGAGCATTGTCTGGCCGGCCTGAAGGTCATAGTCGAACACAGATCCGTCAATTTCCACAAAAGCGATTCCTTTTCCCGAGAGCTTCTGCATGATAAAGCCTTCGCCGCCGAAGATTCCCGCACCCACTTTTTTCTGGAAATGTACGGAAAGCTCAACGCCTTCTGTGCAGGCCAGGAATGCGGACTTCTGGCAGATGATGGGCTTGTCGGGTGTGATTTCAATGGCTCTGATGGTTCCCGGGAAGCTTGACGCAAAAGCTATCATCTGGCCGTCGGTCTCTGCGGTATAGACGTTCTGGAAGAAAGTGTCCCCTGAGAACATTCTGCCGAAGGCCTTTCCGACGCCGCCTGTGGACGTCTCCATGTCAAATCCCGGCGTCATCCACGACATGGCGCCTCTTTCAGTTATAAGCTTTTCACCCTTCTCCGGATAGCAAAGCACCACCGGCATCGGATCTCCGCTGATCTCGTATCTCATTTTTGTTACCTCCTGTTTATGTTATTGGGCATTCCGCCCGTTTCATACAAATTCTCTGAACACCCGGTTTGCAAAATCAAGGCCTTTTTCCGTGAGCCTCACCCCGGCAAGGTCCGTTTTATACCTTTCTATGAGGCCCTCCTTTTCGAGAGAATCCAGCTTGCCGGAATACTTCTCCGCGGCGCTGACCCCGTATATTTCCCGGAAATGTTCAAGATCGGGGCCCTCAGTCATTCTGAAGCCCAGCATCATGTACTCGTCCATGAGCTCCTCCTTTGAGAGGACCGCATCTTCTTCCGGCTCCGCCCTGCCGCAGCCTTTTATGTACACGCCAATGTCATCCGTGTTCGAGTACCTTCTTCCCCTCTCAAACGATGCCGCCGCAGGTCCGAAGCCAAGGTATTCCTTCTGACGCCAATACCTCATGTTGTGTTTCGACTCAAAGCCCGGCTTTGCGAAGTTCGAGATCTCGTATTGGCGGTAACCGTATTTTTCAAGGATTTTTCGGGCAAAACTGTAATCCGCCCTGTCCCTTCCGTCGTCGGGTTCGGGAAGCCTGCCTGTCGAAATGTCATGGGCCAGCGGTGTCCCCTCCTCAACGATGAGACTGTATGCCGAAATGTGCTCAGGACCCAGTTCGCAGACCCTTTTCAGCGTGTCCTCAAACTCCCCCTCGGGCTCCCCGGGAAGGCCGAACATCAGGTCAATGTTGATATTTTCAAAACCCGCACGTCTTGCGTTTTCAAAGGCCTCAAAAGCCTTCTCGCAGTTGTGGACCCTGCCGAGAACGCCAAGGGCTCTCTCCGAGAGAGACTGAAAACCCATGCTCAGCCTGTTGACGCCAATGCCTTTCAGCGCCGCAGCTTTCTCGTATGTAAGCGACTCCGGATTTGCCTCAACGGTAAATTCGGCGCCGGGCTCTATGTCAAAGGACCTGCGAAGGGCGTCCGCTATCCGTTCAAGCTGTTTTTCGGTCAGAACCGAAGGGGTGCCGCCGCCGACAAACACCGTGTCGCAGCTCCTTGACCGGTTGCTGCGCCACGCTATTTCCGACACGACAGCGTCAACATACTGCTCCCTTTCGGCGCAGTCTGAGGGTGCGGAGACAAAGTCGCAGTATCTGCACTTTTTTACGCAAAAAGGCACGTGAACGTAAAGCCCGAGCATTTTTCACCCCAGCTTCAGAACGCTTAAGAAAGCCTCCTGCGGAACCTCTACGCTTCCGAATTCGCGCATGCGCTTTTTGCCTTCTTTCTGCTTTTCAAGCAGTTTTTTCTTTCTTGTGATGTCGCCGCCGTAGCACTTGGCGAGTACGTCCTTGCGGTAGGCCCTTATGGTTTCACGGGCGATTACCTTGCCGCCAATCATAGCCTGGATGGGAACCTCGAACTGCTGCCTCGGAATGGTCTCCTTGAGCTTCTCGGCAATCTTTCTGCCCCTGGCGTAGGCCTTGTCGGCGTGGACAATGAAGGAGAGAGCGTCCACGATCTCGCCGTTGAGGTAGATGTCAAGCTTCACCAGGTTTGACTTTTTGTAGCCCGAGAGCTCATAGTCAAGGGATGCGTAGCCCCGGGTGCGGGACTTCAGGGAGTCAAAGTAGTCGTAGATGACCTCGTTGAGGGGTATCTCGTAGGTGAGCACCACCCTGTCGGTCTCGATGTAGTCCATGTTTATAAATGTGCCCCGCCTCTCGGAGGTCAGCTCCATAATGTTTCCCACGTACTCGGAAGGGGTCATGACGGAGGCCTTCACCACAGGCTCCTCCATGAAGTCTATCTCCGCAGGGTTGGGCATGTTGGTAGGATTGTCGAGTACAACCACTTCGCCGTTCAGCTTGTGGATGCGGTAGATAACGCTGGGAGTTGTGGCGATAAGGTCAATTTCATACTCCCTTGCGAGCCTTTCCTGAACTATCTCAAAGTGAAGGAGGCCCAGGAAGCCGCATCTGAAGCCGAAGCCCAGGGCCTGGGATGTCTCAGGTTCATATTTCAGGGCGGCGTCGTTCAGCTGCAGTTTCCCAAGTGCGTCCCGCAGCGCCTCATAGTCGCCGCCGTCAACGGGATACATGCCGCAGAACACCATCGGCTGCACCTCTTTGTAGCCCGGCAGGGGTTCTGCGGCGCTGTTTTCCACGGTGGTCACAGTGTCTCCCACCCTTGCGTCCTGTATGTTTTTGATGCTGGCAGCGATATACCCCACCTCGCCCGCATAAAGCGCATCGGATGGCACCTTAAAGCCGGGCTTCAGGTACCCGAGTTCGGTGATCTGGTATTCGGCGCCTGTTGACATCAGCTTTATGTTGTCGCCTTTTTTGACGGAGCCGTCCTTGATTCTGACGTAGATGACAACGCCTCTGTATGCGTCGTAGTATGAGTCGAAAATGAGCGCCTTTAAGGGGCCGTCGGGGTCGCCGGAAGGTGCAGGAACGCCGCTTACGACAGCTTCGAGCACGTCCTCGATGCCCAGGCCCACCTTGGCGGATACCAGAGGCGCATTCATTGCGGGTATGCCGATAACGTTTTCGATCTCTTCCTTTACGACGTCGGGCCTTGCGGAAGGCAGGTCAATTTTGTTGATGACGGGCACAACCTCCAGGTCGTGGTCGATGGCCTGGTAGACATTGGCGATGGTCTGGGCCTCAACGCCCTGAGATGCGTCCACCACGAGCACAGCGCCCTCGCAAGCCGCCAATGACCTTGAGACCTCATAATTGAAGTCAACGTGTCCGGGGGTGTCAATGAGGTTGAAAACGTACTCATTCCCGTCCTTCGCCTTATAGTTAAGCCTGACGGACTGGGCCTTGATGGTGATGCCGCGCTCCCTCTCGATGTCCATATTGTCAAGGACCTGGTCCTCCATCTCCCTGGAGGTCAGCACGCCTGTGGTTTCAAGGATGCGGTCCGCAAGGGTGGATTTACCGTGGTCGATGTGGGCAATTATGCAAAAATTTCTGATGTTTTTCTGTCTGTCCATTCTGTATTACTTTCCGGCAAATAATTTTCCGACGATTCTTCCCAAAAGCTCTGCGGAATTGTCCGCCTCGGCAACAAGATTTCCCTCGTAGCCCAACTCAGCAATGAGACCGAATTTCGTTGCCGATGAGTTGTATTTGGATTCGCTTCTCAGCGTGATGCCGAGAGATATTCCGGGCACCTCAGCCTCAAGCTTTTCGATTATGTACATCGCCAGCTTTATGTTTTCTTTCCAGTTCGGATTGGTCTTGTCGTTCTGGGTGACCACAAATCCGATCATGGCGTAGTTTTTACCGTCTTTTTCGGCGATTCGCGAATGTCTGACGCCCTCCGGATATTCGAAGGACTTCACCTCCAGATCTATCGCGAGCTGAGCCTCCGGCAGTTTTGATGCAGCCGCTGCGACCCTGTCTGTTGCGGTCTCGTAGGCGGTCTCGGGCTTGGCGTCATTCTTATCGGAAATCAGGTATACACCTGTCCCCGCTCCCGTGCAGGAGCTCTTAAAGATTTCTCCCCTGCCGCCAATGCTTCTCGTCTTGTCGCCGCCAAGGATTGACGGATATTTCGAAATCGATCTCTCTTCCTCGCTCACGCAGTAGCTTCCGGAGCCGTGGGAATAGTAGAGTATGACAGGCTTTTTCCCCTCTTCGGTTCTTCTTACGATGAGAGGCGAGGCCAGCACGCTCCTCAGCTCAAACCCTGCGGCACCGTAGAGGTTCTGGATCCTCAGGAAGCCGTATTCTATGTCCTTTCCTCCCGCAGAGACCAGAAGCTCGCCTGCGGAGTCGCCTGACACGCCTGATGTGTATCTGTCGCCGGATTTAAGCGCCACGGTTTTGTACCCGCTGACGCCAAGGTCAAAAACATAAAAATCCTCGCCGGCGGACACGACTATCGTCCCCTCCTGGTTTGAAGGAGTCTCTGCCGGCACCTCCGTCGGGGTGGCCTCCGGTGTTCCGTAAGGCTCCGGCGTGGGAGTTTCGGCAGGTGTTTCGCCGCCGCCCGTGGGCCTTGGCGTGTTCTTTGATTTGGATTCGACGGCGGCGGCCCTGACATTGGCGTCATGGGCAAGGAAATCCCTGTAGCCGCTCAAAAGTCCGTAAATCGATGTGCCGTCGCTTGAAACCTTGACGCCTTCGTGCACCTCCGAGATGCCGCCGAGGCGCACGCTCTTTGACGACTTGTTCACCGATACAACGGTGCATATTATGAGGAGCAGGAACGCGGCCGCAAGCACTCCGGCGGCAATCAGAAATTCTACCTTCTGAAGCCACACATCCAGGACCTCGTTTCTCTCGGCGGCCCTTTTCTTTGCGTCAGCGCTCTTTTTCTTTTGCTTCTGCCTCAGAAGATCCATCTTCTTTTCCGCATCGGCAAGGCGCTCCGCCTCCTCCTGCTCGCTTTCGGTCCTTCGCCCTTTGATGCTGTCCCGCAGCCTCTCCGTTCTCTCCCGGAAAGACCCTTTGCTTTTTCCGGAGTCTTTTTCCTTCGCCCCCGGAGAAGCCTCTTCTGTTTCTTCCGCAGCAGCCGTTTCGGGCTCCTCAGCTCCCTTTATTTCACCGTCAAAAAGTCCCGAAAGGTCCACAGTGACCTTATCGTCAAGGTCGTAGTAGTTCGCCATGACGAAGGAGCCCTTTTTCCGCTCTTTTTCGTTTGTATCCGATGTATCTTTCACCGTAAAATCAGTCATATGTAAATCCGATGTTTTTCCCTAAAGAAAGGCTCATTCAAACAGAGCCATCAGCTGTTTCACTTCTTTCAGGAAGTATCCGTTTTCGCCGCTGCGCTCCCTTGCCCATGTCATAAGCGAATCGTCTTCTCCGAATATGGCTTTGTACCAGGAGTCGTAGTCTGTTGTGAAAGCGAATCTGAAGGATCCGAAATACTGCTTCTGGATGTAGCAGTGCATCTCGGATTTAATTTTGTTCGCGGAATCGGTTATGAGCTTTTCAAGTTCCTCCACAGGCCAGATCTCCGTTGCGAGCTCCGTGCAGAAATCCGAAAACTTCGTCCTGAACGAACTGTTCTTGAGCAGGAAGGCAAACAGTCCCTGGAGTCCCAGTGAATCGGGGTAGGTGAGATTGGAGACGTCCGGATAGCCCCCGCCGTTCCTGTCGTAAGGCAGGTAGTTTGCCAGCATGAGTCGGAAAGTATTGGCGTCAGCTTTCGTGTAGAGCTCGATTGGCGTGTCGCCCTTTTCGTTTGTTGTATTGCCAATGGTATACCTGCCCATTCCCAGGTCCAGGTCCTTGAAGACAAAACGCCAGCGGCCGTCAAGGTCTCCCGTGCCCGCTCCGCAGTAGCGCCATACCTTGATGTTGTTGTGGGGCCAGTCGTTGTTGCAGACAAACAGGTTGACGGCGCAGTATTTCATGAAGCTGTCAACGTCTATTTTAGCGGCCACCTCGTCGTAGGAAAGCCTGCCCGCCTTTATGTCCGCCAGCAGCGCCTCGAAGGCCTCGAGTTCGCCCTCCGGTCCGTCATCAAGCACATAGTAGAACCAGGTACCGTCATAGCGCCTGCCCCTGCCTGTGTCAAGCTCGGAGGAGATCACGCATATGTTCTCCTTGTCCTCATCGGCAATGTCGTAGTTGTTGCGGATGGTGTTGTCGCTCTCGTGCTCCCGCATGTTCAGGAGTCCGTAGTACTCGCCGTTCAGGAACACCACAACGGGTTTATAGTTCATGTTCATGAGCTCAGGAGCAGCTTTTCCGGCAATTACATTGGCGATGCCGTCCCTTATGAAAGTTGCCCTCTCCGCCTCCGTGGGAGTGAGGAGGGAGTCGTTTCCGCCGTTTCTCAGGATGAAGCTGTCGTAGCCGTCCATAACGCTGCCGTCGGCCTTTTTGCGGTCCTCGCCAAAGAGCGCATACTTGAACTTTCCGGCGCCGTCGTACCTTGCCGTTCCGAAGTCGCTTGATTTCCTGGCGTAGACTTTAAGAGACCTCTGGGAGAGACCCCTCGAACTGCCGCCAAAGAGTCTGATGCCGCCGTCCTGGGAGAGCACCAGGTTCCCCTCTTCGTCAAAATACTGCACGTTGCAGGGGCGCTCCCACTCTCTGCCCTTCATTGACGAGTTTGTGAAAATGCCTTTTTCACCCGTCAGGTTATCGGGATCGGTGGTCAGTGAAATCACGGGCATCCCCGCAAATCTGTCCTCTTTTTCAAGTTTTATGTAAGTCTGGGTGGCGATCTTGCCCACAAGCTGTCCGTGGCTGTCAAAGTACGCCGCACGGATCACCGTGACGCCAACGTTGCTCTCAATACCCGTGAATTTCGTGTTTGCGGCCCGTCTCGAAAGGCTGATTTCCCTGCCGTTGTAGGTCCGGTCGGCTGAGGAAGGCTCGCTCCCGTCATATGTGACGCGGATGGTATATCCCGCTTTTTTCATATTTCCGGGGAAAAGAATTCTGACGCTCATGGAGCCGGTGTAATAGCAACCTTCGGCGGTAAACTCCGGTTTCAGCTTATCTATCGACGAGAGATCCGCATCGGGGTCGCTTGTGTCCGAATTTTTCTTTGCGCATCCCGGCGCAAAGGATGCCGCCAATGCGACGGCCAGCAAAACCATTATTATCTTCGCAAACAGTCTTTTCATAGTCTTGTTTCTCATTCCCGGCAGAGTTTTCTTTTAAACCAAACCCCGTCGTCACCGGAAAAGCTTTCCTTTCTCCGCGTTTTGGATTTTCTTAATATTTTCGCGCGACTAAAGCGCGGTCCTTCGCGTATTATACAAACAGGCACCGCTTTTTTCAAGATGCCAGAGAGCCTGCCCGCGGCAGCCCGGCGGCGTTTTCGGGGCCTTTTTTCCGGCTGCCGCGGCGTTTAACAACGTTGTTTTTTGCGGTTTTTTATAGTAAAATCACCACATATATTTTTCCGCGGACCGAATCTCAAAAAAGCTTCCGGTCCGCGCCGCACAGGATTTGATATCCCGGCAGGAAGGGGGACCCGGTTCCATGAAAAAAACAACGGTCATCTGCTTTGCAAACAACAAAGGAGGAAGCGGTAAATCCACGACTTGCGCAAACGTAGGCTATGCGCTGGCGCAGTCCGGAAGGAAAGTGCTTCTCATTGACGGCGACATGCAGCTCAACCTCTCGCTCTCGTTCTTCGACGAGGACTCCGTGTTTGAGATGGCCGCCGGAGCGAAAAACCTTTTCAGGGTCATGCAGGGGCGCGCCGTTCTCGAAGAGTGCGTCACGGACACGAAGTATGAAAACCTTTGGCTGGTTCCCTCGTCCACGCTGATGAGCGGCATCGAGTTTGAACTGTTCCCGAAGCTGCAGCGGGAGTTTATTTTAAGAAAAGCATTGGCGGCAATCAAGGAATCGGGGAAATACGATTACATTCTCGTGGACGCTCCGCCAACTCTCGGAACCTGGGTCATAAATATTCTTGCCGCCTCGGATAAGGTCGTTATCCCGGTGGAGGCCTCCCCCTGGGGTCTTTTCGGACTGGCAAACATGTTTGAGTTCATTGGCGAGATCCGCGGCATAGCGCCTCAGCTGGAGGTCCTCGGCATCACCGTCACAAAGGTGTCCGAGCGCAAAAACTACTTCAAGCAGACCATGCAGACCCTTGCCGAGTCCGGGAACTATGTGTTTGAGAACTACGTCAGAGTTGACGTCAATATAGAGAAGGCTCAGGACGAGTCGCAGCCCGTTATCGCGTTCAGTCCGAAGAGCAGAAGCTCCCAGGAGTTCATAGCTTTGGCAAAGGAGATAGATGAGAAATGTCAATAGGAAAGAGCAGCATTAACCGCGCCGGCAAGGCTGCGGAAAAGGCGGTTGCGGCGCCGGCGGAAGACGAGATGAAATTCTTTTCGGATTCTCCCGCCCCTGCGGTCACCGCTGAAGACGTGAAACTTGATTTCGTAGCATTGGCGGATATTCTCCCCACCTACGAGGAAAAAATGATTACCATGGCCGCCACGTTTGATGACGTTGTGGAGTCGGTGAGAAAGTACGGGATTCTGATTCCCATGCTTCTCCGCAAAATCGACGCCGCCGAAGGTCCGGTGTACCGCATCATCATGGGTCACAAGAGGTTTTATGCGGCCCAGAAGCTCGGTCTCAAAACCATTCCCGCAGAGATCATTGTCTGCGACGACAAGACAGCCGCTGTCATCTACAACGAGGCCTTCCGCTACGACAGCCAGAGCAAGAGGCTGGATTCACTGCCCTCCCGGGTTGTGACAAACGCCGTTCAGAAGTCGGAGGACCTTCCGAACTATCTGCTCTGATCACGTCGCCAAGGCCTTTACGGCACCGTCCTTTAAAAGGAGCTACATATGAAAGTTTTAAACGGCGACATCGCCAATTTCATCGAATTTTTAGATAAAACGCCCACCCCTTTTCACGTTTTCTCCCGGCTCTCGGAGGCCCTTGAGGAGGCGGGATGCAAAAAGATATCCCTGTCCGATGTTTCAAGCTGCGAGCGGGGAAAACCGTATTATATTCCCTACAGCGACAGCGCCCTGCTGGCTTTCTTTGCCGGCTCCGGTGAGCCCGAAAAAGGGTCGGGCCGCATCCTCATCGGGGCGGCACACGTCGACTATCCTGTTTTCAAGATCAAGAACACCAAAGTCCGCAAAGGCAGCGGCGTCTTAAGGATGAACATTGAAATGTACGGCGGCGCCATTGTCCACCCCTGGCTGGACAGGGCCCTCAAAATCACGGGCCGCGTTTACTTCAAAAAGGACGGCAGGCTTTCGTTTGCGGACATTGGCGATTTCGGCAGGCGCTTTGTTATACCAAATGCGGCAATCCACATGAACCGGGGAATCAACGACGGCGCAAAATTCAGCATTCAGAACCAGCTTTTGCCCTTCTTCGGTCTTGACAGCGAAGACGGCGAGGAAGCTTTTGCAAAGATGATTGCGGAAAAGGTTTCCGAGGTTTCGGGCACCGAAGGCATCACTCCGAAAGGCATAATGAGTTTTGACCTGTCTCTTGTCATCGCCGAGGGGGCTTCTCTCTGCGGCGCGTCCGACGAGTTTATACTCGCCCAGGGGCTTGACGACAGGAGCATGGTCTACACCCTCTTCTCGGGCTTCACAGGAGCCCTTGCGGAGGACACCGCCAATGCAAAAACCGGCGACATAAGGCTCGCTTTCGCCTTCAACCACGAGGAGTGCGGCTCAGAGACCGATGTGGGCGCCAGGAGCGCCTTTGCCTCCGAAGCCGTAAAAGCGATTGCAGAAAAGTTCTTCCCTGAGGAGCATTGCCTTGACGTGTGCCAGAGAAGTCTTCTTCTCTCTGCCGACATGGGTCACGCCACCCATCCCTCCTTCCCCGAGTTCTCCGACAGCACCTCGCCCATCGAACTCGGCAAGGGCATCGTCCTCAAAACCGCATGGAACCAGAGCTATTCCACAAAGGCTGAGCCCATGGCTGAATTTGCCTCCTTCTGCGAAGAAAACGGCATTCCCTACCAGCGTTTCACGAACAACTCCGACAACCGGGGCGGCGGCACCATCGGTCCAATGCTCTCCGCGTCCCTGGGCATCAAAACCTGCGACATCGGCATACCGATTCTCGCCATGCACTCGCCCAAGGAGCTTGGCGCCGTGAAGGACCACGAGGACACCGCCAAGCTGTTCAAGGCTTTCTTCAGCTGAAGCACCGCAAAGTATAACAGTCAGTTTTTCGCCGGCGTCCCGCCGGCTTTTTTGTCGGTGTTTTTCTCTTAAAAGAACATTGATTCCGGACTGCGGTTTTGTTTGAAAAGCCGCGTTGATTGGAATATAATAAAAATGTATGAGCGAAAAACGACCGGGATATTTGGGGGCTGAAACATTGGCGTCAAAGTCCGCAGCCTTTTCCTCATGACAGAATACAAGGAGTGATAGAAAATGATTGAAATAGATGTATTTTCCGGATTTTTAGGCGCCGGTAAAACAACTCTCATCAAAAAGCTCATCAAAGAGGCCTACGCGGGCGAGAAGATTGTCCTCATCGAGAACGAGTTCGGCGAGATAGGCATTGACGGCGGATTTATGAAAGAGGCAGGAATTGAAATCACCGAGATGAATTCCGGCTGCATTTGCTGCAGCCTGGTTGGCGATTTCGGCGAGGCTCTGAACCGTGTTATAAACGACCTCTCCCCCGAGAGGATTCTTATCGAGCCCTCCGGCGTGGGAAAGCTTTCGGACGTAATCGGGGCCATCACAAGGCTTGACAATGAAAACGCCAAGGTGGGAAGCGCCGTCACCGTTGTGGACGCCGGCAAGTTCAAGGTCTACTCAAAGAACTTCGGCGAGTTCTTCCTCAACCAGATTGAGCACGCCGCAACCGTCATTCTGAGCCACACCGACAAGGTCAGCGAGGAAAAGCTGGCTGATTGCGTGGCAAAGATACGGGAGCTCAACCCTTCCGCAACCATCGTCACAACACCCTGGGACAAGATCACAGGAAAGCAGATTCTTGACGCTATAAGACAGAGCAACTCTCTTGAAGCTCAGCTTAAAGAGCTTGAGGAGGAGGCAAAGAAAGCACACCACCATCACCATCATCACCACGACGACGAAGACGGTGAGGAATGCTGCTGCGGTCATCACCACGACGATGACGATGACGATGACGATGACGACGATGAGTGCTGCTGCGGCCATCACCACGACGATGACGATGACGATGACGACGAAGACGGGCACGAGCATGAGCACGAGCATCATCACCACCATCACCACCACGGTCACGACGCCGACGAGATTTTCGCAAGCTGGGGTCTTGAGACCACAAGGCGCTATACTATCGCAGAAATAGAGGAAAAACTCGAGGCACTCATCGACAGCGCCACATACGGAACGGTCCTCCGGGCCAAGGGCATCGTACCCTCCCAGGACGGCAGCTGGATTCACTTTGACTATGTTCCCGGCGAGCCCGACGTCCGCACAGGCACTGCTGAAGTCACCGGCAGGCTCTGCGTCATCGGTTCCGGCATCAACGAAAAAGCCCTCTCGGAGCTTTTCGCGTAAAGCATTGGCGATTTAAAAACAGGAGATATTTCAATGACTGAAATTCCGGTATTTGTATTCACAGGTTTTCTTGGCGCCGGCAAGACCTCGTTTATCCAAAAGACCCTGGAGGACGCCAGGTTCAACAACGGGGTCAGCACCCTGCTCCTCATGTGCGAGGACGGCGAGGAAGAGCTTGATTTCTCGAAATTTGCCAATCAAAAGGCGATTCACGTCGAGATGATTTCCGACCGCGAAGAGATCACCGAGCCGCGTCTTTCCGACCTTCTCCGCAAGTACAAGGCAAAGCGTGTCATGGTCGAGTACAACGGTATGTGGCTCTTTCAGGATTTCCTTGCCGCAATGCCCGAGGGCTGGCTGATCTACCAGGAGGCGACCTTTGCGGACGTCGGCGATTACGTTTCTTACAACGCCAATATGCGCAACCTTGTCGGCGACAAGCTCAAGAATGCCGATATGATCATCTTCAACGGCTGCGTCGAAGGCATGGACGTTATGCCCTACCACAAGATCGTCCGCAGCATCTCAAAGCGCTGCAACATCATCTACAACTACGACGGCCGCATGGAGCCCGACACGATTGAGGACCCGCTCCCGTTCGACGTGAACGCGCCCGTCATCGAAATCGCCAATGACGACTATGGCATCTGGTACTCCGACCTTGACGGCAAGGAAAAAGAGTACGAGGGCAAAACGGTCAAATTCACCGGTCTTGTCGCCAAGGCAGGCAAGCTTCCCCCCAACATGTTTGTCATCGGAAGGCACATCATGACCTGCTGCGCCGCAGATATCGTCTACGGAGGCCTCGCATGCCGCTGGGCCGGCGTCAATGCGCTCCACCACCTCGACTGGGTCACCGTCACCGCAAAGATAACGGTTGAGCGCAGCCGCATCTACAACAACGGCGAGGGTCCGATACTGAACATCATCTCCTGCACCAAAACGGAGAAGCCGGATCCGGAAGTTGTCTCATTGGGATGATAAACCAGGCTTTTTGCAAATAGCAATAATCTCGATTTTGGTATTTTTTAGTTCTCTTTCGCGACTTGCGTAAAGAGCCCAAAATTATAACAAACGGGGAAGGTCTTTCCCCGTTTGTTTGTCATTGGCGGCAGGGCCGCGTTATTTAAGTTTAAAACTTCACCTTTATCTCAGTTACAACGTATACAAGGAAAAGAGCCGCTCCGATGACGAGAACCATGATTCCCAGCGAGAGAGCGAATGTGGAGCAGATTCGAGCCGCCCTGCCCTTGCCGTCAAGCACAAAGCCCTCAGGAGGGTTTGTTTTTTTCCTCACTATCGCAGAGAGCACGATTGCGGCAACGCTCAGTGCAAACAGGACGAGGGAAGTGACGAGGAATATGCTCTTTGCCAGCTTGGCGAGTTGATTGAGGTTTCCCAAAAGTTCAATGATGTTTACGGTTTTAACCCTTGAAAACTGCGCATATGCAATGGGAAAGCCGATCAGATCCAGCAAAAGGGCCCCGATTGAAAGGACAAGCGCCAAGGTGCTTCCGGGCGCCTCCGGCAGGGAACTGACCTTTGTTCCGCAATTCGGGCATGACACAGTGCCGTTGCTGACACCGGCGCCGCACCGTTGACAATAAAGCATATAGACCTCCTTGTCGTTCAAAGGGACGAATCAGTTCACCACAACTGAAGCCGTGGTGAACATCGATTTGAAATAGCTCATAACGGCCCCGAAATTGGCAAGGAAGAACACCGCGATTGCCACAGTCGTAACGACTGCAACAAACACGCCAATGAACGCAATAGTCTTAGCGGTTCTGTTTTTGCCCGTAAGCTGACCCTGGATTCCGTTCAGGCGGAGAAGCGCAAGGGAGCAAATAATCAAGCCCACAAGGCTGATCACCACAGAGAACACAATTCCGGTGATTGCAAGGGGCAGGAAATTTTTCTCCTCTGCGGGTACCTGAGGGGCAGGCTGGGGCGCCGGAGCTGCGTAGTACGGCTGCCGGGGCGGCACGGGCTGCTGTTGCACCGGCTGCTCAGGGGCGGGCTGATGTTGTACAGGCTGCTCTTCCGCAGCTGCAGGTGCGGGTTCCTCCGCTACTGCAGCTTCTTCCGTTGCGGCAGCTTCTTCCGCCGCAGTTTCGGGCTGCTCCTGTGCGGCCGCAGCGGTCTCCTGCTCAGGAACATTTACTTCCGCATCAGCCGTCACGGCTTCGTTTTCCGCTGTTTGGGTGCTGTTCTCGTTTTCGGTTTTTTCAGGCTCTGTCTGAACCGGGGTTCCGCATTTTACACAGAACTTTGAATCCGGCTGGAGGAGCGTTCCGCAGTTAGTACAAAAAGGCATAGTCTTATCTCCTGACAATCATTCTCGGGACTCATCCAAAGCCCCGTTCATATTAGCATATTTTTTCCGATGATTAAATCCGTTGTATTATACAACCGATTTTTTTCAAAGAAGCTGCTTGTAGAAGTCTTCGGTTGACTTGAATACTTCCAGGAATTTTCCTCGGGTCACAATAAAGGCGACAATGATACCTGTGAGAATGACCATCGACACAATGCCGAGCACGATTCCGATGGTGGACAGTATCTTTGCGGCTTTGTTTTTTCCGCGGGGAGGCTGGCCGGCGGCACCGGCAACGGCTTTATTGCGTGCGATTATACTGATAATGAATCCTGCGATGGATGTCAGGGTGATATTGGCGAGTATCAGTCCTATAATCGCAAGCTTTAAGTCTGCGGGCTGTTCGCTCTGAACAACCGGCTGCTGTACAGTCTCGGCGGGGGCCGAAAAGTCGGGGGCCTTGGCGGGTTCAGGATTTAGTTCCGAACCGCAATATCCGCAGAATCTGGAGTTGTTTTCATTTTCTCTTCCGCAATACGGGCAGTACATAATTAGTCATTCCTTTCTCATTTATCCGTGTAGTATTTTTTCAAAGCTTCCCGGACAATAACTCTCTCATCAAACGGGACAGTTTTGTCTTTGAAAATCTGAGTTGTTTCGTGGCCTTTGCCGGCAAGAATGATCACGTCGCCGGGCCTGGCGTTTTTCACAGTGTAGCATATGGCCTCTTTCCTGTCAACGATACAGATGTAGCTGCGGCCTGTCTTTTTGGCTCCTTTTTCGATATCCTGAACGATCTTGGCGGGGTCCTCGGAGCGGGGGTTGTCGGAGGTTATTACCGTAAAATCGGCATATTTTGCCGCCGTCTCGCCCATCAGTTCCCTTGGCCTGTTGCGGTCGCCTCCCGCGCCGAAAAGGAATACCACCCGCTTTGCAAAAGCCTTTGCAGTGGTGATTATGTTTATAAAGCTGTCGGGGTTGTGGGCGTAGTCGATCATGACCGTGAAATCCCTGCCTGTGGGAACGATTTCCGCCTTGCCCTTGACCACAATGTCCTTCAGCGCCTCCGCCGCGGTACTCACCGGGATGCCCTCCAGGAAGCAGCAGGCGGCAGCCGCCAATGAATTATACACGCTGAACTTTCCCGGAATGCTGACGTGCATCCTTGTACTTCCGCAGGGGCCGCACAGATCGTACTCCGCATAATCGCTGCCGTACACTATGTTCTCCGCCCTGAAATCGGCTTCATTGTCGATGCCATAGGTATATTTTACGCAGGCTGCGTCCTTCATCATTCTGCCGCAGTAAGGGTTGTCCACGTTGAAAAGGCCCTTTTCGCACATTCCGAAAAGCTTTGCCTTGCTGGCGGCGTAGTCCTCCATGTCCGGGTGCTCGGTGCTCCCTATGTGGTCCGGTGTAAGGTTTGTGAACACGCAGGTTCCGTAGGAGCAGCCTCCGACCCTCTCAAGCTTGAGACCCTGGGACGAAACCTCCATCACGCAGTCCGAGACGCCGCTGTCGACCATCTTGGCGAGGAGGGGCTGGAGCACGTTGGCTTCCGGAGTCGTGCGGTCGGTGGGAATTATCTCGTCTCCGATCATGTTGTACATGGTGCCCACAAGACCCGTTTTTCTTCCGGCAAGCTCCATGATCTTCTTGATCATTAAACTGGTGGTGGTCTTTCCCTTTGTGCCCGTCACTCCCGTGAGCCTGAGCTTTCCGGAGGGATGCCGCCAATTTGTATCCGACAGCACTGCGACCGCATGCCTTGTCGAGGCCGTAAGAACGACGCTGAGAGCGCCTTTAGCAATTTCGGCCTCATGCTTTTTAATGAAAGAGGCAAAAATCGCGCGGTCCTCCATCACTATAACGACCGCGCCTTTGTTTAAAGCCTCATCGGCAAAGGTGTGGCCGTCGACGTTGAAGCCTTTTATGCATACGAAGCAGCAGCCGGGGGTGACATTGGCGGTTGAGGTAATGATGCCCTTGGCGTCAATGCCGTCGCCGCCGCAAACTTCCTCTGCGGCAAGATTTTTCAGCAGCTCTTTCAGTTTCATTGGCGTGCTCCTTTGCTTCAGTTTTCTGTGTCTTCGGCGGGAGGTTCTTTAGGCTCCGCTTTCATGACTATGACCGTGCCTTTTTCCACAAGGGTGCCCGGTTCTATGCTCTGGGACACGATAATGTCCCCGTTTCTGCAGTCCATGTTCAGCTCAAGGGAAGTTATGGTGTTGTGGGCCTCGCAGATGTCCATGCCCACCACGTCAGGCACCTTGACGAAGGCTGCCGCGGCGTCCGGATCGTCGGTGAAGTAGAGGATCTGTGTGCACTCCCTTGCGGTGTAGACGCCGGCTTCCGGGTATTGGCGGGAAGCGGTGGGATGAGTCTCCGGGTCGCCCACAATGATGACGTTGTAGGCTCTGGAGCTGGTCTTAATCCAGTTCATCGCCTCAAGGAGAGTCTGGCCGGTGAGGTCGTTGGCGTAGTAGACGTTGCGGATCTTGGCGGCGTCCTCCTCGGTGTAAATCTTTTTGACCTGTTTGTATTCCAGCACCCGCTTGATGACCTTGCCGGCAGCCCAGGCACCCATTCGCGAACCTGAGATGTCACCGTACTCGGAGCTCGGGTGGTCGAACATGACAAGCACCACAATTTCCGGCCTGTCGGAGGGAGCGATGGACGCGAAGGAAACCACGTATCTGCCGTTTGTCTGGGTGGTCGTGGTCTCTGACGTACCTGTCTTGCCGGCAACTTTGTAGCCCGAAATATAGGCCCTTCCGCCGGTTCCCAAGGTGACAACGCCTTCGAGAAGGTCAAGCACCGTTTTTGATGTTTCGTTTGAAATAACTTTTCTGATTTCTTTTGCAGCAAACTGGTTCTTGTATTCAGCCACTTCCCGTCCTTCGGAATCGGTTATTGAGGAAACGATTCTGGGCTCGTAGAGAGTGCCGCCGTTTGCGATGGCGCAGTAAGCGGAGGCCAGCTGTATTGGCGTTATGGTGAAACGCTGTCCGAAAGCCATTACCGCAAGGTCAATCTCCTGGGGGCTTGTGTGGAGCACGCCAACCTGTTCGCCGGAGAGAAGTATGTTGGTCTTGTTGTAGAATCCGAAGGACCTGACATATTTGTAGAACTGTTTGACGCCGACCCTGAGAGCCACCCTCGCCATAACCGGGTTGCAGGAGTTTGCGACCGCAAGTCTGAAGGTCTCCTCGCCGTGGCCGTGGTCTGCCGATCCCGTAGAGCAGTGGATGGTCCAGCCCGACAGTTCAAGGGGCTCGTCAAGCTCAACGTCCTCGGGGGTGACAACCCCCTCCTCGAGGGCTATTGCCGATGTGATTGCCTTAAATGTGGAGCCGGGCTCGTATGAAATCGAGATTGCCCTGTTTTTCCAGATGAAATCCTGAAGGAAGCCTTCGCTGTCCTCGTCCTCAACGTAGTACGACTTTTCCAAAAGGCCCTCCGGCACCGTGAAGGGGTCGTTCAGGTTAAACGAAGGATACGACGCAAGGCCAAGGACGCCGGCATCTTTCGGATCGAGCACAAGCACCGCGCCGCCCTCGCTGACGCCAAAGTCTCTCACAGCCTCGTTCAGCACGTCCTCTGCAATCTGCTGTATGTTCTTGTCGATTGTAAGGTTCACGTTGTAGCCGTTCTGAAGCTCCTGGATGACCGTGCGGTTTTCTCCGGGGATGGCGTTGCCGTTTTTCTCCACAGTTGCCAGCACCTTGCCGTTTTTTCCCGAAAGTATGCTGTTCAGCTCCACCTCGATGCCGCAGACCAGTCCGTAGTTGTCGGTGCCCGTAAATCCCAGGACGTGAGACGCCAATGAATCATACGGGTAATACCTTGACGTGGTCGCGGTGACAGTCACGCCTTTTATTTTTTCTTCGGAGATCCACTGCTTCACCGCCTCGCCCTTTGACGATTCCACGTTCACAGCCACGTTCTTGTAGTTTCCGGTCTCCTTCTTCAGTTCTTCAAAAATCATCTCCGGGTCGACGCCGGTTCTGTCGCCGATGCCCTTGGCGACAAGTCTCCTGTAGTCGTCAACGTCCCCGTCCTTGTATTTCGTTTCTCCGTAGTTTTTGATTTCCTCCCTGGAGACGCTTACCGTAAAAGTGTCCACTGTGACGGCAAGGGCATTGCCGTTGACGTCATAGATGTTGCCCCGCCTTGCGGCAGTCTCGAAAGTCCTGTTCTGGGCCTCAAAAGCCTCGATACTGTACTTTCCGCCCATCACGATCATAAGGAAGGCATAGTAAAGAACGAGTATGCAGAGCAGCACCCTTATTATGATGCTTGCGCCCCGTACCCTCTTATGGGATTTTTCCACGCCTCCGGTCATAACGCCCGCGGGGGCGATAAACAGGTTGCGGATTATTGTCCAAATATACTTAAGACCTGCAAGAACAGGACTCAGCAGTCTCCTGACAAGTCCCGGTTTCTTGGCGATATTCTTTTCGCTGTTTTCACCGCCGGCTTGTGCCTCCGCCGGCTCCGTGTTTTTTTCCTTTTTCATTTCGGCAGTCCCTTAAATAACAATACGGAAGACGTCCCCGGCCTTCCCGCCTGCGGTCTCTTCCGTAGTTTTCGCCTGTCAGTCACCCGGGTTCCGTCCCAGAAAACTCAAAAGACTCTGATAAAAGCCCTTCTCTTCTTCGTTCTCCCCGTCCTCTTCGGCCGAGAGATAGACCCTTGTGACATCCGTGCCGGCAAGAGGTACCACTATGCCCGAGTCAGCTCCGGGTCTAACCATTCCCAGCTTTGCCGCTATGCTGTCGACGCTGACGTTCTCGCCAATGTCAACGCTGCTCTCCTCCACCGTGAGCCGGTTTCTTGTCTTGGCGTTTTCTTTTTCGATCTGCCTCGTGTGTTTCGAAAGATCGAATATCGCCGCATATCTCATTACGCAGGCAAGGCCAAGCACCACGCAGACTATTATGAGGAACACCGTTACCACCGAGCCCGCTCTGAACCGTCCGATGCCCTTGAGCGTCTTGTAGGTCGCCGTGTCCTTGATCTCCGTGTATTCCCTTGAGGGAAGCCTTACCGCTCTCTGAAAGACCGGCGCAGGCTTTTTCTTTGCCCTTCTGACCGGTTCGTTCTTTTCGCTGAAGGAGATTTTAAGCGGTGCCCTGTTCTGCTCCGGGGCGGAAGGCGCCGGGTTTTCGGCATTGGCGGTTTCATCCGCGCCGTTCAGACCGTCAGGGGCAGGGACCATCACGCCCTCGGAATAATCAAATCCGACGACTTTAAATCCGTAGGCTTTCCCCGAATATTCAGTTGTGTCAGATGAATAGCCTCCCATGGTTCTCCGTTCCGCTAAAGATTTAAAAATTCAAAATCTTTTGAAAATTCTCAGTTTTGCGCTGGCCGCCCTCGGATTCGCCTCAAGTTCCTCCGGTGTTGCGACTATCGCATGTTTTGTGATCATCCTGCCGAGAGGTTTTTTGCCGCACACGCAAACAGGGAATTCCGGCGGGCACTCGCAGGGGTTTTCGGCTTTCTTGAACAGCTTCTTTACGATTCCCTCCTCAAGGCTGTGGAATGTGATTATCTCCATCACTCCCGAAGGCTTGAGCATCTCGACCGCTCCCATTATCACGTTTGAAAGCACATCAAGTTCGCCGTTAACCTCGATTCTTATGGCCTGGAAGGTTCTCTTGGCGGGGTGGCCGCCGTCGCTTCTTGCCCCTTTAGGGATTGCACCCTTTATCACGTCAACAAGCTGAAAGGTGGTCTCTATCGGCGCCTTTTTCCTGCGCTGGACGATGAACTCGGCAATGCGTTTTGCCCATCTCTCCTCGCCGTATCTGAAAATGATATCGGAAAGCTCCCTCTCGGAATACTTGTTGACAACATCGGCCGCCGTCAGCCTGTCGCCTCTGTCCATTCTCATATCGAGGGGCGCATCAAATCTGTAGGAAAAACCCCGTTCGGCACTGTCAAACTGGTGTGAGGACACGCCAATGTCAAGAAGTATCCCGTCCACACCGCCAATGCCTCTCTCCCTGCAGATTTCGACCATATTGACGTAGTTGTCGTGAACGAGTTCAAAGCGTGCCTTGGATTTCGTCTCTCTCAAAACAGAATTAAGCTCGATTCCCGCAGCCTCTATTGCCTCGGCATCCCTGTCGATACCGATGAGCAGACCGCCCTCACCGAGCTTTCTCAGAATCGCACCGGAGTGGCCTCCGCCGCCGACAGTACCGTCAACGTAAATGCCGTCCGTCTTGATTTCCAGATTATCTACGCACTCATTAAGGAGTACGGGGATGTGTGAGAACTCTCCCATCGCCAATACCCTTTCCCGCAGGCGCTGACCTTATCAGGTAAGGCCAATGGATCTGAGCTCTGAGAAGCCCATTTCCTCCGTGATTGCCTGCGTCTGGGCATTGAGCTCGGCTTTCAGCCATATCTCAAGGTGGTCTATGTTTCCTACCACCGCTGTTTCGATTTTGCCCTCGCCTGAGTCGGTAATTTTGGCTCTGTCGCGCATATCGCTCGAAAGGAACACCCGTCCGCCGGCGTCAAGCGCCACCTTGCGCGCAGGCTTAATGAAAAGTATCTGCATCGCGCGTGTGTCGCGGCCCTCGGACTGCGCCTTGGCGATTTTTTCCACAAGGCTGTCATAAACCTCGCAGGAGTAAACCCTCACGCATGCGTCAGGACTGTATGTGAGCCATACTTCGCCGTTCTCGTTGACGATCTGTGATCTCAGCTCCTGCGGAACGACAATGCGGTTCTTCGCGTCTATTGAGTTTTCGTAAATACCGCTGAGCATCACTTTCGTCCTCTGATCCCTCTATAGCCTCTTTTCCGGCGGTGTTCAGGGGCCTTTTGGCTCGGGAACTTTAATCCGCCGGAAGCTTTTCTTTGGTATGTAAATTCTTTTGTACTTGTGCCCGAAGGCTTTATCTTTTGTAACCCCGCAAGCGGGAATTTATTTCAGGCGACCTCAGGCCGCCTTATGAACGGTTCGGACCCCTTGAGGCGGGTCCCGGCCTTGTTTCCTGCCCTTGGAAACATTCTCTATGCGAGACTAATCTTAGGTGAATTCGCCATTCAAGGGCTTTGTCATTTGTAAATAACTCTTTCGAGCTTTATCTTATGTATGTTTCCCCGTAAAAGGGTCTTTGGCTGTCAGATTCTCACCCTGGCCGGGAGCCCTTTCGGACTCCCGATACGGCGTGAAGGAATATCATTTGTCGACTGATCCGTCTTTCAACGGATTTTATCATAAGTAAAAGGGAATGCACCGCCAGTTTTTGGGAGAAAATGTCACTCCGTGGTCAAAAATGGGGTACATCCGGATTTTAGCAAACAAAAAATGACCTGTCAATACCTTTTTTGGGAAAAATTGCAAGAAATATTAAAAAAAGCCCGTTCCGGCAGTTATCTTTGAGAGTAAATGCCGGAACGGGAGCCTTGCCGCCGCGATTATTATTCGGTTACGGCCTTCGCAGCAGCGGTTTAAAATATTTTCCGCAACCTGCGGATGTCATTTTGCATCAGAAACGCTGCTTCTTTTTTTCACAACAGTCAGCAGGAGAACACAGGCTAACAGGATTGGGGTTACGTTAAAACCTCCGGTGCCCGGATTCCTGATAATTGCAGAACTGAATTCGGCGTCAAGCTTATCTATGAAATCGCCTCCCGAGACTCTCCATCCGTCAGCTGTCCTTGAAAGTTCAATTTCAAGGGACAATGTCTTGATTAAATAGTCATATTCACAGCCTCCCAGTCCGGATACCGGGAATAAGAAATTCACTACTGCGCGGTCCGGAGCGATTCTGTTCACCGAGATTCTGTCTAACGTTACTTTCTTCGGAGAAAACTCAGCCGAACAATATGTGTTATTGGTCATAAAAAGATTTCCGTTGCTTTCTTCAACCGGTCCATCCAGTCTTAGCAGCTTGTCAGCCATTTCTGCAGTACAGAACTTTGCGGCAAATTCTCTCCAACGTGAAATATAACCCGCATCTCCTTCAATGCTGCGGTATGTATAATATCTTTTCTCACCGTCTTTCATTCTTTCTGCTATTATTGGCTTTTCGCTGTGAAATCCGTCCGTATCAAGTTCGCATCCGCCAATGGTAAAATAGTAATACAGGTCAAATATCGCAGCTTTGACAGAGTTTATAATGATCTCGTCATCAAGTTCGGATGATCCGTCATTCGGAACCTCCCTTGCCGAGAGCATTGATGCAAAGCAATCCATACCGGATATTTTCCACTTGCCGTCCTCTTTTACAAGGCGAACTGCAACATCGAAATCTTTTATTCTTGATTCGAATTCGATAATCGTCCTCTCATATCTGTGGGACGGGACAAAAACAGTCGCCTTTCCGGGACCGTCTGAAACTATTCTTATATTCTCAAGATCGCTTTCTTCGAAGTATACCCTTGTCGGAGTGGTGTAACCATATTGAAACCCTCGCAGGAGTTTGTAGCACATTTTCCCTTCAATTTCCGCATACCATTCAAAGAATTCGCCTGAGCTGTCAATTATTTTATCGGCAAGGGAAGAAACCATAATGTTTTTCAGCCTTTGTTTAACTTCATCCGGGCTCCATCCGTCGGCAACAGGGTAGTGATCCAGACCTGTTTTAATCGTATGCTCCTCGCCGTCATAAGTGTCAATATAAGTACGTTCCCTTTCATAACTGTACGCTGACTCAATAAACGGTATCTGATTAGGGTCATCGATTCCTTCATACCAGGTGAACCGGAATCCCATCCCCTCGCGAAGTATGTAGGCCTCCCGAAGGATTTCTTTTACTGTTGTTTCGGAGGGCAGTTCGCCTGAATCGTCTGAAAAAACAGTAGAATAAACGCCTGTCCATACCAGCATAAGTGCTAGGAAAAATAAAATCGGTTTTATTCTTTTCATTTTTTACCTCCAATCCAAATTGGCCAACAACTACGCAGATTATTACAATCAACGCCAAAATATATTACTTGCTTCTCTTTGTTCCTCGGGTTCTCTTCTTCACCGCAACCGAAAGAGCAACTGTAGCAGAAACCAGAAGAGCAAAGATACAACCTGCGTCAAAAGTGCCTGGATTGACGCCTCTGTCTGGGATTAACTGTGCAAAAGCCCCGCTGCCTCTCAACGCATATACTTCGCTATCCAAAGTGTCGATAAACCCTGTGTTTACAATCTTCCAACCATCGTCGCCCTTCTCATATTGAAGTGTAAGCGTTACGGTTTTACTGTCGCGATTTGCCTGAGGTTTTATCGTGCACGAAACACTCGCGATAGCCTTGGTGCCGGATAAATGCTCAATTGTTATAGCATTCGCCAATGCACTCTTAAGACTGTACGTGTTCATCATTTCCGAACGATCCGGATCATAGTGGTTAAACTCTGCAAAGAAGAGATAATACACGCTATTACCGAAAACCCTTATCTGAGATTCGCTATTTGAGAAAATATGGTTAAGCAAATAACCTGCGACCTCAGGCGAGCAGAACTTCTCAGCATAATTGTACCATGTGGCTGGATCTGACAAATTTCCTTCCATCGGCGCATACACATTACCTTCAATTTTCTTGTAAGGATGGCGATAATCCTTATATGAAGGGCTGTATGTGTCATATCTGCATTCCGCGTCTAGCATAGTCAAACTGTAAAGATCACTGACAAGAGCTATAATACCTTCTCTCACCGTTTCTTCCGTAAGACTCGACTGTGCGGTTTTTTCACTGTCAGCGCGGAAAAGCATATTGGCAAAGTCTACTTCGGCTATCTTCCATTTACCGTCAATAAAACTCAAGCTGAATAATACATCCGTCAATAGCCTTGCTTCCTCCTTCTCGCCATCGTTTTCATCGTAAAAGCGATGCACAGGAACCGACACTAAAGCGCTTTGTTCATTTGACTCAATGATAACAAGGTTCTTAACCTCTGACAGCTCAAAATATGCGTTCTGACGGTCTCCTTCATTGTAACTATAAATTCTGCCGCCCTGATACCGCTCATAGTACCATTCTCCTTTTTCCTGATAGTACCGCAAGAAAAAACTCTCACCGTCAGTAATGATTTTTTCAGCTAAATCGCTTGTAAAAAGTGACCTGATTTTCTGTTTAACTTCTTCGGGACCATATCCTTCTTTCACCTTTATGTACTTACAAAACTGACCCATCTCAGTGTTGAGATGCCCCTCCGCAATATCCGACGCAGGAATATTACCGTTTTTTAGATAATCTTGCGACGTACCGCCGTTAAACCATCCGAAATACAATCCCATGGAATTCCTGATGTCTATAAACTCCGAAATGAGTTCTTCGGCAACGGTCTTAGTGAGTTCGGTTGTTTCGGCACAAACTCCTATTGCTTCGGTTATAAGGAGTGAACATAAGGTCAAAATCAGAACTGCAATTTTAGCTATTTTCATATAAAACACCTCTCATTCTTTTCGTCTGTTTACGGAATCGTATAGCTGTTACATATCATACTTCTTGCCACAGTTATATCCCACAGGTCTGAAAGTGGGAAATCAACGTATGCAGGAGTTGGATTTCTTGGATTTCTAGAATGACTATCATACAGATCAACAAAGTTCGGGTCCGATGTAGGATAAGGGTCCGCAACAATCACTCTGTCGACGCCGGATGAATCTGTATATAATCCGCATAGCACAAGAAAATGCCCGGGTTCACTGTTTGTAAATGGATAATTGGCAGGATTGCTAAAAGAAACCAATACAGCAATTGGGTAACCGGTTCTTATGTTATACTCTACTATATCTCGCATTTCAGAGTAAGTACAGCCTTCAGGGAAACAAGGAGCTTGCCAATTGCTGTAATGCCCCGGATAATAGTGATTAATAGCCGCACAAACGTGCTCTCGTCCATATGATGAATAGTTTCCGGAATAATACTGCCCAATCTCTCTGATATATTCATTATAACCACCAAGTACTGACCCGTATTTGTATTCTTCTGCATATGGACTACCCGTGCCATAGTTTATATTATCAGGATTTCTCATTCCGATACCTGTTAAATCTACACCAAAATAATTGAGAATCATCCATACTGATGTTGGTCCGCAAGTAGTCCAAGACGGTTGTGCTTTATGTTCCACATCCAACATATAAAACTTCAAATTCCATAAGACTTCGTTTTGTCCATTAGGGCTGATTAAAGTTACATCGCTGTTCTGTTGTGCCGGATTACTGCAGCCAAGTAAATACATTCCTTCGCTTATAATATAATATTTCCCGTTGAGATTAAGAAAATACCACACTGTTCCAGTGGTAAGTGTTGTGCTGTAAGTTAGTATAGTACTTACTTGAGTAAGATACTTGCCTGACGAAGCATTAACTATCGAATACCCGTTTGTTGAGCCGCTGAGTTTTTTAATTTTGAAGAGAGAACAAGGATCGACGATCCAACTTGTTTTCCCTGCCGGATAACTATATGCACCAACGTTGAACGAGTTAATAACAGTACCGTAAGTCGAAGATACTCCCATGGTATAAGGCGACACATCTGTGGCACTTAGATAGGGGGAAATCATATATACACCGTCCTGAACTGTTGCTGATTTTAATGTTAACGTCAGCCTCGGAGTTTTATTCGCAGTTGCCGTAGTCGCACCGTGAAACTTGACTGTATGTGTTTCATCTGACAACGCAATATTGAAGCCGCCAACCTCGTTTCCAAAGCAGTATTGTCCCGCTTGCCATGCCAAAACAGCATCCTTTATATTGAACGTATTGCTTCCGGTTGCATTCGCATTTGCATTGACTTTTGATTGAGCCCGATTAGTGTTTGTGTACAGGCTGCAATAATAATTATAATACAAGGCTGCAGAAACAGACTGCCCGATATACCAGTGTGATGTACATGGGCTTGCATAAACATACACATATGTACTATGGTTATGAGCGGCTCTTCTGTAAAGCTGAAGGCTTGCAGATTCAATATCACTTGCGGATTCCGGAAGAATCTGTTTTAACCCCGGAAAGCCAATAAGTGTCCTTTGACAGTTAGACGATGTTATCGTTCCCAAATCGATTTTATCACTGCTTGAGAAAACACCGCCGGTAGCAAATAGACTGCTGCTCAAAGATGTGTTTTGAATACGGGCGGTTCCGTAATAATCAGGCGATGATAAAAATATACTCGGATCAACAGTAACAGGATATGTCGTATCGTCTGAATCTAAAAAATCTTCAGGAACTTCAATTGTAACAATATCCTCGTCTATAATATAACTGCCAAAAACTTCCCTGCCTTCTGCATCATAGACCAAGATGCTGTCAAAAGCAAAAACCACACCACCTTTTTTATCACATAAAGACGGTTGTCCGTTCATGTCAGTCAACGATAGATTTACTGCATCAACTGCAAAAGAAAAACAGTTCGTTTCAGGCTTTTCGAGGAGAAGAATGTCGCTTTTATTTCCGCAGAAAGTTGCTTTATACAAAAGCAGTGTGTTTTCGCCATATGCACCTTCATAATACACGGTGTTATCTTCCATGTAGCACTCGCTTTGTATAAACAAATCACCAACAACAGGAGTAACAGTAATTGAATACTCATTAAATGTTGTGATTATTCCTTTGTCAAGCGAGGAAGGGAAGATTGTTCTAATGTCGTTGTTGGGATTATAAAAGCCCGACTCTTTTTCCTCAAGCTTATTGCTTTTATCTCGTACGGTGTTATCGGAATCAACGTATTTAACAGGCATCGGAAATAGTATTTCTTCACATTTTCCATCACCGATGTAGTACTTGATTACCGACAGATCATCATCTGCAGAATCCAATCTCATCACGCGAAGTTCATTGTCATCTGAAGAAACCACCTCAGGGAACTTTTCAAAATCACAGTTTCTTGTTTTCTCTTGGCCTTTTTCATCGGCGCTTGAAAACATCTTGATGCCGTATGTTTGAAACAACATCAAGAATGCCAACAGCATGCAGAATAGTTTTTTCCTTTTCATATGTTTACCTCCAATAATGATTTGTCAACACCTGCGCAGATTATTACAATCAACGCCAAACCTTATATTCTTTTTCATCATCGTCAAGACAATAAATGAACTCCGTCGGTATTGACACTGTTCGTTAAGATGATTATACTACTTTTCAAGCAACATGTGTCCAACAATCTTGGGGGTAAGTGTTGCATAAGTCAAGAATTTTCAAATTCTTGATGCGAATTGCAGAGAGGAACACCGTCAACAATGTATCTGTCGGTGATTGCTCATAGGTTGCGTAAAGAGCCCAAAATCTCGATTTTGGAGCTATTTTTGCGTGATCGGACCCGACGACGTACGAAGGTACTTCGAGGGTTTGAGCGCGCAAAGCAAGTCGCGAGTAATCGTCGCAAGACCCATTGTGTGCTTTTTGAAGCACAGTCGGTAATTATAGGTTCTCTTTCGCGACTTGCGTAAAGAGCCCAAAATCTCGATTTTGGAGCTATTTTTGCGTGCGCGACCCCGAAGCTGTATGTATATACTGCGAGCGGGAAGCTCGCACAAAGCAAGTCGCAAGTAATCGTCGCAAGACCCTTTGTGTGCTTTTAGAAGCACCGCCGGTAATTATAGGTTCTCTTTTGCGACTTGCGTAAAGAGCCCAAAATCAAAAATATTGAACAGGCCCCCGCTTTTGGCGGGGGCCTGTTTCAGTGGTATTCGATTGCTACAGCGGGTCAAGCCCGCACCGTCTCATATCTTCTGTTATCTTCCGAGAGAAGAGAAGAGATTTGCAATGATATACTGCTGAGCCTGAAGGTCGTAGATATTAACGTAGTAGATATTTCCGTCAATACCGAGACGCTCTTCAACGTGAATGCCGAGCTGTTCGCCGCTCTCAGTAGGTCTCTTTGTGAGGCCGCCTGTGGGTCTCTCTTTTTCTTCAAGGAGGCCGATAGAGCTGAGCCACTCGGTAATCGTCCTGTAGTGAAGAGGCTTCATGGACTCAAGGTCAACGAGACAATTGATGCGATGCGTGAGTTCGGAAATCGTCAAAGGCTCCTGGGAGAACTCAAATCTTGAGAGTTCCTCTTCAGAGATGGAGAAATCCGTTTTTCTCGGCATCTTATGTGGCATTGCGGTTCTCGATTGCTCGCCGTTTAAGAGACCCTGAAGGACACCGGAAACGTAGAAAAGACAACGTGATATTTTGATGTTGTTTAAAATATCAGTCTCAGGAACGATTTCATTGGTCAGAGGGTTCATACCGTTAGCCATCTTGTCAATGTACTCTTTTGCATGCTTTAAAAGTTCCAAATCATTCATTTTTTTATCCCATCCATTTATTAAAAATTATAGTAGAACGAATTTCCACGGTATGTGATTATACATGAAGAATTATCACAAGTCAAGCAAAAATGAAGATTTTTTCGACAGTTTTTAAAATTTGTCAATCCAATCAATACTGTATCACTTAACCGATATTTCTTTGTATCGTTCCTGTGAAAGATTCATCCTCCCTACCTAAACTGTAATCCGCCAAGCTTAAAAAATCCTGCGGATGAAAAGATTTCCGTGAATGCTGTCATTCCGGAGTCTGACGGCCAGCCTCAATGCAGCCGCCAATGCTTTTCAAAGAGTCAGCTATCCTTTCCAAAATCGGGAAGTCCGCCGGCAGCCATTTAACACCGTAAAGACCGTCACAGGACAGCCAGGCCGAACTGTCATGCTCCTTGAGTGTAAGGTTTCCTTTTACAACCCTGCACCGGAAGCATCTCATGTGGAGATGAAACTCGGGGTAATCATAATCGACCTCGCCGATAATCTCCCCTACTTCAATCATCGTGTCCAGTTCCTCAAGTATCTCCCTTTTCAGAGCCTGTTCAG
>CACZNV010000005.1 GCA_902782645.1 uncultured Ruminococcus sp. | reverse complement strand
TCTTGAAAAGGCATTGGCAAGTTCAGTCTTCTGATAGCTGACATCAGAGCGCCTGTACGGATTGATGTTTTCAACGGTCGCAGGTTTCCCGAGTTTTTCAAGCGCAAGACGTTCATATTCGGAGACCCTGCCGGACTGCAATATTTCACCTGCTTCGGAAGTATCAGGATAGTCAGACAAATCAAAATTATCAGGATCAAGAAAGCTTGAATAAGGCTCTTCGGCATAGGAAACATTCAGCCCGCCTGCAGGAATCAAGGTCGCAAATATTGCTAAAACTAGGATAATTGCAACTGCTTTAAAGCTTATATTAAAATGCCTGATATTTGAGTTCATATATATCTCCTGAAGAAACGTTGTTGATACCGAATGCTTTTCCTGTTCTTAATTTTACTATTGTTTGCCAATCAATTCAATTATATTTATGGAATAACAACTGGTGTGTTTCTTTCTATTGCAAAATGACACGAATACCGTTTTGCTTGTTTTTTCATATTGCAGCACCCCGGAACAAGTTGTAAAAAGCCCGGTTTTGGGTTAAAATATACCCCGAGGATTACGGAGTGCCGCGAAGGGTCTTGGCGGCAGCTTTGCAAATCATTTTTACAAAAGAGGTCTGTCCCATGAAAGTATCTTCAAAAGCGACAAAATTGATTCTTTCCGCCTTTATTGCGGCTTTTGCCTTGGCGATTTTGTTTTTTTGCCTTTCACTCACTTCAAACGCTTCGAACCTCATAATCTGCATCGATCCGGGACACGGAGGCAGCGACTCAGGCGCCACAAATACCGTTGACGGTGTCCAGTATCAGGAGCGGTACTGCAACCTGAAAATATCATTGGCGGCAAGGAAATACCTTCTTGAGTACGCAGGGGTCGAGGTCGTCATGACCAGGGAGACACTCGAGGAGGAGCTGACGCTGGCCCAGCGGGTATCCTACGCCACAAGCAAAGGCGCCCACGTTGTCGTTTCGATTCACAACAATTCATATTCGGACCCTTCCACCCGCGGATCCCTGGTTTGCGCCGCAGCCAGCGAGTACAGACCGGAGCTTTCTAAAGCGACCCGCGACCTTGGCAATTTCATCCTTGCAAGCCTTAACAAAATAGGCCTTTCCAACCGCGGCCTTTTAACCACTATGGCCAACACATCAAGCTACCACGCATTCTACCCGGACGGCTCCCTTCAGGACTACTACGGAATCGTTATGCGTTCAATAAGGTCCGGCGTTCCGGGCATTGTGGTGGAATGCACATTCATAAGCAGTCCCGCAGACGTCAGGGACTATCTCTCTACAGACGAGAAGCTTGACATGCTCGGAAAACAGATTGCCGAGGGCATCGCAGCTTACTACAACCTCTCCAAGGAGACTCCCTACGTTGCCGAATACAGGCATCCCATTGACGCAAGACACCTCACTTTTGACGAGCAGTATCTCCGGGACCTCTTCTTCCCTCTTAACGGCACCACTGTTTCCGGCGAAAACGAGGCGACATTTGAAAACGCCAATGCAAAAACCTCTGTCTACCTTGACTACATGGGAATGGCCGTGCAGGCTGAGGATTATACTTCCGCGGTGCTGAGGCTGAAAGGCGGCAGCAACGGTACTAAAATCAAAATCTATACAGGCACCGACAAGGTCATAACCCGGGAAAACGAATACAGTTATGAGATAACGCTGACGGACGAGTATGCGGATTATGCCCTTGACTTTTCAAAACTCCCCACCTGGAGAAAAGCCTTTAACTTTTTTGACTTTGAGGTTTTAAACGGCGACAGCTTTTCGATAAGCGAAGTGACTTTCCTCGCCTCGCCTCCCCAGGGCGCCATCGCGCCATGCAAAAACGGATCGGCTGAGACGCCCACTCCCACGCCGAGTCCAACGCCGACTCCCACTTCAACACCTTCACCGACTCCCACCGAAGCCCCCACAGGCACACCTGTTGACACTCCCACGGAAGCTCCCACAGACACCCCTGTCCCCACTGAGACCCCTGTTGAAACCCCGGAGCCGTCAACTCCCGGCGCCCCTGACAAAACGCCTGCGCCTATTGAAACACCCTTTATCACCGCCGAACCTGTGAACGAGGGCGGAAAACACGCCAATGACAAAACAGGGCTCATAATAATCATCATTGTGCTTATTCTCACCGTTGCCGCAGGAGTTGCAGTGACAATAGTAGTTTTTAAACCTGACAGGAAAAAAGATGACCGCCGGCAATAAAACCTAAACATCCATGAAAAAGCAAATTCCCGCCGCTTGTTCAGCCTGCGGCGGGGATTTTTATAGTCCTTATTTATATTACTCTTCCTGTCCGGGGCCTTTGCTGCCGTTTCCCCCGCTCTTAAAACCCGGTCTCGGCTTGCGGTTCGGTCTGTTTCCCGGTCTTCCGCCCTTTTGAGGATTGAACTGTCCGGGGTTTCTGGGAAATTCAGGTTTGGGTCCGGGTTTTCTCCCGTCAGGGGAACCCATTTTTCTGTCCTTTCTGAACTTCGGCATTTTGCCTTTCTCTCTTCCGGGCCTTGCCGGGTTCTCCTGGGAGCCTTCGCCGGCGGAAATATCTGCCGGAGCGTTGTCGGCTGAGCCGTCTGCGGCGGCTGCAGGTCTTTTGTCCCTGCGGCTGTCCCTGCGTTTTTGCTGCCTTTGAGGGCGCTCGCCCCGGCCTTCGCCATCTTCCGAAGAACGTTCCCTTGCAGGCTTTTTCGTACCCTCTGCGGAGTCGCTGTCAGAGCTTTTTTCTTCATCACCCTTGCCGCTCAGCCGCTTTTGAGCCTCGGCCTCCATCTCGTCCTTCTCTTTCTTTCTGAGAGCTATATACTCAGCTTTCTCAGTGTCTGTGAGCTGTCTGATGCTTTCAACGCCGTAGGACTTAATCTCAAAATTCGACTCGAGACCCACCTTGACGGTGCATGTCTCCTTCAGCATATTAACGACAATAATCTTTCCGGGGCCGTCCTCAGTCATGATGAGCGTCCCGTTTTTTGGCATTATGCCGTGGGCATATTCGTACGCGGCTTCCTCGTGCCTGATGCAGCAGAGAAGCTTGCCGCAGCTGCCGGAGTACTTTGTGGGGTTGCTTGTGAGGCCCTGGTCCTTGGCCATTTTGATGGTGACGGGCTCAAAGGTAGTCATGAATCCCTGGCAGCAGAACTGCCTGCCGCACAGACCTATGCCGCCGATTGCCTTGGCGTGTTCTCTGGGACCCACCTGCACCATCTCGATGCGGATCTTGATGCGGGGAGCCAGCTCCTTCACAAGGTTTCTGAAGTCCACACGCTGCTCGGAAACATAGTAAAAAATGGCTTTTGAGCGATCCAGAGTGTACTCCGTCCTGAAGAGCTTCATATTGAGTCCCTGCTGGCTGATGAGATTCTTGCAGATGTCAAAAGCCCTTTTCGCCAATTCTTCGTTTTCCGCAGCATTCCTGAGGTCCTGCTCCGTAGCAATCCTTATGACGGGCTTCAGTTCATTTCCCTCGGGCATTTTTTCGATTTCTTTTAAAGCATATACTATCTCGCCAATGATATTCCCGTGGGCGGATTCAACCACAACAAGGTCGCCCTTTTCAGCTCCCACGTTTCTCGGATCGAACAGATATACTTTTCCGTTTGGCGTAAGTCTTACGCCGCAAACTTTGATCATATTATCACCTCTGCCGCTTCTTTCTGCGGCAATTCATTTTCAATATCCCGAAGCTGTGCGCATACCGAGCTTTATCAGCATATTGTCGACGGCAAGCTCTCCATTGGCGTTTTGTGCAAGATTCTTGTAGCAGGCGTCTATGACGCCAAGGGCATCCTTCAGCCTGTAGTATCCAACACTGCCGCCAAGGGCATGGAGCGCATCCCTGTAGTCGGCGTTGATGATTTTGGTACGCATGCCGAACCTTGCCAGCACCATAGCATCTCTGATAAAAGAGATCATGGAAAAGAAAATGAAATCGTATTTTTTACTTTTGACGTCAATGAGTTCCATGACCCGGTTTTTGACTTCTATGTTGCCCTCAAACAGCCCCGGAAGCAGTTCCGAAAGCCTTTTCCGGCTCTCCATAGCGTCCCCGTCATTCATAATTTCATCAATGCGCCCCATGATGCCGTCCGCATAAGAGCAGACAAGTTCAGGGGTGACGTCCTGCGCAAGATGAGTTGATTCTTCCCGTTTTTTTCGGTATTTTTCGAGGATTTCCCCATCAGTGTTTCGCTTAAGTTCAACGATAACAGCCCTTGACTTTATCGTCTCAAGCATCTGCAGAAGGCTGTCGCAAAGGAGTATTATCATGGCATACTCCGGCGGCTCCTCAAATGTTTTGAGGAGTGCGTTTTGAGCCGCCTCGTTCATCTTCTCCGCCTGCTCGACAATCACAACCCTTTTTGCGGAAAAATTCGGAGCCTTTGAGACTGCCTCTCTTATGTCGTCCCGTATCCTGTCCACCGAAATGACGGATTTTCCGTCATCGGCAGAGATTACAAGCAAATCAGAGTTGTTGTCGCTTTCGAGAAGCGTGCAGGATTTGCATCTGCAGCACCTTTTCGACCCCGTCCGGTTCGTACACATGGCGGCCGCCACAAATTCCCGGGCAAAAGTCTTTTTTCCAATCCCCCGCTCGCCTGTGAACATGTAGGCATGACCAAGCTTGCCGGTTTCCAGCACCCGGTTCAGCTTATCCTTCAATTCGTTTTGTCCCAGCAGGTTTTCAAACGCCAAAGTCATTCCTCCATGCTGTCGCAGCCGGAAACCTCTGATTCAACAGCTGATTTTGCGTGAGGTCACGTATCAGTTCCTGATCTTTCTCGCAACGCCGGTCTTCTCGGCAACTGTTCTGACAGCTTCGGCGACAGTTGCGGCAACTCTTTCGTCAAAAGCGTCCGGAACAACTTTCTCCGGGCAAAGCTCGTCTTCGCCCACAAGCCCTGCGATGGCGTCAGCCGCCGCCACCAGCATGTCATCCGTAATATCCTTTGCCTCCGCGTCAAGGGCTCCCCTGAAAATGCCCGGGAATGCCAGTACGTTGTTGATCTGGTTCGGATAGTCGCTTCTGCCTGTTCCCATGATAAACGCGCCGGCCTTCATAGCTGCTTCCGGAAGTATCTCCGGAATCGGGTTTGCCATCGCGAAAATAATCGGTTTCTCATTCATGGCCGCGATATCCTCGGGCTTCAGAACATTGGCGGCAGACACGCCAATGAAAACGTCCGCCTTCTTCATGGCGTAGGAAAGCTTTCCTTTGATCTTGCGGCGGTTTGTAATCATCGCCAATTCTCTCTTGTATGTGCCCTCCTCTGTAGTCTCCTCTGAGAGGATGCCCTTTCTGTCGCACATAACGATTTTCTTTGCTCCGGCCTTGATGAGAAGCTTGGCGATTGCAGAGCCAGCGGCGCCGCAGCCGTTTATAACAATGGATATTTTAGCGATATCCTTTCCTGCAAGCTTAAGAGCATTTTTCAAAGCCGCAAGCACAACTGTGGCGGTTCCGTGCTGGTCGTCGTGCATAACGGGGATTGAGAGGCGCTTTTTGAGCTCGTTTTCAATCTCAAAACACGAGGGAGCGGAAATATCCTCAAGGTTGATTCCGCCGAAGCTGCTCTCTATAAGGGCCACTGTTTCGATAACCTTTTCGGGGTCCTTTGAGCCGATGCAGATCGGAAACGCGTCAACGCCGCCAAAAGCTTTAAACAGGGCCGCTTTGCCCTCCATAACGGGAAGTCCCGCGGCAGGACCTATATCGCCAAGCCCCAGCACAGCTGTTCCGTTTGTGACCACGGCAACGGTATTCCATCTTCTCGTAAACTCGAAAGATTTTCTCTCGTCCGTTTTTATTTCAAGGCAGGGCTCCGCCACGCCGGGCGTATATGCCAGTGCCAGATCGTATGAATTCTCCAGGGGAGCTCTCACCGCGGTCTCTATTTTGCCGCGCCACTCCCTATGCATTGCTATCGGAAGGCTTTCTTCCTTGATGATTTCCATAAACAAGTACCTGATTTTCTTTAGATTTTTATATTCAGTGCCAGGAATTCCGGAACACCGTCAAAAGCCAAATTTAGCTTTCAGAGAGCGGAGCTCCTCGATTTCCATAGCGATTTCAGCCTCTATGCTCTTTGTCTCAGCCGCAATCTCCTCTGCGGTGGGCTCGGGTTTTACCACCTGCTGAGGCGGCCGCTGGGGACGTCTGTTGTCCCGGTGGAATTGGCGGTTGTCCCCGCCGCCCTCGCGCCTGTCTCCGCGCCTGTCGTTCTGGTTGTATGGCCGTCTGTTCTGAAAACGGTTGCGGTTTCCGTAGTTATTGAAGTTACCGTAGTTGCCGTTATTGCCGTTGGGCCTGTTGTTGTCGCGACGGTTGTTGTTTTCGCCTTCCATTGTTCCTCCGTGTTACTTGTGAAAATGACGGCAAATAGGGTATGAATTGCCCTCTTCGTCCGTGAATATCAAATATTCCCCGTTTTCGGTCTTTGTCATCCTGCCTGCAGCGGCAAGTGATTCAAACAGACTTCTCACCGAAAACAGCCTGAATTCCTCATATTTATCTCCCAGCTTTGCAGCGACGCAGTCAATGTAGTAGCGCTCCTCGCTGTCGAAAAACCTGATGTCGCCCTCGGAGTCCTCGCGGGGGGAAATTCTTTCTGTTTCAAGATCGCCTGTGATGAAATAAACCGGTTTTATATACCTTCCGAGAATATACTTCCTTGCGGGCACCACCGACTTTGAAAACAGGTCCTTTTCGTCGCCTTCATCAATGCCTTCGAAGGCACCCTCGGCAACGAATACATTGTCGATATCCGCATCGAACATGATGACAGTCTCGCTGTCCCTGTCGTAATTCTCCGGAAAAAGGGCAAGGCATCGCAGGACCGATAAATCGCTGTCCCATGGCGCCGTTTCGGCCCAACCCGGCTTTTCAGACAGTTTCAACCCGTCAAGAACCAGTTTTGAAAATATTTGTTTGTTCTGCACTGTATATAAACGCATAACACCCCGCAAAAAGCTGTTGGTATACGCATTTATTATATTAAATATCGGGCTGTTATTCAATAAAAATCCGCCGTCTGCCGCCCTCTTTCGCCAATCCGCCGGCAAATGCCCTGCCAGAGCCCCGCCGGCGGATTCTTCCAAGCCATTTTACGCGCAGAATCTCTCCCCGTAAGTGAGCCTTGACGCTATGTCGCAGTATTGGCGTATTATTTCGCCCTTCATTCTGCTGCAGTACACGTCGCCCTCAACGTTTTTGGAATAGTGTCTGTCGCTGTCATAGCCAATGCTCCCCGCAAACTCATACCTGTCTCCCGCCGCACCAAGCAGTTCCGCACCTGCGCCGGAGCCGTTTTTTTCCCAGCACACTATCTTGAGCCTCTCCTTCGAGATCCGGTTCTCGCCAAGGAGCCTCGTGTACCTTGCAATTGCCGTCTCAACCTCATCCGCCTCGTCGTTCACCGGCAGCAGAACATAGTCGCAGTATCTCATGACCTGCACGCTGCTCCCACGGCTTTCAAACATATTGTCGCAAATCACGGTAATATCGAAATTCGTGTAAGCGCCTGCCATGAAACACCTCATAAAATCGTCGCCGGGCTCGCCAATGCTTTCAAAGGTTCCCGCCCCCATACTGAGCCTCGCGCATTCCGCAGACACGGAGGATAAAATCTCAAAGTCCCCGGTCAAACAGTCCTGCGAGAATCTCTGGATAAATGAATTTTTATTCCTGTTTTCACCCGTTTCGGTCCTAAAGCTTCCTGCGTCTGCGGGGCTTTCATACAATGCATTCTCTTCCGATGCCATGAAAGCGTCAGCCTCCCCGCTTCCCTGCTGACTTGCAAAAAACCTGCCGCCGCTTCTTTCCGGCTCCTGAGTCTTGACGTCTCCTGCGGCGGATGTGAGGTAGTAAGGAAGCCTTGGCGGCGCATAGTCAAAGAACTCGTAAACGCAAGTCTTAAACCCGAAGCACATGGCAAATATGTATCCGAGCTCCGCGGCAAAGCTGATGTTTTCCGGGACGTAGAGCATAAGCCTTCTGTAGCCCTTTTCGTAATGGGGGAAAAGGATTGCCCCGTCCTGGGGCTGAGTGTCATCCTTCCCGCCGTCTTCATCCCAAGCGCCGTTGTTTTCAAAAGGCGACTCTCCGGTTTGTCCGAAAAACTGCCCGTCAGGACTCTCTTCCTCATCGTCCGGAGCGTTTCCGTATTCTTCGCTTTCAGGCATTTCAGGTATCTCGTTTTCCCCGTCTTTTCCGGAAAAAATCAAACTTTCAAATCCCTTCTCAAAGTCGTCGGCACACTCCCTTCCGCTTTCGGCAAACAGACCTCCGAAAGGCACCACCCTGCTGTCCGCCGGATCTTCCCCCATTCTGTCGCCAAGGTAAAACCTTATTTCCTCCTCAAGGCTTCCCAGCGGTCTCTCGCCCGTTTCTCTCAGGATATCGCCAAGCTCAGTCGCAAGCGCCTCAACGCTGCCGAACCTGTCCCCGGGCTTTTCTGCGGTGCATTTTGACGCAAACTCCTTAAGTCTTACGTCAGAAAGCTTCCCGCAGAAGCTCGATGTCTCCCCGCTGACCAGAAAATTCAGGAGCACGCCAAGGGCAAAAAAGTCGGACGCACAGCAGGCCCTGCCCCTGAACACCTCCGGCGCCGCGAAACCCGGCGAAACAAACTTAAGGGTTTTAGACGTAAAGCTCCTGACTGAGGCGCCTCCCTCCGTCTCCTCTCCCGCAGACTCAAAGTCGACAAAGAAAACCGAGTTCCGCCCGAGAATTATGTTTTCGGGCCGCAGGTCGCCGTAGTATTTCCCCGTCGACTGGTAAAACCGCCTCAGCCTGAGAGCCACGCAAAGACACACGGCAACGGCCTTTCCCGGGCTCATCAATCCGTAGTTTTCCACGTACTCCGCAAGACTCATCCCCTCGATCCACCGTCTCACAAGCATAAATCTTCTGCCGTCGTTCTTTGCTTCGATGAAATAATCGGGAAACGCGCTTTTCCAGATTTCTGCCTCTCTTTTGCCCTCAGGGGCGTCCTTTTCCCAGACTTTTACCGCCACAGGTTCCCTGTCGGACCTTCTCACCGCTTTCAGCAAAGCGGTTCGTCCTGATGACGGCTCGTCTTCTGATACATATCTTCCGTTAAAACAGTAATACAAAGCTACCTCCCAGGCATTCCGGAGAATGCCGTATGCAAGATTTTGATTTTTTCTGTGTGTTATAGAATCTGTAATCAGTGAAATGATAAAGTCTGAAAAACTTGCTGTCAAGGAAAAAAATATGCTCCGGAAATATCATATTTCCCGGAAATATGCGCTAAAAACTAAATCTTTATTTTTAGCTTAAACTATATTGTGCAACCATTTTTTTATTTGATTTTAAAACCCGCCAATGGTATCATTGTCGTCGTAAGGACGGACGGAATATGGACGCTTTCAGAGACAAAAACGATACCGGTTTTTCCGAGGATGAGATCTTCGCAAGAGAGGAAATGATCGTCGGAAAGGAGGGCCTTGCCGCGTTGAAGGGGGCCTGCGTTGCCGTGTTCGGCATTGGCGGTGTCGGAGGGGCATGCGTCGAAGCTCTTGCCAGAGCAGGCATCGGAAAGCTGATTCTTGTGGACAACGACACTTTCGCGCCGTCGAACCTTAACAGGCAGCTATTTGCCACGGTTGATACTATAGGACTCCCAAAAGCGGAAGTTGCGGCAAGCAGGGTCAGAGCAATCAACCCCTCTTGCGATGCGCTGCCGCTTAATATTTTTTTTAATGAAGAAACAAAGGATGCCCTGCCCTGGGATGAGATTGACTTCATCTGCGACTGCATCGATTCGGTCAGTTCAAAAATACTCCTCGCAAAAGTCGCTGAGCAGCGGGGGACAGGCATCATAAGCTGCATGGGCACAGGGAACAAGTTCGACCCCCTGGCCTTCAGAATTGCGGATATAAACAAGACATCCGTGTGTCCTCTTGCCAGAGCCATGAGAAAGCTTCTCAGGGAGGCGGGCGTAAAAAAGCTTACGGTGCTTTTCTCCGTTGAAGAGCCCGCGAAAACAGGCTGCAGGACACCGGGAAGCATTTCATTTGTGCCGCCGGTTGCCGGCATGATTATTGCGGGGCATGTGGTAAAAAACATTATCGGAAAAGGGAAAACTGCCGGTCAGGAGTTGCCGGCCGGAAATTCATTGGCGGCAGACGAGCCCCAATAATCTTAAGTCAGGAGAAAAACGATGGATCCTCTCTACCAAAAGCACAGTTTCAGTTTGTTGTGGCCCAACTACGCGGAAGGCAGAGCAAAAGAGCAGGCCTTTAAATCAGGCGAAGGCGTTCTTTTCAACCAGGAAATCATGGAGCGTGACATCAACGCCAATATGATTTTCCAGGGTATGGACGTCCGCACGGAAGGCAGGGATTACATTGTCGCCAGGATAAGCGACATGGTCACCGACGGCGAAACCATCGCCTACCGGCAGGCTGTCCTTAAGGACTTCCTCAAATACCCGGAACTTGAGGTATTGGCGGGCAACGACCTTCTTCCGCTTATCATACAGCTCGGGCGCATGGAAAAGACCAACCTAGCCCATGACGACAATGTGAGAAAAACGGTCTGGCGCATGGAACTGCTGAAGATTTACGTTCAGTGCGTGACGGTTCTTGACAGGATTTTCTGCAGCCCCGGAAGAACTTTTGAGTCCGAGGGACTTCTCAAACTCCGGGAGCTGATAACCTCAATAATGAACGACGAGAACTACCATGAGCTGGTGGACCTTCTGCCCACGCTCAGCGACAACATCAAGGGCATCCAGAGCGTTACCCTTGGCGTCAACCTGGACAACGAGCTTCACCCGGTGGAATCGGTTCTCCTCTCAGTCAGCGAGAAGCCCATCAAGAAGCGCGGAATGCTTTCAAAGCTCTTCGGCACGAAAACAAACGAGGACAAATATTACGGCATCGGAACATGGTACTCGATTCTCAGAGACAACAGCGCAGGGTCCCTTGACGATGCAATAATGAGAGATCTGGCCTCCGTAATGAAGGACACATTCAGAAATCTGGCGGATTCCCTCAACAAATACGAGCGCATCGAGTCGGCATTCCTTTTTGAGCTGATGCCTGAAATCTCGTTTTACATTGGCGGCACCCATCTTGTGAACAGGCTCAAAGGCGCCGGGCTCCCGGTCTGCTTCCCGAAAGCCCTTCCCATGGAGGACCGCAGATTCTTCGTGAAGGACATTTACGACGTGAGCTTTGCAATCAGGGTGATGTCCGACACAGGCATCAACAGACTCGACAATGTGATTGTCACCAACGATTTTGTTCTTGGCGAGGAGGAGGGAAGAATCGGAGTCCTCACCGGAGCAAACCAGGGAGGAAAAACAACCATCACAAGAGCTCTCGGTCTTTGCCAGCTTATGTTCCAGGCAGGTCTGCCGGTTGCGGGAACCGAAGGCGAAATCAGTCCCTGCGACAACATTTACACCCACTTCCCGGAGCTTGAGAAAAACTCAGTCAGCGAGGGACGTCTCGGCGAGGAATGCGTAAGGCTTGAGCAGATTCTTCCGAAACTCACAAAATACAGTATGATTCTTATGAACGAGTCCCTTTCGAGCACCTCCCACCAGGAGTGCCTCTTCATCGCGACGGAGATAATGAAATACCTGCGCACAATAGGCGCAAGAGCCCTCTTTGCGACCCACATCCACGAGCTTGCGGAAAACATTCCGGAACTGAACAAGGAGCCCGGTCTTTCGAATATGATGAGTCTGGTCGCAGGCATCGACGAAACCAGCGGGCTCGAGGTCATGACCGAAGACGGTATCAAGAAATTCAAAACAGGAAGCAAGAGGACCTACAAAATCACAAGAATGCCCCCTCAGGGCAGAAGCTTTGCTCTCGACATAGCCCGCACTTACGGAATAAGCTATGATCAGTTAATAGATTCACACGAAAAGGAAATAAGTAAATGAAGTACATTGTTATCCTTGGCGACGGCATGGCGGATTACCCGGTGCCTGAACTTGACGGAAAAACGCCGCTTATGACGGCCGAAAAGCCGAATATCGACTATCTTTGCCAATACGGTGAACTGGGACTTGTTAAAACCGTTCCGGACCACCTGAACCCTCCCGGCAGCGACATCGCCAATATGTCCGTGCTGGGTTACGACCCCGACAAATACTACACGGGAAGATCGCCTCTGGAAGCGGTGAGCATGGGCATAGAACTTCAGCCCGACGAGCTTGCGGTGAGGTGCAACCTTGTCAGCCTTGGCGGCAGCGGCTCCTACGAAACACTCACAATGGCCGACTACAGCTCGGACGAGATTTCAACAGAAGAGGCCCGTGAACTCATTCTGTTTATAAACGAAAAACTCGGCAGCGACATTCTCCGTTTCAACCCCGGCGTAAGCTACAGACACTGCATAGTTATGAAGGCGGAAGGCGACGTAAAGCTCTCTTGCACACCGCCCCACGACATCTCCGGAAAACCTATTACCGACCACCTTCCCAAGGGCTACATGTCAAAAGAGCTTCTTGAGCTGATGAAGAAAAGCTACGAGCTTCTGTCGGACCACCCGGTGAACAAAAAACGCATTGAGCGCGGTCTCAAACCCGCCAATTCAATCTGGCCCTGGGGCGAAGGAAGAAAGCCCTATCTTTCGAATTTTACCGAGAAATTCGGCATCAAAGGCGCGGTGGTGTCCGCCGTTGACCTCATCAAGGGCATCGGTCTCTGCGCAGGCATGAAGGTACTTGAAGTCGAAGGGGCCACAGGCACCTACAAAACCAATTTCGAGGGCAAAGCCAAGGCAGCCTTTGACTACCTGATGAATGAAGGGGATTTTGTCTACATTCACATGGAAGCCCCGGACGAGTGCGGTCACAGGCACGAGG
>CACZNV010000004.1 GCA_902782645.1 uncultured Ruminococcus sp. | reverse complement strand
GCTCATCATTGGCAAGTTTTGTCAGATAGCAGCAGGAGTGGAATTCGTTATGAATGGTGCTAATCACCAAATGAATGCGGTCACGACTTTTCCTTTCTACACACTTGATGGCTGGAATATGGACCCTCCTGAAAAAGCCAATCTTCCATTAAAGGGTGATACAATTATCGGAAACGATGTCTGGATTGGGCAGAATGCAGTCATTCTCCCCGGTGTTCATGTAGGCGACGGAGTAATCATCGGTGCAAATAGTATCGTCGGAAGTGACATCGAGCCTTATACGATTGTAGCCGGAAATCCTGCAAAACCATTGAGAAAACGTTTTGACGATGAATTAATTGTACTACTGCTGAAATTTAAGTGGTGGGACAAAGATATCTGTGAGATCAATAATCTGATACCACTGCTGACTTGCAGTAATATCGAAAAAGTTAAAACAGAAATAAAGTCAATATTGGAATCAGATTAACAGGGTATTGATTTTAACGGTTATGTTTTTCCCCCGCTTAAATGGTTTTTTGTTTTCAAAAACTGCTTGCAATGTTTCATATTGAATGATAGCATTTCAATAAAGAAAAGAATTGGCGTTATGCGTGTCTGCCCGGCTGCAGGGATACCGGCAGCCGGGGCGGGCGGCGCATCTTTATTCTGAGACTGTCACAGCCGGGAGACATCCGCATGAATGATTTTTTTGAAAAGATCGGACGGGACGGGTTCATCAAAAAAGATGACCATGTCCATGCTTATGCCGAAAAAGAAATGATACGTTCTCATGGTCTGTCCATTAAGATCAGTTTGATGAGACCTTCCGATCCGGGCTACAAAGAGCTTTTGGAAGAACTGCTTCAGGACAAAATCGACGGCTCAGTTGCCATTGTTTCGCCTTTTTATTGTGATTTCGGTTCCGGACTAAAACTCGGGAAAAATATAGTCATAAACAAGGGGGCTACCTTTTTTTCGGCGGGGATAGTTGAGATTGCCGACGGCGTGATGATCGGACCCGACGTGAAGATCATCACCGTCAATCACGACTTTGTTGACAGACACAACAAGATATTGTTTAAAAAGGTGACTGTCAAAAAGAATGCGTGGATCGCCGCGGGAGCAATCATATGCCCCGGTGTTACCGTTGGCGAGAACAGCGTTGTGGCTGCGGGCGCAGTCGTCACGAAAGACGTTGCCGCCAATACGGTGGTAGGGGGCAACCCGGCCCGGTTTATTAAAAACGTGCCCTTGACGACGGAAGACGACCCCGGAAAATGAACTTTTTTGAAGAAGACAAAGCTTACGTGAATAAAACAAATTATGGGCTTTACTGCAACACCAACGAGCATCTGCTGCGGGGCGCCCCCAGAGGAATCGTCCTTGAGTTCCCGGGGCTTGGCGGCGGCTCCTGCATTGGCGGTACGGCCGGCCTTGGCAGGTACGGCGGCTTGTTTGCGGAGACTCTTGCCGGTGACGGACTGCTTCTGGCATACGTTCACACCGGTCCCTGGAACTGGATGAACGACGGGGCGGTGAGATTTACCGATCTTGTAACGGATGCGATTAGGGACAGATACGGCCTTTGCGGGAATACACCGATCTGTGCCATTGGCGGCAGTATGGGCGGACAGGGCGCCCTTCGCTACTCGGCTTTTGGGAAAAATAAAGTCACGGCCTGTGCGGTCACCTGTCCCTGCGTCGATCTTAAGGAGCTGGTCTTTGTCAAAGACGAGTTTGCGATGACCTTTGTGAGCGCCTTTGCCGGCAAGAACATGAGTCTTGGTGAAGCCCTCGATTTTTATTCGCCAAGGGCCCTGGTGCGGAGCATGCCCCGAATACCTTATCTTGTGACGGCCGATGAAGCGGACGGAATCGTTCCTCTTAGTCAAATAGAAGACTATGTGGCGCAGATGCGGTCGCTTAAGCACGACGTGAGATATATTCTGATGAAAAACCGTACGCACGGTGAGTTCTCCGAAGAGGGCCTTAATGCGTTACGGGACTTTGTTTTGAGTATATAATGTGCGGAAAAGAGACGCCCGCCGTTTGTTTTACTGCCGCGTTTTGTATCAATTCCTCTCTTGCCTTTTTTCACATATAATGCGAGAATAACGGATGTGCCGGAAATGTCCCTGCCGGGGGCTGGCCGGAAACATATTTTTTTGCCGAAGGCTTTTGGAACAGATATGAAAAAAATAACTTTTTTGAGAGCTGAAGAAGAATGGTCCCGTGCCGGCGCCTACTCTGTGAGGGTGGAAGGTATGAACCGTGTCCACCATATACCTCTCCGGGAGGAGTTTGACGAACATGACGGGGATGGGACCAGGTATATCGTTGCCCTTGACGACGGCTACCCCGTTGGCACCTGCAGGTTCTACGAAACCGCCAATGACACCGTGACCCTCGGCCGCGTGGTGGTGCTTCCGGAGTACCGGGGCGAAAAGCTGGGAAGCAGGGTGGTCAAAGAGGCGGAAAACTGGATCAAAGAGCTTGGCTACAGCCGTATAGTGATCGACAGCAGGGTGGAGGTTGTTCCATTTTATGTAAAATTAGGTTACAATATGGAAGCAGGCGCGGAGGCCGAAATGAACGGCGTGTTCGAGTGCGTAAAAATGACGAAGACGCTTTAAAAAAGGATTCCGGCGGCGCTGTTTTTTAAGACTGCGTAAAGAGGTGACTTCCCCATGACCTGGATCCTTATGATGATCTCAGACCTTGTAATACCGGTCATACTGCTGGTTTTCGGCAGGCTGTTTACGAAGAAATCGCCGGGAAAGATCAACAAGATCTACGGCTACAGGACGAAAAGATCAATGGCGAATGACAAGACCTGGGAGTTTGCCCATAAATACAGCGGGAGAATAATGCTCGCGCTGGGGCTGGGACTCCTGGCGGTGTCGTGGCTGCCATTGGTTTTTGTGTTCGGGAAGGAGGACTCTGTGGTCGGGCTCACCGGGGTGCTGGTGATGATACCGCAGGTTCTTTCCATATCTTTTGTAATCATATTTACGGAACGGGCCCTTCAAAAGAATTTCGACGAAGAGGGAAACCGGATCATGGAGGATCGGCATGGAAAACTATGAAGAACTGACGGCTATGGCCTCTGCTTTGGCAGACGGGGACCTCTGGGACATGTCTGTTTACGCGAATATCAGCGCATTGCTGTACGGGAATCTGCCGGACGTGAGCTGGGCGGGGTTCTACATTGCAAAAAGTCACGTAGACAATAACCGATGCGCCCCGGACCAAGACACCCTTCTTCTCGGTCCGTTCTGCGGAAAGCCCGCCTGCGTCGTTATACCCTTCGGCAAGGGGGTCTGCGGCACCGCGGCGCTGAAAAAGGAGACCCGGGTGGTGGAGGACGTGGAGAAATTCCCGGGGCACATCGCCTGCGACCCGGACAGCAGGTCCGAGATAGTCGTCCCCCTCATGAAGGACGGCAGGGTCATTGGCGTTCTCGACATTGACAGCGATAAAAAAGGCAGGTTCGGCGGGGCCGACAAAGAGGGTCTCGAGAAGGTCTGCAGGATGCTGGAAACAAAGATCTGACAGACATGTATAGATCTGACGGGCGTGTATTATGAAAGAGGCTTATTTCGCGGGCGGGTGCTTCTGGTGCATCGGCGGCTTTTTCGAACAGATGGAGGGTGTGATCTCGGTCACCAGCGGCTATTCCGGAGGCGACGAGAAGGATCCTTCCTACGAGGATGTTAAAGCCCAGAAAACGGGGCACCGCGAGACCATAAAAATCACCTACGACGAGGGAAGGATCGGCTATAAAGAGCTGCTTGATTTTTTCCTCGCCAATG
>CACZNV010000003.1 GCA_902782645.1 uncultured Ruminococcus sp. | reverse complement strand
TGATATACTCGTCAAGCTCTGACTGCTTCTTGAAAGCTGTTCCGTAGATTCTTGTGAGCATCTTGTTGTGCTCGTCGCCGTGCCAGTAAGCTCCTGCAACGCTTGTGAGCTTAAAAGCCTTGATGAGTTTTGTGCTTTCAACGTGAGGGCCTGCGCAGAGGTCAACGTACTCGCCTTGCTTATAAAAACTGATCTCTTCGCCTTCGGGAAGGTCTTTTATAAGTTCAACTTTGTAGGGCTCGCCTTTCTCTTCCATGAGCTTTATGGCTTCGTCTCTCGGAAGGGCGAAACGCTCCAAAACGAGGTCTTCCTTTACAATCTTCTTCATCTCGGCTTCGATTTCGTCAAATTTGTCAGATGTGAGAACGCCTGATTCTGCGTCAAAGTCGTAGTAGAAGCCGTTGTCGATTGAAGGGCCGATGGCAAGCTTTACATCAGGGTAGAGACGCTTGATTGCCTGAGCAAGAATATGGGAAGCTGTGTGCCTGAATGCGCGCTTTCCTTCATCATCGTCAAATGTGAGAATTTCGAGCGTTGCGTCACCTGTGATGACAGTTCGAAGATCCATGATCTCGCCGTTAATCTTGGCGACACATGCGTTTCTGTACAGTCCTTCGCTGATATCTTTGCAGATGTCAAAGGCGGACATTGGCGATGAGTATTCTTTTACGGAGCCGTCTTTTAATGTAATTTTCATAGTATCCTCCTGTATGATCTCTGCGGAACCAATATAAAGGCACCCTCAAAGCTTTAATTGCTTTAATAGGGTGCCTTTTCGACACGGTTCCACCTATGATTTCACTCTTTTTGATCTGTAACGGGATCTCCCGGCTTTCGCAGCTCCCGGGGTGGTTTTCTCCTTTAAGTCCGGATCAAACTTTTGCGCTTTCAGCCTCGTCGCAAAATCTCTTCTTGAATGAATCCGAAGCGGTTACTGTCCCCGGTAATCGCCTTTAAGTATTCGCTTGATTATAGGATTTTTTGCGCCTTGTTGTCAATGCAAATTTTTAAGGCACAATCGTTTCGGTTGGCACTTCCCCGTCCTCGCTGTGTACGTGGGCATATTGGTAATAGTCTGCGTAGTAGGAGGGCGACGGGGATTCGAATTCGGTCACAAGCCCAAGTTCTTTGGCTTTTTCGTAACATACCTGACAGTAGGTGTGGGAAAGCTCGTAGTTCCAGTCTGTGGGCAGGTAAATGTCTCCTCCCTCACCGTTTTCGTCGTTGTTCTCTTCTATGGTTTTGAAAATATATTCAACTGTACCGTCATCTCTGTGCAGACCGTATGCAGTTTTTATATTTCCGCTGAGAAGCTCGCACCATTCGGTGGCAAGGCAGTATTTTCCGAATTCGTCTTTAGACTCAAGACACACGTCCAGAGCCTGATGGCATTCGCAGTAGTCGAGAGGGCCGGGCTCGGTGCCTTTTATGTAAATCTCTTCATAGACCCAGGATTTGGCTCTGGGATCCTTTTTACATGCCTCAGTGGCACGTTTTCCGGAGCTTGTGCATATCTCTACTTTGACAAGGTTGTCGCTTCTCCTGAGATCTACTATCGGAAGATCCTTATGTATTTCTGTCATAACAAGATGCCAGATGGTGGTTGCCCAGCCGCCTTCGATGTTTACGTCGCAATGGCTGCTGTCGTCGTATCCGTACCAGCAGGCTGCTGTGTAGTATGCGGTGAATCCCGCAAACCAGTAGTCCACAAGGTCCGTTGTGGAACCTGTTTTACCTCCAAGGGGAAGCCTCACATCACCGTAGGTGATTCCGGCAAAACGACCCGTTGATCTTGAGTCATAAGCAACGCTCTCAAGCATTGAGGTTACGACCACTGCTGTTTCAGGGTTTTCGTAGACAACCGTGCCCGATCTTGTTGTATTGTCAAGGAGAAGTACACCGTCTGAAGTGTAAACCTTGCTGTAGGAAACCGGCTCGTAGTAGATGCCGCCATTGGCGATAACGCTGTAACCGGCTGCCATATCAAGAGGCGAAACACCTTTTTTGAAACCGCCAAGTGCGGTGGATGCATAGGGCTCGTCGAACTTGTCGATGCCTTCCTTCTTTAAGTATTCGAGGCAGAGAGGCATGTTTCTCACGAAGAAATGGGCTGCCGGAATATTGTAACTCATGAGAAGGGCGTAACGGCAGTTGAGCATACCGTGAACCTTGTCGTCCCAGTTGCTTGGCCATACTCTGTCCGTGTTTGATGTGTCAAGGTGCTCGCCAAGCTCGTCAAGAGCTGTCCCGGCTGTCAGTATTCCCTTGTCGATGAGCGGCCCGTAAACGAGCAGGGGCTTTATTGTAGAACCCGGCTGCCTTTGAATATCAGTGGCCCTGTTTAATGTGAGACTCTGGGTTTTCTTGCCGTAGCCGCCGTAAACCGCTACTATTTCCCCGGTCTCGTGGTTCATTATCGCAATTGCGCACTGACTGCAGTCCTCCGGGTCTCTTCCCACATTCATTCTGAAATTTGCTTCATTAGTGAATATGTCGTCAAGAATCTTCTGAATTCTGGTGTCCTGGGTTGTGTAAATAGTGAGACCGCCGTTAAATATAAGGTCGTTTGCCTCTTCGGTGGTGTAGCCGATACCTATGAGGTCTTCACGCACATCCTTAATCACCATATCTTCGAAATATGTGTAAATATGGATTTCCTTCGTTTCTTCAGGGGTTGCGTCATCTATCTTGAACGTGAGCTCGGTCTGGATAGCTTCAATGTACTCATCCTCGGTAATATAGCCGAGCTCCAGCATTTTATCGAGTATAATGACCTGCCTTCTGTATTCGTTCTGACGACCCGTGGTGGTGGCGGGATTGTACTTGTTAGGATTGTTGGGTATGCCGGCAAGGTAGGCGCATTGAGCAAGATTGAGCTCCGAAACGCTGCAGCCGAAATACTTGTTGGCAGCTTTCTGCACGCCGTAGCAGTTGTTGGCGAAATAAATCTGGTTCAGATACAGCTCAAGAATTTTATCCTTGTCTTTAATGGTGTTCTCAAGCTGGATTGCTCTCCATTGCTCCCTTATTTTTCTAGGTACTGAATGGGCGTCGTCTCCGGTGACGTTTTTAATCAGCTGCTGTGTGATGGTGCTTCCGCCGTGAGAACCTGAACCGGATGACAGGAATCCCAGCACGGCGCTGGCGGACCGTTTAAAGTCGACTCCGTTGTGGGTGTAGAATCTTTCGTCTTCGATGGCGACAAAAGCGTTTCTTAAGTTTTCCGGGATTTCGTCGATTCCTGCCCAGACTGTGTTTTCAACCTTGCTGCTTTTTAAAGTTGTCATCAGGTTGCCTTCGGAATCGTATATGACCGTCTGCCTGTCCGTCGAATATATTTCGTTGAGAGTCAAGGGCTTTGTTGTAATCATGCAGCCGAAAACAATACCGCCAAGGAGTCCCACAACAGCACCCACCGCCAGCAGTATCATTAAGAACATAACAAGAAAGAAATTGGACACAAAAACCCTGAACCTTTTTTTTGCACGTCTCTTTTTCTCGGCCTTTAAAGCAGGGCTGTCCTGTCTTGACTTTCCGTTCTTACTGTTAGGTTTTTTTTCTTCAGTTTTTTCCAAGAATCCCGGGTTCCTTTACAAAGATAAAGTCGGTACTTGTATAATAGCAGTTTATTATAAAAATACCTTAAATACTTTATTTAAAAGGGGGACCTTTTCAATGTCCCCCGAAATATATTTGTTTATGAAATCAGTAGTCCACATAGTTAAGGGGGTCCTGAAGCTCGCCGTTAAGACGAATCTCCAAATGCACATGAGTGCCTGTCGCACATCCCGTTCTTCCCATCATACCGATCTGCTGACCTTTTGTGACAGTCTGACCGACTTTAACGCATGCGCTTTTCAGATGTCCGTAAAGCGTTTCGTAGCCGTTTCCGTGGTTGATTCTCACATAATAACCGAGGCCTGTTCCGTCATCTGTGAGATGAACTTCTGTAACGGTGCCTTCTGCGCAGGCGTAAATCGGACCTCCGTTTCCGTTGCATATATCAAGACCCCTGTGGAATTTTGTAACTGTTTTTCCGTCAACCTTTTCGAAGTGGTTTCCGAACGTATAACTGATTTTGCCTTTGGCGGGATTGTAATCGGGGTAATACTTCAGCTGCTCGTTAATCTCGGCTTTCTTGTCGTCAAGTATCGCCATGTACTCCAAAACTTTAGGGGAATCCTTGAATGCTTTGGCGATTACTTCTTCTGTATCTTCGATAGTTGCAAGGCCGTTGTAGAGAGAGTCTCCGGAGATTGGAGTGATGTCCTTCCCGATGAGATCCGCAATTTCATTTATGGCTTCTTCGGTTTTATCTATGGTTTCCTGCTGGTTTTTTATTTGTTCATTCTGAGAGTCAATGGTGGCTTTCTGAGAATCAATTATCTGATTCAGCGCTGAGATTATATTTTCTTTCGTTTTCAGCGTCTCTTCCTGTTCTTTAATAGTCGCTTTGTTGTCTGAATTCTCCTTGTTGAGAGCTTCTATTTTGTCTGTGATTTTGGTGTTGTTGTCGTTTGCTTCATCAAGGTCGCTGCTGGTCTCGGCAAGACTGTCTTTGACATTGCTCAGAGCGTTTTCGATGTTCTTCTTTTCCCGGTTAAGCTTGCTTATTTTGTCCTGAGCGGAGAAAACGTAAACAAGGGCGACAAATGCGATGATGATGAAGAAAGATACAAGAAAAGCGTTTTTACGGCTCTTCAGTATGGCAGCTAAAGTGACATTTCCGTTCTTTCTCTTATTTTTTGAAGGTTGCTTCATAAATAAGCCCGGTTCCTTTCGGATGGATAACGCCAAATCTGAATAGAATTTAACGGCGGTTTTACAAACCTTTTATAAGAATAACATATAATACTGTTAATTGCAAATAATTTTTGAATGAGTTACCGTCAGTTATCTCATTTTAAGATTTCATAATTTAAAGACTCGCCAAAGACGCTCATTTTTGACAGTTAAACCGATTTTTGAAAAGATCGGAGAGTTGACACCTTGGCGGAGCCAAAGTATAATGCAAATGTATTAATTATCAGGAGAAGCTTTATGAGCGCAGACCGTTTTAAAAATGATATGGGCAACGATTCAGGCGCATTAAAAGATGCTTTGTCAGAGCATGATGCTTTTATTGTCAATGCCAAAAAATTCCTCTGCATTCTCCTTGGAGTTTTTTCCGTGCTGGGTGTGATTTTTGGCTATTTTTACAGAAATTCAAAATATCTTGAGTGTTATCTCGGATTCAAAGACGGCACGTCGAATCTTCTTCCTCCCATTGGGTATTCGGTAATTAATTCTGCTGCGTTTCTTTGCCTTGCCGTGTTCGCGTTTACATGCTTCGGCACCTACGGAAGGGACAGAAAACTGAAAGAAGCAAAGGCCGGTTACAGCAAGTCGTACGCCGGCTACACAGACATTTACAGGGAGAAAAAGTCTGTCTCTAAAATCGCCAAGGCAGAATCTTCCGTTAAAGCAGCAAAGACGATCTCAATTATATCCGGAGGCCTTTCTGCGGTCCTTTTTACTGTACTTTACGCGCTCTCGGGAGTTTCAGGCACTGTCATAAATCTTTCCAAGGATCCTATTGACAGAACCAATGACGTTTTCCGGATTATAATCGACTGCGCAGGGCAGGGCTTCTTTACCGTATCAATCGTAATAGGAGTTGTCATAATCCCTTCCGTCATCAGGGGTTTCAAAAAATATAAAAGAGTGTTCCTTTATATTGTTTTTACCGTGTCAGCTCTCTCGGCTGTCCATTACGGCTTTTTCTTCTTCGGAAATATCACTGCCCATGCCTCCGTCATGGATTTCTCAGCAATGGTTTCAACCCTTTGCGTTTGCGGATTTATTGGCGTTTATATAGCTGATGAAACCAGAAAGAAAATCCTTTCGGGGTTCAATAAACCCGAATAATTCCCGCCTTATTTCTACCGTTAAGGAGCTTCTTGTTATCCTTGAAACACTGTAAAAAGTCTGTTTATATCGCAAATACAGATTGAACTTCATTTTCGGTTATATTATAATAAAAGATTATCCTGCTTCAAAAAGGAGTTTTGGCGATGGATCACAATAAAAAAATCATATTCAGCGGAGTACAGCCGTCGGGCTCGCTTACGATAGGCAACTATCTTGGCGCTCTCAAAAATTTCGGCAAGCTCCAGGCGGACTACAACTGCTACTATTGCGTTGTTGACATGCACACTCTCACGGTAAGACAGAATCCTGAGATCCTGAAGGAGAGATCATACCAGGTTTTGGCTCTTTACCTTGCCTGCGGACTGGACCCCGAAAAAAATGTGCTTTTTATTCAGTCCCATGTTCCCTGCCACGCCGAACTCTCATGGATTCTCGGCTGCTACACATATATGGGCGAGCTCCAGAGGATGACTCAGTTTAAGGACAAGAGCGCACGCCACGCCGACAATATCAATGCGGGACTTTTTACATATCCGGTTCTCATGGCTGCAGACATTCTTCTTTACAAGACTGATATGGTTCCCATTGGCGTGGACCAAAAGCAGCACCTTGAGCTTGCAAGAAATATTGCCGAGAGGTTTAACAACATCTACGGAGACACTTTTGTTATTCCCGAGCCTTATATTCCGAAGCAGAGCGCAAAAATCATGAGCCTTCAGGAGCCGGACAAGAAAATGTCCAAGTCGGATACCAACGTTAACAATTTCGTTTTGATTCTCGATTCTCAGGACGTGATTCTTAAGAAGTTTAAGAAAGCGGTTACAGATTCCGGATGCGAAATCGTCTATGACGAGATCAACAAACCGGGCATTTCAAATCTCATCAACATTTATGCTTCCGTAAAGGATATCTCCAGGGAGGATGTTGTTAAAGAATTTGAAGGCTCAAGATACGGAGATTTCAAAGTGGCGGTAGGTACCGCTGTTGCGGAAGCTCTTGCTCCAATCCAGAGCAAATACAACGATTTTATTGCGGATAAAGCTTATCTCGATTCGCTGCTTAAGAGAAACGCTGAGATTGCGGGCGAGAATGCGAGAAAAACGCTTAAAGAAGTGTACGAGAAAGTCGGCTTTATAGTTTTTTAAATATGATTCATCCGGGAGGTGTAATTCTTGGCTGACAGTGATAACTACAGACAGTTTTTGGATAATCTAAGCGAGACCGTCGGAGCTGTAAAATCCAACGATCCCCAGCTTTATACTAAGTACAACGTAAAACGGGGCCTCAGAAACGCTGACGGCACCGGTGTTGTTGTGGGTATGACAAGAGTCGGCGACGTCAGAGGCTACCATACCGAGGATGGCGAAAAGATTCCTGAGGAGGGACGCCTTTTTTACAGAGGCTATGATGTGTATGACATTGTCAATGCGGCTCAGGCTGAAGGACGGTTCGGATTTGAGGAGTGCTGCTTTTTGCTTCTCACAGGCCATCTTCCAAACAAGGATGAGCTTAACGAGGTTAAAGACTACCTTGGAAACCACAGATATCTTCCTTTCGGTTTTACCGAGGACATGATAATGAAAGCCCCCAGCCGAAATATTATGAACAAGATTGCCAGGTCCGTCATGGCTGCCTATTCTTACGACGACAACCCGGACGACACATCGATAAGCAATGTCCTCAGGCAGAGCCTCAATCTTATCGCCCAGCTTCCCACAATGGCGGCTTATTCCTATCAGGCAAAGTCTTATTACTTTGACAACAAGAGTCTTGTGATTCATACTCCGAATCCGGAGCTTTCCACCTCTGAGAATTTCCTGGCGATGATAAGACCTTCGTCAGAGTATACCAGGCAGGAGGCAGAGCTTCTTGATCTTTGTATGATGCTTCACGCTGAGCACGGCGGCGGAAACAACTCATCCTTTACCATGAGAGTTGTAAGCTCCACCGGCACGGACACATATGCAGCTGTTGCATCTGCTATAAACTCTCTCAAAGGACCCAAGCACGGCGGCGCCAACCACAAGGTTATGGCCATGGTGGAGAACATCAAGGAAAATGTGAGCGACATTGGCGATGAGGATGAAGTATATCAATACATATTGAAGATACTTCGCGGCGAAGCCTTTGACGGCACCGGTCTTGTCTACGGTATGGGCCATGCTGTTTACACTCTTTCCGATCCGAGAGCGGTGATGCTCAAGGAGAAGGCCGAGGAACTTTCTCTTGTGACAGGTTTCCACAAAGAGTTTATGCTCTACAACCTCATCGAGAAGCTTACTCCTAAGGCAATGGCGGAGCTAAGGGGCAGAGATGTGATTATTTGCGCAAATGTAGACCTTTATTCGGGCTTTGTGTATTCAATGCTGGACATTCCTCCGGAGCTTTATACGCCTCTCTTCGCCATAGCGAGACTCCCCGGCTGGTGCGCCCACAGAATTGAAGAGCTTAACGTTGACCCGAGAATTATCAGGCCGGCTTACAAGAACGTCGGCGGAACAAAGCGGTATGTAGTACTTTCCGCAAGAAACTGAGAACGCCATGAACAAGTACATTGAACTTTGCAATTTAACATCAAAATACGGTCAGGCCCATCTCCTTAAGTTTTGGGATTATCTCGACGAGGAGGGCAGAGAAAGACTTTATGAGAGCATAAAATCTGTGGATTTTGAGAAGTCTTTTGACGCATTGAAAAAGACTCTTGCCGCTGAAGGGGCCGAAGAAACAGATTCGGACATCAAACCCATTGACGTCATCGAAAGGCCTTCTGCGGGAGATCCTCTTTACGGTGAATATTACAACAAGGGCATTGAGGTGATAAAAGAGGGCGGCGTCATTGCCGTTACCATGGCAGGCGGCCAGGGGTCAAGGCTGGGTCACGAGGGTCCTAAAGGTACCTTCGACATGGGCCTTCCGACTCACAAGTCACTTTTTGAGCTTCAGGTGAATGTGCTTCAAAAGCTCTATGAGAAGACCGGAACTTATGTTCATCTTTTCATCATGACCAGCGAAATCAATCACAAGGCTACATGCACCTTTTTTGAAGAAAACGGTAATTTCGGCTATCCTGAGGATAAAATCTCATTTTTCTGTCAGAATATGATTCCTGTTTTCGATCAGAAGGGCAACATGATGCTTGCCGCCAAGGACAAGGTTGTTACGGCAGCAGACGGGAACGGCGGTATCTTCTCCGCACTTTCAACCGCGGGAGTCTTCAAAACAGATGACGGCAGGAAAGCAGAATTTATATATATATCCCAGATTGACAACTGTCTTGCAGATATCTGTGACCCTGTATTTATTGGCGCCGCCAAGATTACCGGAAAGCAGTGCCTCACAAAGACCCTCATGAAGGTTGCCCCGGACGAGAAAGCAGGTGTTTACTGCGTCAAAAACGGCAAGCCATGCGTCATAGAGTACACCGAGGTCACCCCCGAAATGGCCAATATGGTTGACGGGAACGGCACTTATGTTTACGGTGACGTTAACGCAGGAATATACGTTTTCAGGAAATCGGCAATTGAAAACGCATCGGACAAGGGGCTTCCCTATCATAAATACATCAAAAAAGTGGAGCGCGTGGATGACAACGGCGTACCCTTCAAGCCTGAAAAGCCGGACGCAATTAAACTTGAGATGTTCCTGTTTGACATTTTCGGTTATCTTGATGATGTGACCGCATTCAGAATCAAACGGGAGGACGAGTTTGCCCCCATTAAAAATGCTGAGGGCGTTGACAGCCCCAGAACCGCGAGGAATTTATACATGAGAAAAAATAAAATTGATATGGGCCCCATCGCCGAACTAGACGGCGACGAGATGACAAGAGTTGTGTGGCAGAAGATTAAGGAGAAAGTTCTTGATCCTTACATTAATCTTAATACGGAGTATTACGATCTGGGTATATTAAACAGGGACAAAACCGACGACAAGGTTACAAAAGAAGCTGCAGAAGCCATCAAGAGACTTAAAATCGGTGTCAAGTGTGCAACCATCACTCCAAACGCCCAGCGCCTCACCGAATACAACCTCAAAAAGCTTTGGAGAAGCCCCAACGCTACCATCAGGGAAATCCTTGACGGCACAGTATTCCGTGCTCCGATTATTGTAAAAGGCATCGATCCTCTGGTAAGCGGCTGGAAGAAACCGATTATTATCGCCAGGCACGCCTACGGCGACATATATGCAGCTGTTGAGACAAAAGTTCCGGCGGGAAGCTCCGCTTACCTGACTGTCAGGAAGGCTGACGGTACGGTTGAAGAGAAGCTTGTGCACGACTTTAAAGATACTGACGGAATAGCTCTCGGAATGCACAATGAAGACAAATCAATAGTTTCCTTTGCAAGATCCTGCATGAACTATTCTCTTTCAGTGGGTCAGGACCTCTGGTTCTCCGCCAAGGACACAGTCTCCAAAACCTACGACCACCGCTTCAAGGATATATTCCTGGAGATATACGAAAACGAATTCAAGGATAAATTCGAAAAAGCGGGCCTCACTTATTTCTATACTCTTATAGACGACGCTGTGGCAAGAGTTGTCAGATCAGAAGGCGGTTTTGTATGGGCCTGCAAGAACTACGACGGCGACGTTTTCTCTGATATGCTGGCAGCCTGCTTCGGCAGCCTATCCATGATGACATCCGTCCTCGTGTCGCCCGACGGTTGCTTTGAATTTGAAGCCGCCCACGGAACTATTCCGAGACATTACGTAAAATATCTGAACGGCGAGCCCACCTCCACCAACCCTATTGCAACTCTGTTTGCTTGGACCGGTGCACTCAGAAAGAGGGGCGAGCTTGACGCCAATGCATACCTTATCGACTTTGCCGACAGGACCGAAAAGGCCACCATCAATCTTGTCTCAAACGGCAGAATGACCGGCGACCTTGTAAAACTTTCGAAAGTCGATAACAAAGTGACTCTCGACCTTGATTCATTCCTTGATGAGGTCTCAGAGCACATCTATGATTGATAATTCACAGGAGAAGAAAAGACATGGACATTTTTGAGAGCCTTAAGCAGTCAGACCCCGAGATTTATAATGCGATCAACGCCGAAAAACGGAGACAGCAGGATAAAATCGAACTCATCGCATCCGAAAACTTCGTAACCCCGGCTGTCCTTGCGGCAGCAGGATCGGTATTAACCAACAAATACGCCGAAGGTTACCCCGGAAGACGTTATTACGGCGGCTGTGAAGTTGTTGATGTCTGCGAAAACCTCGCCATCGAGAGGGCAAAAGAGCTCTTCGGCTGCAACTACGCCAATGTCCAGCCTCACTCCGGCTCCTCCGCCAATATAAGCGTTTATTTTGCTCTCCTGAACCCCGGCGACACCATAATGGGTATGGATTTGAGCCAGGGCGGACATCTTACCCACGGAAGCCCGGTGAACTTATCCGGCAAATGGTTCAATGTATATCACTATGGCTACAGCAAGGAAACCGAAAGGCTCGACTATGACGCTTTGAGAGAAACGGCTTTGAAAGTTAAGCCTAAACTCATCGTTTCAGGCGCCAGCGCATATCCGAGAATAATTGATTTCAAAAAGCTCCGTGCAATTGCGGACGAGGTGGGCGCTTTTCTGATGGCTGATATAGCTCACATCGCAGGTCTTGTTGCAGCCGGCCTTCATCCCAGTCCGGTGGGCATTGCCGATGTGGTCACTACAACGACACACAAGACATTGAGAGGTCCGAGAGGCGGTATGATTCTTTCAAACG
>CACZNV010000002.1 GCA_902782645.1 uncultured Ruminococcus sp. | reverse complement strand
ATTGATTTCAATGTATATTGCCGATTTGCCCTCCGGCAGCTTCACGTCAAGGCCTGCGGCTGTAAGCTTGGCGTCATAGCCCTCAAGGGACGGGTATACACGCGGGACCGTTTTGTTCCCATTGGCGGTTTTATTTCCGGGAAATACCGTATTTTCCGGAAATATTTCAGGGGCAAAGGTTTTATTGGCGGGTTCTTCGTCCATGTTCCATACCGCAAGCAGGAGCTTTCCTTTTTCCCTGTTAAGGAGCCCGAAGGACTGAACGCAGCCGTCGTCCATGCCGAAGGTGCCCGTGGGGTAGACCGGAACGGCGCCCTGCACAGTCTCCCTGTTTTCCTTGAAGATGCGGCAGGCCTCTTTGATCAGCTGTTTGTTCTTTTCATCCGCCTTGTCGATGCGGCCGGAGAGGTAGAAAAGGCCCATGAGACCGTTCACCATGTTGAAGACGGTGTTCTTTCCGTCCGCGAATTGTTCGGCAAATTCCGGGCCTCTTTCAAAGGTCATGCGGTGGTCGATTCGTGACGGATAGGGGTATGCCCAGATGCCGCAGCGCTCGGGAGGCAGTACCGCCTCGAGACCGGCAATGATTGACGGCAGTCTGAAGCAGTCCTCCTGGTCGCTTATAGACTGGAGGTGGAAGTGGGAGAGGGTTCCCATGTCGCTCCTCATGGCGCCGCTGCCGCAGTTTTCAATGATCAGGTCAGGATATTTTTCCCGTATTTTATCGATAAAATTCCTGAACAGCCTTGTCATCCGCTCCAGCTCCGCGGCGGGGGAGAGGCTGCCGTTTGCGCCGTCTATTCCCACGCCCACGGTCTGGTTGTAGTCGTTCTTCACATACCGCACGCCCATGCTGTAGAGCATGTCGAAAACCCCTTCGATGTAGTCCCGAACCTCTTTTATTCTGTAGTCCAGGAATCCCACGCCGCCGCCAATGACATTGCCGTGTCTTCTGAGGATGCAGTCCGGGTGGGCCTTGGCGTATTTGGAGGCAAGATTTATCGATTCGATCTCGAGCCAGATTCCGGGCACCATACCGTTTGTTTTAATGAGTTCAAAGATGCCGGCAAGCCCTCCTTCGCCGAACAGACTGTCGTTTATGTTCCAATCGCCAAGGGAAAGGCCCCAATTGGCGTCATCGCCAAACCATCCCGCGTCAATCACGTAGTACTCGCAGCCCGCCTCCGCCGCAGCGTTTATAAGCGCCCTGCACTTCTCCTCGTTGGGCAGCGCCCAGATGCAGTTCATGTAGTCGTTAAAGCAAAGAGGCATCACTCCCTTCGGAAAAGCCGCCTTTTCCGCCGCCCTCCCGTAGCGCACCAGCTCCGCCGCAGCCTCCTCAAAGCCGCCGTCAACCACGCTCACCATGCCTTCACAGGTCTCATAGCTTTCACCGGGGGCAAGTGTCACATGCCAGCCGTCGTTTTTCTCGTAGGAGCCCGAAACGAACACGGCAAGGGACAGCTTCTCCCTGTAGCCCCTTGCGTTGACGTCAATCGCCCAGCCGGAGCCGCTTTCGCAGGTAAAAATCCAGGTTTTTTTGAGATATGTGTCCTCGACCATCACCACGGGTTCATAGTGGCAGGTGGTCCAGGTGCCCTGTGAGGCAATTCTGAAGGATGTCTGGGTGCCGTGGTTGTGGGTGCTGTAAAGTCCCAGCTGTTCCGCCGTCGCCGCTCTCCACTGGGCCTCGCCCTGCCACACTGAATGGGCGTAGTGAATCACGAAGCGCCCTTTAAAGAAACCTTTTTCGTCATCGCCAATGCCGCACTGATAAACAGCCGACAGCGTATCCACCACAAAAGGCTCCGACCCTTTGTTCTCGATTCTTGTCTTCTGCCTCACGGCTTTCAAACCGTCAAAATTCTCGGAAAATACCGTAATTTCTGCACCGTGGTCTTTCAGTCTGAAAACCGTTTTATCCCCGGTCTTTTCGGAGGGCTCCGTCTCATAGGGGTGAGCAGAGTGGCAGACGTAGTTTGTCTCAGCGTTGATATTTACATAGTAAAAAGGTTTGTATTCGGGAAACATGTTTTTCTCCTTGGCCCTTCCCGGTTCTTCATCGTCCGGGCACGTTTTTATGACTTGATTGTAACTGCTCGGAGGGCTTTTTTCAAGAGGCGGGAGGCATTGGCGGTTTCGACGTGGTGTGCCGCATTGCCGTTTTCACGCACCGCGCCGCTGTCCGGCGGATTTTTGCCTGTGGACAACTCCTCTGCCTCAATGGTATAATCAAAAGGTTGTTTCGCGTTTTTTTGCGACCGTTACAGACAAAACCTCTGAAATAAGGAGAACTATAAATGGAAGAGACCCTTACGGCAATCATCGAATCATTTACGCCAAGTCCGGATATCATTGAGACTGCGACAAATGCGGCCTCAGAAATCGCAACCGAGGCTCCCGCAAGCAGTTCCGCAGGCGTGGTCCAGACACTGGAACACTTTAAAGACTCCGTGGTGCATTGGCTTCTCACCTCCGGTGTGAGGCTCGTAATCGCCGTCGTCCTGCTGTTCGTCGCGTTCTGGCTCATCAATTTCATCGGAAAGCGCATCAAAAAGAGGCTGGACAATAAGCCCAAGGTGGACAAGACCCTCTCCAAGACCCTCATCTACATCTCCAAGATCATCCTCAAGGTACTTGTGGTGGTCATGCTGATCTCCTTCGTGGGCATCAACACAAGCGTCTTTTCCGCACTGTTTGCTTCCATTGGCGTCACGATCGGTCTTGCCGTCAACGGCGCTCTCGGCAATGCAGCCGGCGGCATGCTTCTCCTCATCACAAGGCCTTTCAGCATTGACGACTACGTGGACATCGCAGGCTCCTGCGGCACCGTCGAAGACATCAAAATCTGCAACACCAAGCTCCGAACCGTGGACAACAAGGTGATTTACGTCCCCAACGGCATCGCCTCCTCCTCCACCATCGTCAACTATTCCGAAAAAGACCTGCGCCGCGTAGACCTGGAATTCACAATTTCCTACGGCGACGACAGCGCCAAGGCAGTGGAGATCATCATCGAAACCGCCAATGCAGACCCCCGCATCCTCAAGGAACCCGCCCCGCCCTTTGCAGCTGTAGCGTCCTACGACTCAAGCAGCGTGCTGATCAAATCCAGGAACTGGGTTAAAAGCGCCGACTACTGGGGCGTGTATTTTGACATGCTGACGGCCGTACGCAAAAACCTCGAGGCCGCAAACATGACCATACCCTTCACTCAACTCGACGTCCATATAAAAGCAGAGTGACGGCTCTTTACGCATTTTGCCCAAATTAACCATTTTCCTTATCCATACTATCTTCGAAGCCATTACATTCTTCGTAAACGGATAAGGAAATATTTACTGGGCAAAATGCTTTGCGCGAGCGAACCCTCGAAGTATATTCATACATCTTCGGGTTCGCGCACGCAAAAATAGCTCGACACTCTGCTTTTATAGTTTTACGCTGAATAACGGTTCTTTACGCAAGCCGCCGAAATCGCATCTGACTCCGACAACCCTTCGTTCTGCCAAAACAAGGTGTCTGACGACGATTGAAGGCGGCTTGCTTTTCGTGCGGCGACCTCTCGATGTATATTCATACATCTCTTCAAATACGATTTTTGGTTCTTTTCGCAAGCCGCAATAATGAAAAGAACAATCATTTTTCTCACTCTCAGCGACTAATATAATGTGTCTTACGACAATTACTTGCGGCTTGCTTTGCGCGAGCGAACCCTCGAAGTATATTCATACATCTTCGGGTTCGCGCACGCAAAAATAACCTAAAAATCGTTATTTTAAGCAAGTCGGGTTCGCGCACGCAAAAATAGCTCGACACTCTGCTTTTATGCTGGCGGTAAAAATAACTCGTTATTCAGCTTTTATGTTTTTTGCAGAGTGACGGTTCTTTACGCATTTTGCCCAAATTAACCATAGAACGTATTCACACAATACTTCCTCACCGCAACTTTCTTCGACAACAATGAGGAAAGATTGCTGGGCAAAATGCTTTGCGCGAGCGGGACCGCTCGCAGTACACTTGTACAGCTCTTAAACCGCGATTTTCGGTTCTTTACACAAGCCGCCGAGAATAATACGAAGCAAGCGGTGTCTTGCGACGGATTATTGGCGGCTTGTTTTTTCTCTCTTGTCATAATATGTATCTCCCTATGTATTCGACGCGGTTTACACTCCGGCAACAACATATTATCACGGGAAAACGGAAAGGCCGGAGTTAATACGATTATTTCTAAAATTAAAAAATGATGACGTTAAGGGGACAATTTTTAAACAAGTTGCAAAATTTGTCCCCTTAACTTGACTAATGTCCCCTTAAGAGTTATAATAAAGGCCGTTCGGAGGTGCTTTATGAAGTTTGAAATTAAAACCGATTTATATAAGCGAGAAAAGTATCTTGAAAAGATACGGGGCTTCTATCATGAATGTGACATTATTAAAGTCCTGACCGGTGTGAGAAGGTGCGGCAAGTCTTCTATTATGAACCTGATAGCCGCGGAACTATTAGATAGCGGCGTTGATGAAGCCAATATACTCTATTTTAATCTCGATAAAAAACCGTTTGACAAGATCACAACTCCCGATGCTCTTGACTCCATTATCGAAGCCGAAAGCAATGCGAAAGGTAAAAAATATCTCTTTATTGACGAGGTCCAGAACGTCAAAGGATTTGAAACGATTATTAACTCTTGGCGTGAAGAAGGGGATTTTTCCATTTTTATTACCGGGTCGAATTCGTATCTTTTGTCCGGAGAGCTTATTACGAAACTGACGGGGCGGTATATTGAATTCAACGTGTTTCCTCTTTCTTTTGACGAATATCTCGCTGTCAAATCGTTCTTCGGGAAACAGCTTTCTGCAGATAATATGACCGAATTTCAAAACTATATTCTCGAAGGCGGTTTCCCGTATGCTCTGCGGCTTAATTCAAAGACCGATAAAAGAAGATATGTTCAGAGCCTGATCGACGAGATTTATGAAAAAGACGTCAGGCGGAGGGTAAAAATCAGAAACAGAGCCGCGTTCGATACCGTTATGAAATACGTTATAAATAACTTTGGCTCCACGACAAATACTCTAAACATTGCCGAAGACCTGTTAAAGAACGGCACGCTGATAAAAAGGACTACCGTGGACCGGTATATCAACGCTTTGGTAAGCGCAAAAGTACTGATTCCGTGCGAAAGATTCGATATGAAATCCAGAAGATCTCTCGCCGGGGAAAAGAAATACTATCTGTCCGACTTGTCATTCTATTACGCGTTCAATACGGACAACAGGATCAATTTCGGACCGGTCCTTGAGAATATCGTTTATGCCTATGCTGCGAGCAGAGACTATACGATAAGCGTAGGCAAGATCGGCAAGCTAGAGTGCGACTTTATCCTACGTGACAACGAGATGAATTACTCCTATGTTCAGGTGGCATATACGATTCTCGGGAGCCGTGAGACCGAGGACAGAGAGTACAGGGCGCTTGAAGGTATCACGGGTGACAACTATCCGAAATATCTTCTTACGACAGACAGCCTTCTTCAGAAAAGGAACGGCATTATTCACGCCAACCTGATCGATTTCATTAAAGAAGGCAGGACATTCTGACACAAAAAAAGTAGTGTGTTCGCACGCCCTTATTCTGCGGCGATCAGTGGCGGCTTGTTTTTAGCGCACAAACCCGGAGCAGAACGAAACTACTGCTCCGGGTTTGCTGTTGTTTAATATCAAACGGGCTTTGCAGCCTGTACGTCAGTAGCCTACATGATAAGGTTCCTCTTCGAAACTCATTTCGTTGATTGGCGTTATCCTGCCGTTTTCCATTGTGGAAACAGTCCACACTGTACCGGGTTGGTTGGGTACGTTGAATACTAAAGGTTCGTCTTGTCCGGCAAAATACAGTTTGACCTGAGCGCCCGAAACAGACATTGAAGATGACGTCGTGCTTGAGCGGTCGGTGTAATTGTGGACACAATACTTGTAAATGCCGTCAAGACCGATGTAGACTTTTCGGAGCGCTCCGGCTTTGTTTTTTTGCCATTGGCGGTGTCGCCGGCGGCAATGTTTTATCAGTAGTTATCTCTCTTGTGGTAGTGGGTGTGCAGGTCGTGGTGTGCAAGCTCGCTGCCGGGCTCGCCGTAGAACTCGCTGTAGAGCGCCTTAATGACCGGGTTCTCGTGAGACTTGCGGATCGGGAGAGCAGCGTCCTCTTCGTAGGTTGCTTTTGCCCTGAGGGCTCTGAGATCCACCCAGCTTCTGACCTGTGAGGGCTGAATGACCTGGCCGCCGCCGTTTACGCAGCCGCCGGGGCAAGCCATGATTTCGATGAAATCGTATGTGGCCTCGCCGGATCTGATGGAGTTGAGGAGCTTGCGGGCATTGCCGAGGCCGCTTGCAACTGCGACTCTCAGGGTCTTTCCAGCAACTTCAACTTCGGCTGTCTTGATGCCTTCGACGCCGCGTACCGCGTGGTAGTCGATTTCCTTGAGTTCTTTTCCCGTAAGGATGTCGGCAACGGTTCTGAGCGCAGCTTCCATAACGCCGCCGGTTGCGCCGAAGATGACTGCGGCGCCTGTGGCATTGCCCATAGGATCGTCAAAGTCCGAATCGGGCAGATTTGTGAAATCGATTCCCGCCTCTTTGATCATTGAAGCCAGTTCTCTTGTGGTGAGGACCGCGTCAACGTCAACATAACCCGAGGAATTCTTCAGCTCGTCGCGCTTTGCCTCGAATTTTTTAGCGGTGCAGGGCATCACGGATACAACGAAAATCTTGGCGGGGTCGATGTCCATTTTCTTGGCGTAGTAAGTTTTGATGACTGCGCCGAACATCTCGTGAGGAGATTTGCAGCTGGAGAGGTTGTCAAGGAAGTCGGGGAAGTTGTGCTCGCAGAATTTAATCCAGCCGGGGCTGCAGGATGTGATCAGCGGGAGCTTGCCGCCGTTCTTGATCCTGTTCAGGAGCTCCGTTCCCTCCTCCATGATGGTGAGGTCAGCGCCGGTGTCCGTGTCGAACACCTTGTCAACGCCAAGGCGTCTGATGGCTGTGACCATCTTGCCGGTGGGTCTTGAGCCGATGGGCATTCCGAAGGCCTCGCCAATGGAGAACCTGACTGCCGGGGCCGTCTGGAAAACAACATATTTGTCGGGGTCCGCGATTGCGTTCCAAACTTCTTTTTTCTCGGATTTTTCCGTAAGAGCTCCTGTGGGGCAGACTGCGATGCACTGGCCGCAGTTTACGCAGGGGGTCTCTGCGAGAGATTTTCCGAAGGGTGATGCCACAACTGTTCTGTAGCCTCTCTCCATTGTGTCGATGACGCCAACGGTCTGGACGTTCTTGCAAACGCTGACGCATCTTCTGCAGAGCACGCACTTGTTGGGGTCGCGGACCACTGAGGGAGAGATGCTGTCGATGGGAAGGAGTTTTTTGTCGGAGAGCGCGGGGAAGCGGATCTCGTTAACGCCAAGCTCTCTTGAAAGGCTCTGGAGTTCGCAGTTCTGGGATCTTGAGCACTCGAGGCAGCGTCTGTCGTGATTTGAAAGGATGAGCTCAAGGGTGATCTTTCTTGCTTTTCTGACCTTGGCGGAGTTGGTTATAACCTCGAGTCCTTCGGAAACGGGATATACACAAGCGGCCTGGAGAGCTCTTGCGCCCTTGATCTCAACGACGCACATACGGCAGGCGCCGATTTCATTGATGTCCTTAAGGAAGCAGAGGGTCGGGATCTTTACGCCCGCCTGTCTTGCGGCTTCCAATATTGTGGTTCCCTCCGGAACTGTCACCGGGGTACCGTCTATTTTAAGATTAATCATTTTCATCTGCGTGCACCTCTCATTTTTTGGAAATCGCGTCGAACTTGCATCCGCTCATACATGCGCCGCACTTGACGCACTTGCTCTGGTCGATCTGCATCGACGGGAGCTTGTGTCCGGGAGCTGTGTAGTCCGTCTTTGAGATGGCGTCTGCAGGGCAGTTTCTTGCGCACTTGCCGCAGCCGATGCACTTTTCTTTGTCGATTTTGTACTGCATGAGCGCTTTGCAAACGCCTGCGGGGCACTTCTTGTCGACAACGTGGGCAATGTACTCGTCCTTGAAGTATCTCAGGGTCGAGAGAACCGGGTTCGGAGCAGTCTGTCCGAGACCGCAGAGAGCAGATGACTTAATGGCATCGGCAAGCTCGTAGAGGTCGTCGATATCCTTAAGCTCGCCCTGGCCCTTTGTGATCTTGTCAAGAATGTCATACATTCTCTTGGTTCCGATTCTGCAGGGCGGGCACTTGCCGCAGCTTTCCTCAACTGTGAATTCGAGGAAGAACTTGGCGATGTCGACCATACAGGTGTCTTCGTCCATGACGATGAGTCCGCCGGAGCCCATCATTGAGCCGATCTTGATGAGGGAGTCATAGTCGATCGGGGTGTCGATGAGCGAGGCCGGAATGCATCCGCCTGAAGGTCCGCCTGTCTGGGCAGCCTTGAATTTCTTTCCGTTGGGGATGCCGCCGCCAATGTCATAAACGACTTCGCGGAGGGTGGTTCCCATAGGAACTTCAACAAGACCTGTGTTTTTGATCTTACCGCCAACGGCAAACACTTTCGCGCCTGTGCTGGTGGGAATACCGATGTTCTTGTACCACTCGGATCCTTTGAGGATGATCTGGGGAACATTGGCGTATGTCTCAACGTTATTGAGAATCGTAGGCTCTGCAAAAAGGCCCTTGACTGCCGGGAACGGAGGTCTGGGTCTCGGCTCGCCTCTGTGGCCCTCAACCGAAGTCATAAGCGCTGTTTCCTCGCCGCAGACGAATGCACCTGCACCGAGGCGGAGGTCAATTTTGAACGAGAAATCTGTTCCGAAAATGTGCTCGCCAAGAATTCCGTACTTCTCAGCCTGGTCGATTGCAATCTGAAGTCTCTCAACTGCGATGGGGTACTCGGCTCTGACGTAGATGTAGCCCTGGTTTGCGCCTATTGCGTAGCCCGCAATGGCCATGGCTTCAAGAACCTCGTGGGGATCGCCTTCGAGAACGCTTCTGTCCATGAATGCGCCCGGGTCGCCCTCGTCGGCGTTGCAGCACACGTATTTCTGATTTGAAACGCTGTTCTTTGCGAAGAGCCACTTTCTTCCCGTGGGGAAGCCTGCGCCGCCGCGGCCTCTGAGTCCCGAATCCAGCATCACGTTGATAACGTCGTCGGGCGTCATGGTGGTCACAACTTTTGCGAGGGCCTGGTAACCGTCAACGGCAATGTATTCTTCAATGTCCTCAGGATTGATTCTTCCGCAGTTATGAAGAGCTATACGCATCTGCTTCTTGAAGAATGTGCTTCCTTCAAGGTCTTCGTCTGTGATCTCGCCCTCTTTTTCCCTTGCAGCTGCATTTTCAAGAAGTCTCTTAACAATGCGGCCGTTCATTATATGCTCTGTAACGATCTCCTCAATATCGTCAACGGAAACCTTGCAGTACATAGCGTCTTCAGGGTAAATGACAACAATGGGGCCCTCGGCGCAAAGTCCGAAGCAGCCGGTCTTTACAATCTTAACTTCGTCAAAGAGGTCGTATTTCTTGAGAACTCTCTCAAATTCCGCACGGAGATTGTCTGATCCGGAAGATTTGCAGCCCGTACCTGCGCAGCAGAGAATGTGCGCTCTATATGTCTTCTCAGTGCCCTCGTTCACTTCCACGATCTTCTTCTGTGAAAGCTCGGGAACCCTGTCAGCGAAAACTTTTTTTCTGAGAGCAATTTTCGGCAGCGCCTTCTCCCTCAAAGCATTAAGTTCTTGTGTGGTAATCATATTCGCACCTCCCGTCAGTTCTTGTACTTGGCAATAATGCCGGGAACGTCATCCGGAATCTTCTTTCCGTAAACATCCGAATTGATCGTGAAAACAGGGGCAAGTCCGCATGCGCCAATGCATCTGCAAGCTTCTATCGAGAATTTGCCGTCCTGAGTGCAGTCACCCACTTTAATGCCCAGCTCTTCCTGAAGCTTCTCAAGGAGCTTGTCCGAGCCTTTAACATAGCAAGCAGTTCCGAGGCACACAGAAACCTTGTATTCGCCCTTCGGCTTTGTCGAGAACTGCGCGTAGAAAGTCACAACTCCGTAAACCTCGGCGAGAGGAATTCCAAGCCCCTCAGCAACGACCTTCTGAACCTCGATAGGCAGATAGCCGTAGATTTCCTGAGCGTCGTGAAGAACACGAATCAGGGAACCGCGAATGTTTTTGTTGGCTTCAATGACTTCAAGGAGTTTCTGATACTTTTCGTCGTTTTTCAGACACCCATTGTCCATGTAAAAACCCTCCGTTTATTAGAAAAATTTGACTGTTTTTGAGTTTTCTCTCAAACCAGAGAATTTTAGCACGTTTTAGGACTCTTTTCAAGTATCTAAGACGCCAATGAAGCTTTCCGACGTAAAAAAAATGAAGCCGCGGTTTCCCGCGGCTCCCGTTTCAGTTTTTTCCCGTTTACGGATTATCTGTCTGATAGCCTCCGAGCCGGTTTTCCAGTTTCACGATATACTCAAAATATGAGTCGTAATACGTCCCCTGTTCGGCTTTTTCCGCCCCCTCTTCGGGAATAAGAAAACCCGGATCGCTGTCATTGGCAATGACCTCAATTCTCGCACCGGTGCCGTCTACAGGACCTATTCCGCAAAAGTCGTTTGCCACAACAACCGTTCTGTCATCGAAGTAATAGTAGACCGTCTTCCTGACGTCAACCATATTCTTATTCACATCGGCTTGATAGTAATCCGTGTACTTGCGGCTCCATCTCACCATGAGAGTAAGGCACTCCGACTGGTAATAACTTATCTCCGCTATATCAGGAGCAGTAAGGATCTCCCGGGACTGCTCCTCTGTGAGTATAAGCATTGCAGCCCTTTCGGCAATGGGATTCGCAGTAAATCCATAATAGTACTTCTTCCCTTTATAGTCGATTATCCTGTCTATTCCGCCTTTTTGCAAAGACTCCGGCAGTTCCGATGCTGGAATAATCACATCAGTTTTATTCAAAAAATCAACTGCGGAAGTGATATGCTCTTCCTGTTTTACTGTCTTTTCTGCTTTTTGATACGCATTTTTAGCAGCTGCATTCTTAACTGTAAAGAACACTGCTGTTCCAATCAAAACCGCGGCGACAAATATCGCCAAAACAATTATGACGCGTTTTTTCATTGTAGACCTCCTTCAGAGATACCTCTTCAATAAATGCAAGCTGATAGCCTTCAATCAAGATCAGTTACTGCATGATTATTGTAATCGGGAATATCGGTCAAGTCAACAGTTTTTCGAATTTTTAGGTTAAAATCATCAGCTAAACAGGCAAAAAAATACAATTGGCTGCGTAATTGGCTATTCGTCATTGCCGGCATCACAGCTTCCGGAGAAGAGCTCGTCGACAAGGTCCTTGGCGGTTTTGAGGTGTTCCTTTGGGACAAACACTTTGAGTCAATCCTGCATTCCGGCTTTCATCGAAAGGCCGGCGCCGTAAACAGGAAGCATGGCGCAGGGTATTCCGTTGTCCTCGAGAACTTCCGCGAGCATCCTCGCCCATATTTCTTCTTTTTCGACAAGCAGCGTATAATCGCCAAAATCGCCGTCCATAAAAGCTCCTCGATTTTTGAACTATTTTTGCGTGCGCGACCCCGAAGCTGTATGTATATACTGCGAGAGGGGAGTTCGCGAAAAGCAAGTCGCGAGTAATCGTCGCAAGACACCTTGTGTGCTTTTAGAAGTACCGTTAGTTTCTATAAGTCCCCTTTCGCGACTTGCGTAAAGAGCCCGAAATCGCGGCTTAAGAGTCAAAAATCTTATCTCCTGATTCTGAGGTCGCCCGTAGCGGGGAGATTGAATTTTATGAGTTTCATTGACGCAAGTCTTGAGAACATCCTCTCGCCGTAGGCGGTCATCATTTCCTTGGCGTCAAGATTTGAGATGACAATGCATTTCCTTGCGGGGTTTGAAACTATTCCGTCGATAATCGACTCGATGAGATCCTGCCTTGCGGGGGTCATCCGCTCCGTGCCCAGTTCGTCAAGGATCAGAAGATCTGCGCTGTGGACTATTTCAAATACATTGTCCCGTTTTTCTTGGAGCGTATCGTCATCGCCAAAGTAAAGAAGCGTCTGCATGAGCATCGGAACTGTGGTGTAGACGGTGTATACGCCCTGCCGGATGAGTTCGGTGGCTATAAGGCTGGCAAGGTATGTTTTTCCGATGCCTGCTTTTCCGAAGAACAGCAGATTTCGGGCATTGGCGAATTGTTCCGCAAAATCTTTTGCGGTTTCAAGCAGGGCCTCTGCCTCTTTTCTGTCCCCCTCCGCAAAAACTTTCAGATCAAATGCCTCAAAGCCCGATTTTACGGGGAGGCCTGACTCTGCCAGAATCAGGTTCCTGCAATAGTTTACATAGCAGTCGCAGAAGGCGGGGAGGCCGTTTGAGTCAAGGGTTCTCCCTGTGTCGCCGCATTTTTTGCATGTAAAGCAGCCGTCAATGTAATCCTCGGGGAAGCCGCCCGAAAGGAGCAGTTTTTTTCGTTCGTCAGCGAGCTCGGCAAGCCTCGTTTCAACCTCTTTGTATGAGGGGGTGCCGCGGCTGCCCTTGGCGGCAAGCGAAACGAGCTTGAAGCCCTTTTCGGTTATTTCCTTTTCGATTTCAGCAAACTGTGGCAGCTTTTCCTCAAGTTCTGCAGTTCTTCTGTCTTTGAGCTGCATGTTGGAAAGCCTTTTGTCCTCGTAGATTTTTTCAACCCTTGCGGTTATTTCGCCCCGATTTATCATCTTGTCCTCCGTAAGCTGTCAGTCCTGTCCCGGTTTTCAAGCCACTCGTAAAAATCGTTGTCGTATTTTCTTTCGCCGCTGAAGTGCTTTTGGGTGTCAGCGGAGGGCGTGTTCTGTGCCTTGCCCGTTTCTTTTGTGTGTGTCTGTGCGGCCCGCTCGGCCCTGAGGGCTTCATAATACTTCATGACGTCATCTGCCGTCTTGAGGCCTGCCTCCAGCCATTTTTTGACCTGAGTCTCAATCCGGGCAATGGTGAAAGCCGAAACTCTGTTCGTGTCGTCAAGGATGACTGAGAGCATGTCTGTGGTGACTCCTTTGTTTTGCCACGATTCGATTACGGCCTGCTCCTGCATGGTAAAAGGCCTCTTGAAGTTAAGTTTTTTTGCCACAAAGCCAACGTAATCCCTCGCAGCGGCCGTTCTCTTCTCCCGCTCGGCAACGTCCTCAGGGGTGACCACTCTGTCCGCATACCAGTTCTCGGCAACCCGGGCGATGTAGTTGTAAAAGCCTGTGACGGAGCTGCTTTCCCGCACGTTTTTGCAGGACGCAAAAAGAATGTATATGGTTTCAGGCTGGAAACCGTATTCGCCCGCACACTTTCTGATGAGGTTATACCATTTCGGGGTCATGCAGCCCGCAAAAAACTCGTTGTTTATGCTCCTGACAGCTTCAGTGAAACCGTCCTCGTAGGTCTTGTCGGCAAGCTTTTTCCTGAGGTCGTCGTCCGCTTTTCTCGCTGCCACATCCCTGAGGGATGAGTCGGATTTGAGTATGAGATTGTCCCCGTCGAAAATAATGATTCCGGCGCCGGCAAGCTCGTCAACCGCGGCTTTGAGAGCTTCCTTTGTCAGGCGGAGCGCATTGGCGGCATCGGAAAAGAAAAGCTCCTTTCCGTCAGAGTAGCATCGTTTGATGAAAATATAGAGCTTCACGGCATCACCTGAGAGCATTCCCAGATATGCGTCCGCAAATGCGTTTGAGACGGTAAAAAAGCCGTCGTTGTCCCGTTCTTTAAGAAGAATCATCGCCAATAGCTCCTTATCTCAAAGGTGACTCACCGATTTGCACTGCGTGAATAACAAATCTTCCGTTGGTTCTGTTGTAAAGATAGCAGGTCGAAAGCGACAGCACCCGGTCTTTTGAGGTGACTTCAACACCTGTGTCGTACACCGAGTCGCTTTTGATCTTTGCCAGGAACTCCCCGTATTGAGCCTCGTTCGCAAAATATGTCTGAATGTAATAGTTTTCGGTATCCGTCTCGTATGCGGAGAATATCTTCCACTTAATTACGGAGTCTTTTGTGTATGTGTAGAACACCGAATGTTCATCGTAGAACTTCTTGTCCATGTATTTTTTGAGGGGTCCGAACATGGTGCCGTTCTGGTTGTTGTGTCCGTAAACGATGTTGTGCCCCGCAAAGGTGCTGCGGTTGCAGCGGAAGTCCAGGAAGAGGGTTCCGGATATGTTGGACTCGCCGTCGATATTGCGTCTCAGATAGTAATCGTTATCTGCGGCCTGCACAACGGGATAGTTCACCGTCGTGTTTTCGATGTAGAGCCAAAACACAAAATCAGGGTAGGCAAGGGAATACTGGGTGAGCTTTTCGCTGTCGGTTATCTGCGGGTAGTCGATTCTTCCCGTATCCACGACTTCTCCCTCATGTTTGGGGTACACCGGCGTCGCCCTTTTTTCCGCGGCGTTCACAAGATAGGAACTGACGGCAATGCTGTCGATCTGCGCATCGTTTTCCCGGATGTCGTTCGAATACTGGTTCAGCCTCCATGCGAACACGCCAACGGCAACGGCAAGCACAACAAACGCAGCGATTCTGACAAAGAACATGGAATTCACGGGGTTGTCCTTTTTCAAAAGGCCCTTCCCGTTTTTCCCCGTTCTTTCGATCTTTGTGTCAAGCTCCGGAGGAATGTCAAGCGGATACTTATTTATTTCAGAGTACACAAAACAGCACCCTTTATTCTTCATAATCCAACCTCTTCGCTTTTTGCCTTAATCCGTTTTCCGGCCGGTGTGCGGAAGAATTATACATTGTCTTCCGGCACCTTTCAAGAATTCATACCGTTTTCCGATATCTCTATTATCCCTCAGCATCATTGAAATTCAATGAAAATCCATGTGAATATCAATGTCTCTTTGCGGTCTGCCTCTGTGCAATCACAAGTTCGTAGTAAAGACCTTTTTTGTCCATAAGCTCTTTATGTGTGCCTATTTCGGACACCCGTCCCCCGTCAAGCACCACTATTTTGGATGCGTTTCTGAGGGTCGACAGCCTGTGGGCTATGGCTATGGTGGTTCTGTCCTTTATGAGCGCCGAGATTGCATTCTGGACCTGCTTCTCCATCTCTGTGTCAAGGGATGATGTGGCCTCGTCAAGGATGAGTATTCTTGGATTTCGCAGTATTGCCCGCGCGATGGCAACTCTTTGACGTTCGCCGCCGGAGAGTGTATAGCCCTTCTCGCCAATCTTCGTGTTGTAGCCGTCCGGAAGTTTTACCGCAAAATCGTGGACTCCCGAGAGTTTGCTGCAGTTCATCACCTCTTCCACCGTCGCCCCGGGCCTTGCGTACACAAGGTTTTCGTAGAGGCTGCCGCTGATCAGCACAGTCTCCTGGAGCACCGCCCCCAGCTGGCTGCGGAGGCATTCCCGGTCATAGTCAAGTATATTGACGCCGTCGATGAGTATTCTTCCGCTGCTGACCTCATAGAGCCTCATGACAAGGTTTATAAGTGTGGATTTTCCTACGCCGGACCTGCCGACAAGGCCTATCATTTCCCCGGGCTTCATCTCAAGGTCTATGTTTTTCAGCACCGGGGAAGTCTCGTCGTAACCGAAGGACACGTTTTCAAACCTGATGTTGCCCTCAATTTTTTTGACCACTCCGCCGCTTTCCTCTTCGTCGGTCCGTTCGTCCAGAAGCTCGAAGACTCTGTTGGCGGAGGTGAGAACTCTGAGGAGGCGGGAGGGGACATTGGCGAGAAATCCCAGGGGCCCGTAGATCATTCCCGCGTAGGTGGAAAACATGGCCGCCTCGCCTACCGTCATGTGACCGCCAAGGATCATATTGCCGGTAAAGTAGAGCAAAAAGTATGTTCCCGCCGACAGGCCGATGCCTATGAAGGGAGAGAGTTTTGCGAGCCAGATCTCGGTCTTGACCGAGACGTCCCGCTCCTCTGCCGCGGCCGAAGAGAACCGTCTGTGCTCCCTTTCCTCGGTGCCGTAAGCCTTGACGACTCTGATGCCGGAGAGTATGTCGTGAAGAGCGCTTGATGTTTTTGACGACGCCTCCCTCTGCCTGCCCATGAGTCTGCGGGCTTTCTTGTGAAAGGCGGCTACTGCGACCACCGTGACGGGCATCGGCAATATAAATATCACCAGCAGCCGCCAGTCGTATATTGCCGTGACCGCCGATACGGCGATGAGGGTCAGGATCTGCTGGATGAGATTCGGCAGAAAACCGTTGACGAAGCCCTGCAGCTGACCCGCGTCGCTTGACACGGTGATCATAAGTTCGCCGGTGGTACGCTGTTCCACCTTCTTCATCGACAGACTCTGGACCTTTGCGAAAAGCTTTTTTCTGATGTCGACAACGGTGGAAAGACCCACCCGCATAGTCACGTAGCTCTTCAGGAAGTTGATAAGCACCGCCCCGATTTTTACGCCGATCAGCGCAAGGATCGTAAGAGCAAACGGAACAAAAACCTTGGCGGGTTCGCTGAGAGCAAGGCCTGATGCGGTTTCGTTTTTGACGAAATCGTCAACGAGCACCTTGTTGATGTAGGGCGGCAGCATGTTGACGCCAAGGATCACGAAAGCGGTAAACGCCACGAAAGCGATGCCTTTCCAGTGAGGAGTCGCAAGTCCCAGCATCTTTTTGAGCACTTTTCTCTTTTCAAGGCGTCCCCGGCCCTGAGCCGTCATACCGGCTTCCGGCGGCATTTCTTTGCGTCTGTCAGCATTTCCGGCCGCAACGTCCGATATGCTTTTTATCACGGGAATGATTTCCTGGGACATGCCCGGCGTCAGGTGGCAGAGAGCAATGACCTCGCCGGTTTTCAGTACAAGCTCCGCCGTCAGGATGCCGAAATCCTTTTTGAGCTCCGCGGATTCAATGTTTTCCGCAGGAAACGTCCTGACTTCATTTTCACCCTCTGAACGTTCGACAGAGGTTATTACGGTGCCGTCGGAGGCGCAGACAAGCAAGCCCTTGCAGGTTCTGCCCTCAAGGTCAACGTCAAAGGCCCCCGATGCGGCGGGTTCTTTCAGCTCCGGCAGACTTTTTTTCAAAGCCTCCAGCCTTGCCTCAAACTCGCGGATCCGCTTAAGTTCGGCTTTATTCGGTTTTCCCTTTTTACCGACATCGGGTTTAAAGGGTCTTCCCGGTCCTCCCGGACCTGCGGGTCCCGGCATAGCAGCACCTCATGTTTAAGCTTCCCCCGTTCAAAGGTAAAGCTCGATTTTTCTTTTTCCCGCCTTGTTCAGCTTTTCCACGTCTTCAATTTCAAACCTGTTTCCGTCAACGTCCGTGATGAGCAGCCTTGTGTCGGACGCTTTGAAAATGCTTCCGTAAGTATCCTTCAGGACAAATTCCGCCTCCTCCCCGCCTTCGAGAACAACTCTCCAGGCGGTTATGCCGTTTTTGTCCTTTATTTTCAGTATTTGCGTGATCCTTCTCACAAAGTGCCTGCGGCCGATCTCTTTTTCTATGGCGGCAAGGCTCTCCTCCGGGAACACGCCAATGTCCCTGATCATGCCCACCTCTTCCTTGTCGGGGCTGAGCACGCTCACAAGCTCTGTCTTTGTGTTGTAGGGGAACAGCAGGTGAAGAATCACCCTTTTCTCCTCCCCCGTTTCCCTGTCCCGGAGCATGAGGCAGCCGCCGCCGTCTGAAAAAGCGGAGTTTTCCGGCGTCAGGTAGCGCACTCTTGTCGCCATAAGCGCCTCCCGGTCGAACAGGCCTGAGCCGCCGTATTCGGGTGCAGCAGCATTGGCGTTGTCAGTCTGAATTCCTTCCAAAGACATGGTTTTCCTCCGTCATTTCTTTTTTTCGTAGGGCTTGCCCAGTTCCGCGCTGTGGCCTTCGTTGTCCTCTTCTATAATGTTTCTCATGGCTTCAATCTGAAGCATGTAGAGGCGTTTGTAGATGCCGTCCCGGGTCAGGAGCTGTGCGGAAGTGCCCTCTTCGCAGAGCCTTCCGTTCTCAATTACAATTATATTGTCAACGCCGCTCAGGGTGGAAAGCCTGTGGGCAATGGTTATCGTCGTGCGGTTTTCGGAGAGCGCATCAAGGGAAAGCTGGATCATGCGCTCGGTTTTGGTGTCCATGCTGGCGGTGGCCTCGTCAAGAACAAGGATTGCCGGCTTCTTCAGAATTGCCCGGGCGATAGAGATGCGCTGGCGCTCTCCTCCCGAAAGATTCTTGCCGCCAATGCCAACCTTCGTCTGATAGGCCTCCTCCAGTTTGACTATAAACTCATGGGCGCCGGCAAGCCTCGCCGCCTCCACGACCTCCTCCCTTGTGGCCTCCGGCTTTGCGTAGGCGATGTTGTCGAAGATTGTGCCCTCGAAAATGTAGGTCTCCTGGGACACTATTGCGATGTTGTCCCGAAGCACTTTGAGACTCATGTCCCTGATGTCAACGCCGTCGATCAGTATGCTGCCTGACTCGGGGTCGTAGAGCCTGAGGAGCAGATTGGCGATGGTGCTCTTGCCGGCTCCCGAGTGGCCGACAATGCCGAGGGCGCCTCCCGCAGGGACTCTGAAGGACACGTTGTCGATGATCCTGCGGTTCTTTTCGTAGGAGAAACAGACGCTTTTGAACTCGATTTCGCCTTTGACGGCGCTTTTCTCCGATGGCTTTCCGCTCTCTTTCACGGAGGGGTCCGCGTCGTAGATCTCAAAGAGCCTGTGAAGAGCGTTTGAAAAATCCGCGAAGGAATCCATCATATCGGCAAGGGAATAAAGCGGCGATGTCAGCCTGCCGCAATAGGCCAGAAAAGCCGCGAAGAAGCCGTATGTCATGTTCCCTTTTATGGTGAGCCAGCCGCCTACGAGCCACACGAGCACAGTGGAGAGGTACATCACGAGTCTGAGACCGGGAGGCGCTATTTCTCTGAATATAATGATCTTTTTGGAGCTTGCGGCCAGTTCCTCCGTGACTTCCGAAAATCTTACGGTCTCCTGCTTTTCCATCGCAAAGGCCTTGGTGACTTTGATTGCCCCCATAGAGTCCGTGAGCCTTCCGTTGAAACGCCTGGCGGCCGCGTGCCTCTTGAAATGGAGGTGGTGCTGACGCCTCAGGGTTCCCAGCGCCAGAAGGAAGAAGAGCGGGAGCACGGCAACGCAGACCGCCGCGAGGACAGGCTGCATCGAGAACATGACGACGGATATGACTATGATCTGCGCCACGTTGACAATGTAATACGACAGCCCTTCCACGAAAAACCAGTGTATGCTCTCCGAGTCCTCGTTTATCTGGGTCATGAGGCCGCCGGTCTGCCTTCCGGTGAAAAAGTCAAGGGAAAGCTTCTTCATGGCCTCGAATATGGTGACTTTCAGATCATACACAAGGTAGCCGGTGGTCTTCGCAGTGATGATCCGGGATATCATATTGACAATTATCTGGGCGATTTCCACGCCCGCCACTATCAGGACCACAAGGAGCACCTTGCCGTAAAAGCGGTCCCCTTCCTTCAGAACATGGTCGTAGAAAAACGTGGAGGAGAATATCGGGGTGATGACGCCAATGCCGCTGGCAAGGAGCAGCAGTCCCAGCATCGCGGCGATTCTCCACCTGTATTTTTTTGCAAATAAAATAAAGCGTTTAACGATTCCGGCTCCGCTTCTGCAGTAGAGGCAGACCTTTGATGCGGGATTTGAATACCTTCTTCCGCAGGTCGGGCAGAAAAGGTCCGGTGAGAAGTCGGACTCCTCCCCTCCCCGGTAGGTGCCCTCTTTTATTTTCGTGCAGTACTTAACGAAAAGAAGCATATCGTTTCTTGCCGCAAAGGTGCACATTGCCAGCACCCGATCGCCTTTTTCCGACGAGGCGACGATTCTGCCGGTGGAGATCAGTTCCTCAAGCCTGAGGGAATCGAAATCATTGAAGGAAACCCTGACGACGGACTGAGCGTGAAAAGCCCTCCCGGGCGCCTTCACACCGTCGTCCGCCCTTTCGACGGAAAAGGTGCCGGAGACGGCAAGGATGCCCTCATTGTCTGCGCATAAAAGAGCAACCCCCGGTACTGCATCCAAAGTCAGGTCCGAAAGAGCAAAAACCAGGGGTTCTCCCGCAAGGCCGCACTCACTGAGGATTGCGGCATATTCGTCTTTAAGAACGCTTATCTCCGTCATTGTATTTTTCTTCCAGGTAGTCGGCGAAAACATTGGCGTCAAGTTTTCCGCAAATACTCTCGAAGAGCTGACAAGGATCGATCATCTTGCCGTGGCGCCAAATCTTTTCTTCCAGCCACGAACTGATCCTTTTGATATTGCCTTTTCTGACCTCATCCCAGACGTCAAACTCTTTCTGCATCAGTCTGAGATACTGGGCGCCGTAGGCCGAACCGATGGCGTAGGATGGGAAATAGCCAATATTTCCGTCGGACCAGTGCATGTCCTGGAGAACGCCCTCCCGGTCGTTCGGAACGTCGACGCCAAGGTATTCCTTGTACAGGCGCTTCCACTCCGAGGGCAGATCCGCGGCGGTTATTTCACCGGAAATCATTTTCTTTTCAAGCTCATAGCGCACCATGATGTGCAGGCAGTATGTGACCTCGTCCGCCTCCGTTCTGATGAGAGAGGGCTGGACTTTGGTGATCATTTTGTAGAACTCACGGGCTGAGACGTCTTTCAGCTGAGGCGCGAAAATTTCCTTTATTTTCGGCAAAACAAGCTCGCAAAACGCCTCGGACCTGCCTATGATGTTTTCATAAAAACGGGACTGGCTCTCGTGGATCGCCATGGAGACGCCGCTGCCGAGCATAGTGAAGGCCAGCTCGTCTGCGGTGCCCAGCTCGTATAGCGCATGTCCCCCCTCGTGGATGACCGAGTACATCGAAGCGGCGAACATGTTCTCGTAGTAGTGGGTGGTGATTCTGACGTCGTATTTTGAGAAACCCTCCGTAAAGGGGTGTTCGGTCTCGCCAAGGATGCAGCGCTCCTTGTCAAGTCCTATAACGTCCATCAGGTAGTCCGAAAGCCTGCGCTGTTTTTCCACTGCGAACTTTTCGTTGATCTTCGAATCGTCTATTGAGGCGCTCCTTGCGGCGGCCGCCTTGGCGATGGGCACAAGTCTCTTCTTAAGGTCGCCAAAGAATTTGTCGCAGGTCTCCACGGTCAGCCCTTTTTCGAAGGAGTCGAGCATTGTGGTGTAGGGATCGCCATCCGGATTCTTGTAGAGCGCAAACTTTTTCGCGTAGTCGAACATCTTCTGGAGGTAGGGCT
>CACZNV010000001.1 GCA_902782645.1 uncultured Ruminococcus sp. | reverse complement strand
GGGCAACATGAGAGTATTAAAAGCCGTACCCGCTTCTGACGCCACCGAAGAAGAGCTTTTAAAGCTTGCAGCTGTTTGCGAGCTTGGCGGCACCCATCCCATCGCAAAAGCGATAGTATTAAGGGCTGAGGAGCTTTACGGTTTTAAGAGTTCAAACGACGGTTATTTGCGAGAATTTATCCCCGGCAAGGGAGCTTCTGTTAAGCTTGATGACGGTTCAACGGTTTATTGCGGAAAACCCGGTTTCATTCCGGCTGAAGTTCCGGACATTGATTTGTCTTCGGATAACTTTGCGGGCAGCGTAGTTTATGTTTCTTTGGACAGAAGGTACATTGGCGGTATTATGATTTCCGATGTGCTCGTGGATGACGCCAAAGACTGCATGGACACTCTTAGGGAAATGCATGTTTCAACAATGATGCTGACGGGTGACAATGAAAACGCCGCCAAGGCCATTGCCGGTTCCGTAGGTATTGACTCATACAGGGCGGGACTTATGCCGGACGAGAAAGCCGGTATCATTGGCGATGTCAAAGCAGGCGCTAAAACAAAAATTGCTATGGTGGGCGACGGCATCAACGACGCTCCTGCTCTCACTGCCGCAGACGTGGGCATAGCAATAGGCAGAGGTACGGATATTGCCATAGAATCCGCCGACGTTGTAATCACAGGTACAAGCCTAAGACAGGTTTCCGGTACCGTAAAGCTTTCAAGAAAAACCCTTCGCATAATATACGAGAACCTGTTCTGGGCCTTCGGATACAATATTATCGGGATTCCTCTTGCAGCAGGCCTTTTCAGCCTCATAAACAGCTCTTTTGTACTGTCTCCCGCTTTCGCTTCTGTTGCCATGAGCGTTTCATCAATACTTGTTGTAACCAATTCTTTGAGGCTTCTGGCCTCGGAAAACAGATGCTTCGGAAAAACCGAAAAAACAGATGTCTCCTGTTCTATTTCCGGCGGTGTTTGTGATATAATGGACTCCGGTAAAAACGACGGAGCCGGAAGCGATACGCCAAGGTGCGACATTTGCGAGGATAAAGGAGAACAAACCATGTTTACCGCAAAAATCAAGGTAAAAGGTATGATGTGCGGAAATTGCGAAAGACACGTCAACAACGCGATTAAAAACGCTTTTGATGTTGTTTCCTGCGAGTCAAGCTTTGAAAAAGGCGAGACCGTAATCGTTTCGGCGGAAAAACTTGATGCCGGGAAGATTTTCGAGGTCATAAAAGAAGAAGGCTACGAGCCTTACGAAATAGTCACAGAATAATATTTTGGAGTGTAAACGGATTGGATAACGAATTTGCTTCCCAATCAAATACCGATGAAGATATGTCGCCAATGAATTCCGGGGCAATCAACCCGGAGGATATTTCTTCCGATGAAAGCAGGGATGAACTTGGCGCCGGCGATGTTCTTTTAAAGCTTGAGAGTTTTGAAGGCCCCTTTGACCTTCTTTTAAGTCTCATTAAAAACAGGAACATTGAGATCACAGAGATTTCCATCAGCGCCGTCACCGATGTCTACATCGACATCGTTTTCAAAGCGGGCGGATTTAACGTTGACATTGCCAGCGAGTATATTGTGATGGCCGCAAGGCTCATATATCTCAAAACCAAACGTCTCATACCGAAGCCTGAAAATGAAGAGGCCGAGGAGATGACTGAGGCGGAGCTTGCGGAACACGTCAAGATTTACGAGAGATACAAACTGGCCGCAGAAAGCATGAACGAGTCATATATTTTCTGGCAGGATTCTTTGTGCCGCGGCCGTGAAGTTATCGATTTCCCGAAAATTGAGGAGTCTATTGAACTCAGCCCCGACGCTCTTATAGCCGGTTACGACAGGGCCAGGATGCGTTTTGAGTCCTTAAACCGGGACAACAAAGAGAAAATGGATGTTATTCTCAAAATCGAGAAGGTTTCCATCAAAGAAAAGATATCTAAGATCGTTGACGAAATCAAGCAGCGGAACAAGGTTAAATTCTCAGAGCTTTTCAATCTGAAGCAGAATTCCGTTCCTGAGATTGTGACGGGCTTTCTCGCACTTTTGGAACTTGGTAAACTTGATGCGGTAAAGCTTGAACAGCAGGAGGTCTTTGGCGATATAACCATAAGGAAGAAGCACAGGGATCTTGACAACCTTGACATCAATATGGAGGACTACAATGAGTGGGGAGACTGACAGGGATTTGGAACCGGTTTCCGGAACTGATGAAAATATAACCGAAAATGAAACGTACACTCTTTCGGGTGAGGAGGCTCTCAAGTTTGCGGAGAGTCTTGAAAATGAAGCCGCTTTAAACGCCAAGGAGAGGCTTTCAGAGCAGGAGGCCATTGCCGAGGCTCTTGTGTTTGCCTCCGGCGAGCCCGTAAAGATTGACAGTATAGCCATTGCAATAAATTCTGACAAAAAAGAGGCATACAAAGTCATGGACGGTCTTGTTGAGCGCTATCAGCGGCGCTGCGGCGGAATAATTCTCCGTAAAATCGACAAGTCCTACCTGTTTTGCACAAGACCTGAGCTTGGCGAGAATCTGAGGCCCTTTTTTGAAAGAAACACAGGCTCCGGCCTATCAAGAGCCGCTATGGAGACATTGGCGGTTGTGTGCTACAACCAGCCCGTAACCAGAGCCGGTATCGAATTTGTCCGCGGAATCAACAGCGACGGCGTCCTTGTAAGGCTTATAGAAAAAGGTCTTGTGGAGGAGTGCGGTAGGTCGGATTCCCCGGGAAGGCCTATTCTTTACGGCACCACCACAAAGTTCCTCCAGGCCCTTGGCGTTGAGAGTATAAAAGATCTTCCCAAGGTGGAAAAGGTTGTTATCAGGGAAAAAGAGATTCAGGAAAAGGACGGAACCGCTCAAACGCCTGAGACTCAAACGCAGGCTTCCGAATCCATAAATGCAAATTCAGAGACTGAGAAGCCTTCGGAAAATGAATAAATCTTTTGGAGTATTGTTATGCAGGACACTTTAAAGTTTCAAAAGGGTAATATCAGGATGGTGGCCCACAGAGGTCTCTCCGGAATCGAAACTGAAAACACGGCTCTTTCTTTTGTGGCTGCGGGCAACAGGTCATATTTCGGAATTGAGACCGACGTTCACGCAACCTCCGACGGTAAACTTGTGATTATTCACGACGACTCCACGGCAAGAATTTCCAACACCGATTTAAATGTTGAGAAGACGCCAATGAACGTCCTTCAGGACATTAAGCTTAAAGACCGTGAGGACGGGGCTGAAAGAAACGACATAAGGCTCATTAGCCTTGACGATTATATCAAGATTTGCAAAAGATACGGAAAAGTCTGCGTTCTTGAGATAAAGAATCCTTTTGAAAAGGCAATGCTGGTGGAGACAGTTCACACCATATCGGAAAGAGATTATCTTGACAATGTGATATTTATTTCGTTTTACATTGAGAATCTTCTTACTCTCCGAAGCTTGACGCCTAAGACCCAGAAACTTCAGTTTCTTTGCGGGGAGCTTTCTTCCGATATGATAAAGCTGCTCGTTGATAACAGGATTGACGTTGACATTCATTATCCGACACTCCTTTCACATCCGGAATACATGGAAAAGTTCAGGGAGGGCGGTCTTGAGGTCAATGCCTGGACCTGCGACAATCTTAACGATGCCGAAAAGCTGAAAGCTCTAGGCGTTGACTTTATCACCAGCAACATACTTGAGTGAGATTTTTGGCTCTTTACGCAAGTCGCAAAATAAACTAACAATAACTACTGGTGCTTCTGAAAGCACACTAGGTGTCTGACGACGATTGCTTGCGACTTGCTTTGCGCGAGCTCCCCTCTCGAAGTATATACATACATCTTCGGGGTCGCGCACGCAAAAATAGCTCAAAAATCGAGATTTTTGGCTCTTTACGCAAGTCGCAAAAGATAACCGAACAAACCGCTCGAAGTACCTTCGTACATCGTCGGGTTTGCGCACGAAAAAATAGCCCCGAAATCGCCGGCTTAAGCAAGTCGGGGCCGTGCACGTCAATACTATCGGTATTTAAGGAAGATTTAACGGTTCTTAAATACATTGCCGGCAACATAAAATCATTGAAAACAAAAGCATGATTTTATATAATACGAGATTGCGCAAAGAGACATTGCGCATTTTTGCAAAGGAGAATTAGACTTATGAGTGAAATCGTTTATTCTAAGGATGTCGAAGCTATGTGCTGCGTAGCCAAAGGTCCCGATCACGGACCGGCGCCGCTTCCGGAAGAGGGCAAGTGGATTCAGGCTAAACAGATTGGCGATATTTCCGGTTATACACACGGCGTGGGCTGGTGCGCACCTCAGCAGGGCGCCTGCAAGCTCTCTCTTAACGTTAAAGAAGGCGTTATCGAAGAGGCTCTTGTTGAAACAATCGGCTGCTCCGGTATGACACATTCTGCAGCAATGGCTGCCGAGATTCTTCCCGGAAAGACAATCCTTGAGGCTCTCAACACAGACCTTGTATGCGACGCTATCAACACCGCAATGCGCGAGCTCTTCCTTCAGATCGTTTACGGAAGAACACAGTCCGCTTTCTCTGAGGGCGGCCTTGTAATCGGCGCAGGCATGGAAGACCTTGGCAAGGGTCAGCGCTCCATGGTCGGTACAATGTACGGAACCAAGGCCAAGGGCGTTCGCTACCTCGAGATGACCGAAGGTTATTGCACAAGAATGGCTCTTGACGAAGATGACCAGGTTATCGGCTATGAATTCGTTTCTCTCGGTAAGATGACAGACTTCATCAAAAAAGGAATGGAGCCCAACGAAGCTTACGAGAAGGCAAAAGGCACATACGGCCGCTTTGCCGAAGCAGTCAAGTACATTGACCCGCGCAAGGAATGATAGGGAGGAGTGAAAGCTATGGCAAATTTTGAAGGATATGAGAGAAGAGAAGCTAAGATTCTCGAAACTCTTAAAAAGTACGGCATTAACTCCATCGATGAGTGCAAAGAAATCACACTCGCCAAGGGCATTGACTGCGACAACATCGTCAGATCCACACAGCCTATCTGCTTTGAAAACGCAGTCTGGGCTTACACGGTAGGTTGCGCTATCGCCATTAAAAAAGGGTGCGTTAAGGCTGCCGATGCCGCTGCGGCTATCGGTGAAGGTCTCCAGTCCTTCTGCATCCCCGGCTCTGTTGCAGAGAACAGAAAAGTTGGTCTCGGCCACGGAAACCTCGGCAAGATGCTTCTCTCCGAAGAAACTGAGTGCTTCTGCTTTCTCGCCGGTCACGAATCTTTTGCTGCCGCTGAGGGCGCCATCAAGATTGCTCTCAATGCAAACAAGGTCCGTATCAAACCCCTGAGAGTTATCCTCAACGGTCTCGGAAAAGACGCTGCAATGATCATTTCAAGAATTAACGGTTTCACTTATGTTCAGACCGCGTTCGATCCTTACACAGAGACTGTTTCAATAGTCAAGGAGACTGCTTACTCCAAGGGACCCAGAGCTGCCGTTAGATGCTACGGTGCCGACAATGTTCCCGAGGGTGTTGCCATCATGAAGATGGAGAACGTTGGCGTATCCATCACAGGAAACTCCACAAACCCCACAAGGTTCCAGCACCCCGTTGCAGGCACATACAAGAAGTGGTGCGTTGAAAACGGTGTCAAGTACTTCTCAGTTGCTTCCGGCGGCGGTACGGGCAGAACTCTCCACCCCGACAACATGGCTGCAGGTCCTTCCTCCTACGGTATGACCGATACCATGGGAAGAATGCACTCCGACGCTCAGTTCGCAGGTTCTTCTTCCGTTCCGGCTCACGTTGAGATGATGGGTCTCATCGGCGCCGGAAACAACCCGATGGTTGGTATGACAGTTGCCTGCGCAGTTGCTGTTGAAGAGGCAATGAAATAATAAATCCAGGATTTATTAGTACAATGTGAAACAAGGCCGCCCGAATGGGCGGCCTTGGCGTTTGTATTAAGCTTAAATTCCAGTTTCAGTATGGAATATGTGACTGCATCTGCTTATATTCTATTTCGTCAAGCTTCTTGGCGTTTCTCTTTACGTAGATAAAGTTGATTATGACAAATATCATGGCGATATTGTTAAAAAGAGCGCTGAAAATGATCATGCCGACGGAGCCGCATCTTTTTCTTGCCGGTGCCACATTGGTCCTGATTCTGCTTGTATAGAATCCTATTCTTCCCGCAGCTGCAAATCCAACTATAAATACCGGGAGAATAAGGATTCCCAGAACTATTGTATAGAGGCCCATTAAGTACCCGAAAACTCCGAAGGGAGTGTAATAATTGGAGAAGAACATATTAAATACGCCTCTTAGAAAAATAAAGTAAAATATCATAATTGACATTCCCACTGCGGAACAGATTATGTATGCTATCCTTTCACGCCTGAGATTCGAAGCGATTCTGTTTATAATGTTCTGTTCTTCTTCAGTCAGTGCATTTGAGCCTTGATTATATGAAACATTCGGAATTGTGTTGCTCACTGCAGGCTGAACCGGGGTTGCCGGCACCGCATTTTGATTGGCTCCGGCAATGTTTTTCACCATGTTTCCGCAGTTTCTGCAGAATACATCGCCGTCATTGAGGCTTGCACCGCATTTTGTACAATAAGACATTTTAGTATTTCTCCTTTGACATCTTTTCTATCTTTTTTTCGGCTCCCTTTACTCTCCTCGAGTCAAAATAACCGACTGTCTCGTTAACCGTCGCAATGTAGGAGAAAGTATCGGGATACCGTTTCAAAAGCCTTTTAATCTGCGGCACCTGGAATTTATTGACGACAAAAATCAGAACGGTCTTGTCATCTCCTGAATAAACTCCCTGGCCGTCAAGTATTGTGCCCGTGTGGTGGGTGATTTTCATTATCTGCTCGATAATCTGATCCGGCGAGCTTGTAATGACAATGAACTCTGACGCTTCTTTTCCGTTCTTCCAAATCACATCAGCAAGCAGTGAGTCTGACAGGCAGTAAAGCACGCAAAGTGCCACAGGTTTGTAGTTGTTAAGGTTTGAAGCGTTAAACACAAGGTTTTCGTCAAAGGCGTACACGAAGAGTGACGCCAATGCCACCACACTGTTTATTATAAAACTTGCGAAGAAGAAGTTGAATTCCGGCTTTTTCTCCGAAAGTATCTTTGAAATTATATCAGTTCCGCACTGTGACCCCAGACTCTCATAGCACATAACAGTCACAAGGCCCGAAATGATGCCGGCAATGAGGACAGGGAGCATTGTGTCCTGACCGTTGGCGTCGTATTGCAGAAATGTGGGATTGATATTCTGAATGAGAACGTAAAGTCCGGAATAAACCAGGCAAAAATAGTAGGACCTTACGGCGAACCTTCTGTAGCCCATTATAAATGCAATTATGCAAAGCGGGAGGTTGATGATTACGTTCAGGTATCCTATGGAGAATTTGAACAGATACTGCACCATTACGCAGATACCGCTGATTCCGGAAGGCGCAAAGTCGTTGGGTATGACTAATATGTAGGTCGAGGATGCCATGAGAGCAGCCGCCAAGGTAATTATGAGATATCTGTATATGATTTTTGAAACTTTCCCCATAAAATCACTCCCGATTGATTATACTCATAAAAGAATGTAAAATCAATTGAGTCGCAGCTGCGACAGTATGGATTAAGGAGCTTTCAAGTATGGCAATGAACGAAAAGACAAAACTGAATCCCGGAACTCTTATGGGTCCGCTTCCGCCTGCCTTGGTCAGCCTCGGCACCTTCGAAAAGCCCAACATCATTACTGTCGCATGGACCGGCATCATAAACTCGAAACCGCCAATGACATATATCTCGGTAAGACCCGAGCGCTACTCCCACAAGCTCCTTCAGGAAAAGGGCGAATTTGTTATAAATCTTCCCTCAAGCTCACTTGCAAGAAGGGTGGATCTCTGCGGCATGAAAACAGGGCTTAAGGGCGATAAGTTTAAAATCTGCGGATTTACCAAAACAAAGGCCGAGAAGCTGTCCGACTGCCCCGTTATATCCGACTGCCCCGTCAATCTGGAATGCAAAGTTACCGAAGTTAAAAAGCTGGGCTCCCATGACATGTTTCTGGCTGAAATCGTCGGCGTTTCAGTGGACAGCGATCTGGTTGATGAAAAAGGGCGGGTTGACCTTAAAAAAGCCGACCTTCTTGCCTATCTCCACGGAGAATACCGCGCTACAGGAAGAAAAATCGGCGACTTCGGTTTTTCGGTCAAAAAGAAAAATAAACCTTAAAACCTATCTTATATCATAACAACTTATGAATGCGGTCTCTTTGCCGCCAATCCTTCCCGCAGCAAAGTAAGGAATAAACTCCTTGCCGTCAAAAACGATTCTGAAAGGTTTGTTTTTGAGGTTTTCGGCCCCTCCTGATATAATTTCAAATTCTCCCGCCTCTTCCGGTATGACAGCGTTTTCGAGATCTTGTTTATAGAAAGATTCGTCAAGAGTGAGAACGCATGGCCCGTATGTAAGAAAGTATTTCACGGGTGTCAGCGGATTTATAGACGGGAGCGATTTTTGCACTTTTATACCGTATGACAGTTTAAGGCCCATACGGTCTCCTTTATTCACACGAGCTAATAAGGTGCAGCATTCCTTGTTTTCATAAGAAAAGTCTGCTTTCTTCCCGTTCTTTTTCACTTCATAGCTGTCTGTAAATTCAGGTATCCGTAATTTCAAACAGATTCCATTGGCGGGTGCTTTTGAAACCTCTATCTCTGCGCTTCCGTTTTCGGGATAAAGTGTTTTCATGACAAAGGAAAAAGCGCCGTCATCATAACTCATTTGCGTGTATAGATTTATGCAGTAGGTATTTGCCGAAGATGAGTCCTTTACAACAGCAAGCTTTGGCACTATTGCAAATCCCATTGGGCCGTTGGCGGTGCAGCAGGATAGATTCATATCTCCCACTTTGTAGGAAAAATTGTCAAACACTCTTCGCGTCCCGTTGAACTTGGGAAAATATTCAAAATAGCTTCCGTCAAGAGAAAGGGCGCCGAGCAGGGCGTTGTAAAGCGAAATCTCAGCCTTGGCGATGTAGGAAATGTTGCCCGTGACGAGATAAGCTTTGTAAAGAAGCTTCATATATGTGACCGTGACGCAGGTTTCCATGGCAAGATCCATATCCGGATTGAGGATCTCGTATCTTGTTCTGTTCCACTGCTCGCCTTTTCCCGGCCCAAGGTTGTAAGGGGCGTCTCCTCCTCCGGAACCCAGAAGCGTGATTTCCTCTTCGTTGATTTTTGCGATGAGGTTTTCGGCAGCTTTAAGATGTTTCGAATATCCTGTGGCCCTGTAGAAGTCGAGAAGCCCTTCAAAGCAGCTCATCATCTCGTATGCCTTGGCGATGCTCTCTTTTGGGTTACCGTTGGAGCCTATCTTAAAGGGACTTTTGCAGGAAAGTGCTGCCTCAAATATGTTTTCACGGGAGCAGCATCCGGAATTTACGATATACTCGCCGAACTTAAGGAGCTTTTCGTTTCCGCTCACGAGATAAAGCTTCATCACCGGCTCCAGAATGGAAGAGGATTCTATGCCGCAAAAGGCCCATCCTGTTTCGGATATGTTTGTCTTTCCCGGCTCATCGCCAATCTGTCCCGCAGTATACTCCGCAAGGGCGATCATCGCATCATATATGTCGTTTTCTTTATCGAGTGTGGGCCCGAAGTTTTCGAAATATTCAAAAAGCCCCAAAAGAACATATTTCCTCTCCCAAAGATCCGATCCGTTTGAACCCACAGGCTGAAACTCTCTTTTAACAGTGCTTATGCATCCGTCCTGATCCTTTGTGAGAAGAAGCTTCCGAATCATGCTATCTATTTTTGCCTTAAGCCTTTTGTCCCCGGTATATGCGCATATGTTTGCGGCGCTTCTCAGTATTTTTCCGAAGAATTCACCGGCCGCAAAAGGATCCGAACGGTCTTTAAACCAGCTTACAAGGGCGTCTTCGTCAAGCTTAAGAAAAAGCCCATCGGTTATACTTTTGAATGCGCAGTCAAGCATGCCTCCGAATTTTACATGGAAGGGCGATGAGGGAATGATGCGGTCTTTTACCTTGGCGTGTTTGAAAAGGTTTTCATATGAAATCATGGTATTTCACCTTGTTTTTAAATCTCGGTAAAATTATATAATCTTGCGCCTTTTCATTCAAGAACCGCTGTGTTCAAACATTGATTCACAAAGCTTCAATCTTTCAAAAAACGCTTTTATATAAAGATTAAAAGTGTTAAAATGCCTTAACGGACAGCGAAACATAAGTTTCCTGTCCTTTAGCAATCTGAAAGGAACTTTTCTTATGAAACACATTGATGTTAGAGATATCTTCGGCGACAAGTCATACATCGGCCGCGAAGTAACTGTTTGCGGCTGGGTCAGAACCTCAAGAGATTCAAAAAACGTTTCTTTCCTTGAAATCAATGACGGTACTACTTTGAAGCACCTCCAGGTCGTTATCGACAAGGAGAAAATCAAAGACTACGACGCCGCCATGAAGCTCGGGAGTTCTGTTAAGGTCATTGGCGTTATTTGCGAAAATCCGAATAACGGCGTCGAGATAAACGCAAATAACATCGAAGTGCTGGGCGAGGCGCCTGCGGATTACCCGCTTCAGAAGAAAAGACACACTCTTGAATTCTTGAGAACGATGCCCCATCTCAGGGTCAGAACCAACACGTTTAACGCTGTTTTCAGAGTGAGATCAGTTCTTGCCAGCGCTATACACAACTATTTCCAGTCAAGAGGCTATGTTTACGTTAACACTCCGATTATCACCGGAAGCGATGCAGAGGGCGCCGGTGAGGTTTTCAGAGTTACAACCCAGCCTTTCGATCACGGCTGCAAGACTGAAGAGGAGTATTACGCCAATGATTTCTTCGGCAAAAAGGCCGGCCTTTCGGTTTCCGGACAGCTTGAGGGCGAAGTTGCGGCCATGGCCTTCGGAAAGATTTACACCTTCGGACCCAGCTTCAGAGCCGAGAACAGCAACACGCCAAGGCACCTCGCCGAGTTCTGGCACATCGAGCCCGAGGTGGCATTTGCCGAGCTTCCCGACATTATCGAGATAGCTGAAGATATGATCAAAACTATAATCTCGGATGTCCTTGAAAAGTGCCCCAACGAACTTGCATTCTTTGACGAGCACTTTGAAAAAGGCCTGATTGAAAAGCTCAAGACCATCATCTCTCACAAGTTTGAGATTTTGGAGTATACAAAAGCGGTTGAAATACTCAAAAACTCCGGCCGTCAGTTCAACTACCCCTGCGACTGGGGCTGCGACCTCCAGACGGAGCACGAGCGCTACATCACCGAGGAAGTGTTTAACAAGCCTGTGTTTGTCATAAACTATCCTAAGGATATTAAGGCGTTCTACATGAAGCAGAATCCGGATGGCAAGACCGTAGCAGCCACGGACCTTCTTGTTCCCGGCGTTGGCGAGATCATCGGCTGCAGCGAGCGCGAAGCTGACTACGACAAACTCATATCGGCAATGGAAAAGCGGGGCATGAAGCTTGATGACTACAGTGATTATCTTGATCTGAGAAAGTTTGGCAGTGTTCCCCACAGCGGATTCGGTCTCGGCTTTGAACGCATACTTATGTATATCACCGGAATGTCCAATATCAGGGATATCACACTGTTCCCGAGAACCGTCGGTTCCGTAAGATAACATTCCGATTTAACGCCGCCGCTTTGAAACTTTTGCAAAGAAAGTCCTGCGGCGGCCTGTTTTTAATTTTGAGGCTATGAACTGGGAAGAATTTGAAGCCAAGGCGCAGAAATGCACAAGCTGCGGTCTCTCCGCCACAAGAAACAGTGTTGTGATAGGGCGAGGAAGCAAAAACACCGGCCGTATTCTCTTTGTGGGCGAAGGCCCCGGTGAGAACGAGGACAGACGGGGACTTCCTTTTGTGGGCCAGGCAGGGCGCCTCTTTGACCTTGCTCTTCAGGCATTGGAGTTTTCCGAAGATGATTACTATATCGCCAATGTAGTCAAATGCCGTCCCCCCGAAAACCGGGAGCCCTCGGAGGATGAATGCAATGCATGCCTGCCCCTCCTTCGGGCTCAGTTTGTCCTTTTAAGACCTAAAATTGTTGTTGCGCTCGGATCTGTTGCAGCAAGAGCTCTCATATCAAGAGACGCAAGAATCACCGCAGTAAGAGGTCAATGGTTTACCAAGGGCGATACTCTTTTTACCGCAACTTACCACCCCGCAGCTCTTCTTCGCGACGAATCAAAGAAGATTGATTTCTATTACGACCTGAAAGAAGTGGCAAAAGCAATTAAAGACCTTAAAAATAAAGTTGATTAAAAATATGACTGAAAATCTCACCGGAAACGAATCAAAAATCAAAAATCTCGAGGCGGTATACAGCGGTTATATGGCTGCCGCCTCATCTTTTCTTTCTGATAACGATATGTTTACACCCGGCTTTGTCTGGGGCTGCGGCGATGTATCATCCGATATGGTTTTAATTGGAGAGGCTCCGGGAAAGGACGAAGTTGAGACGGGAAAACCCTTTTCAGGTAAGGCGGGGAGCATATTAAACCGTCTTCTATATTATACTTCTTGCGAAAGGTCAGATCTTTTCATCACCAACACAATAAAATACAGGCTTGCAAGACAAAGGGCCGGTTCTCTTCCTTCAATGATTCCTGTCTGCGAGAACAAGTCCCTGTCCAACAGGCCTGCTTCTTCAAAGGAGATTTTACTTGCATCCTCTTATCTTAAAGAGGAACTGCTAATACTTAATCCGAGGCTTATAGTTACACTTGGAAACACTCCTTTGAGAGCTTTGTGTGCAGGGTTCTTTCCCGGTGAAAAAGTGAAAACCGTTGGCGAGTGCCGCGGAGAATTTGTAAAACTGCCGGGTTTTAAGGATACTTACCTTTGCCCTGTATTTCATCCGGCAAGCCTGATTTACAATCCTTCTAACGAATATATATATATCGAAGATCTTAAAAAAATAGGAGAATATCTGAGAAATATGTCAAAATGACCGCCCGAAAGTCAGCTTTCACAAATATTGTTTGACTTTGGACTGCGTGCAAATTATAATACACACACATTTTATAAATTCCCCGGAGGTATTTTATGAAAAAGATTTTGTCACTTATAGCTGCAATCGCTCTGGTCGCCGCCATGATGGTGATTCCGGCCAATGCGGGACTGCAGGAAGACAATAACGGTAACTATAACCCGCCTACAACGGGAATGGCTATCCAGATGCTTAACACCATCGATAATCTCGGTTCTGTTATCTCCACAGTCGGTGATACAAACAGAGTCGGATTTATCTGCCCCAGCTGGAGCAATGACCTCGGTTCACTCACAGTAACTCTCTGGAAATGGGATACTGACTATGAGACAACCGTTGCCGCAGATCCTCTCTATGGACCTGATGTAGTTGAGAACTTCGAAGACAACTCCTTCGTAGGCTTTGAATTCGAAACTCCCCTACCGGCAGGTGTTTATTACGTTAACCTTTCCGACGCAGCCGAGGACCCGGTTGGCGTATGGTCAGGCCAGTCCGCTTACCCCGGACAGCTTACTTTCCAGAACGGCGAATATGTTCCTAAGCTCTGCCTCCGTATGCAGGTAGACTATGTAACTCCTCTTGAAGAGGGCGCTGTTCCTTACGGATCTCTTCCGGATCTTGAGAAGCCTCCGATGAAAGTCGGCGGAACAGGAATGGATCCCTGTGAGATTTACTTCGACATGACCAAAGAGGACCTCTCTTACTTCGAAGGTTCTTCCACCGTTGAGTTCTCTGCAAACGAGGACGGCACACTCCATGTAACGATACCCGAGGGCGCATTCGACTCTCAGTATCCGCTTACTTTCTCAAGTGTTTTCGACATCGGTATGGATGACGAAATCTCCTGCGAGAAATATCCTTACATGGCTATCAGACTCAGAGTTTGCGACACATCCTACGCTCCCGGCGCAGGTGAAGCATTCTACTTCACAACTACAATTGCAGGCGCTACAGGTGGTTATTCTTCCGAAATCGCTTATGATTACACAACTACCGAATGGCAGACCATCATTATCGACCCTACTTCCAACAAGACATTCATAGACAATGCTCTTGAGGGTGACTCCTGGATCGGATTCCGTTTTGACCCGGTCAACATCACTCCTACACAGGAAATCAACTTCGATATCGCATGGATTGCATTCTTCGAGAATGAAGACGCCGCTAGAGCTTTTGACGGTGATTTCGCCGCTTTTGAAGCAAGCAAACCCACACCCACTCCGAAGCCCGACCCGACTCCCACTCCCGAACCGGAAGTTACGGCTGAGCCCGAAGTAACCGCTGAGCCCGAAGTTACAGCTGAACCTGCTGCAACCGCAGAGCCCAAGGCTACAGAAAAGCCTGCAGGAAAGAAATCCGGATGCGGCGGATTCGTTGGCGGCATCATCGCAGTAGCAGGCGTTGCTGCAGCAGCCGTTATCGTAATCAAAAAGAAAGAGAGATAATCTCTTTAAGCGACAACTAATTTAACTATAAGCGGAATCTAAGACATTTGTGCCATAGGTTCCGCTTTTTTTCCTTGTTATGTGCTTAAAAATATTTTATAATAAGCGCACTGAAATAAAATAAATCGCCAAAAGTTTCTACAGCGCGGAGGTCTCTTATGCATATTGCCGGAAAAACGAAAAGAGCATTTGCTTCAGCATTATCGCTGCTTCTGTTTTTGTGTCTCATTTTAACTTCAAATGTGCTGCTGACTAATGCGGCTCAGCTTACTGTCACAATTGACGGCGACGTGAAAAAGAATACAGAGTCTGCTGATTACGGTTCTTCAGTGGGCCTTCGCTTCAACGCAACTGCCACCTTCAATTCTGCAGCTATTCAGTTTAACATAGGTCCAAACGGCGGCAAAGAAGTTACGGCTATTCTGTATAAGTGGAACAAGGACATGAATACAACTCTTCAGTCGGAACCCGTTGCTGTAAGGTCTTATGACAGCTGGAACAAGAACGATTACCTTGGCGTTTATGCATCCGATGCCGGTCTTTCGAATTTCAAGGAAGGTGAATATTATTTAAAGTGTAACCTGGACAAGGGCTCATCTTTCAGGTTCTACTGGTACTCGCCAAGAAAAGACAACGTGGAGGGCTTCATTGGCGATTACTTCAAAATGGGTACTCCGGGATTCGTGATTGATCACAACGGCGATTCTTCAACATTCCTCGGCAAGCTCTCCGCAAGGGGCAAAGGGTATACTAACCCTGCACCCGCTGAGACAGTACTTGCGGATGACAGCGCTGTTAAGGTCCTTGGCGTGGATTCAACCCTTTGGAAAGCGGTGGACGGCCTCGGCAGGACACTGCCTTCCTACGATGAAATCGGCAACAAAAAAGACCGGCTCGTGGGCATTTTCTACTGGACGTGGCACAACAACAACGCCAGGTCAAAACCCGCCAATCTTAACAGCATCCTCGATGAGCATCCCGATGCCATAAGAAATTACAACCACAGTGTATGGAATAATTACGGCGGTTATGCCTTTTTCTGGAATGAACCTCTTTTCGGTTACTACACCGAAATGGACGACTATGTTTTGAGAAAACATGCGGAGCTTCTTGCCGATGCAGGCATTGACTTTGTTCTTTTTGACTGCACCAATGAGACTCTCCTTTTCGAAGATGAGTTTTTAAATCTTCTCAAAATATGGAAACAGGCAAAAGAGGAAGGGGTCAATGTTCCAAAAATCAGTTTCATGCTTCCTTTTTCTTCAACAGACTACAACGCAGTTTCAATTAAAAACCTTTTTTATAAGATCTACAGGCAGGAACAGTATCAGGATATGTGGTTCTACTGGGAAGGAAAGCCTATGCTGATGGGCATTAAAAAGGCGCTGTCTTCCGCAGATGAAGAAGAGCGGGATATTCTGAATTTCTTCACTTTCAGAAAGGGCGAACCCAGCTACTGGCTTGAAGATTCCACAGACGACGAATGGGGCTGGCTCCATGTCTACCCCCAGGCTAAATACCTCAATGAGGACGGAACCGTTGAGCAGATGACGGTGGGCATTGCACAGAACGCTGATTATGTAAAACGGGTTCTTTACGCTATGAACGGACCCAATAATATGGGAAGGGGCTTTTCCATGCAGGAGGACTTCTCATACACTTATACATATAGGGGCTGCGAGATTGTCTGCAGTTCCAAGATGGAAAACGCCCACTACTACGGAATCAATTTCCAGGAGCAGTGGGACTATGCGCTTGAAACTGATCCTGAAATTGTATTTGTCACAGGCTGGAACGAGTGGCTGGTTGGCAGATACGAAAACTGGGAGGGCCAGGAAAACGCCTTCCCGGATCAGTGCAACGACGAAAACTCAAGAGATATAGAGCCCACAAAGGGCGAACTCAAGGATTATTATTACTACCAGCTTGTGGCCAATGTGAGACGCTACAAGGGCATGTCAAAGCCCGAATTCTATGACGCCAAGACTATCGACATCAACGCAGGCAAAGACCAGTGGAACGAAGGCGTTTTTACCTACAATCACTACATCAACAACACTCTTGAAAGAGACGCCAAGGGCTTCCAGGGCACCCACTATACCGCGGAAGCTACAAGAAACGATTTCAAGACCCTGAAAGCATCCTACGACGACAACAACCTGTATTTTTATGCCGAAACCGTAAATCCGATTACATCCTATACTGATAACGACTGGATCAGACTGATTCTTGATACAGGAGCCGCAACAGAAAGCTCCAGGGACTGGGAGGAGTTTGAATACATAATCGGAAGAAACACAGGCACCAAAGACACTCTTGAGCTTGAGAAATCCCTTGGCGGCTGGAATTGGGAAAAGGTTGCAGACGTAAGGTATACGGTTGACGGCAATGTAATTCAGATAGAGGTTCCCAGAAGCGCTCTCGGTCTTACCGATGACAAGTTTACTGTTGGCTTCAAATGGGCCGACAATAACCTTAAGGACGGCGACATTATGACACTCTATACCGACGGCGATTCGGCACCCGGAGGCAGGTTCACATTTTTGCTTTCAAACATCGAAACCAAGGAGGTTCCTTCCTCGGATGAGCTTAAGGATAAAGACGACGGAAATACAGAAAAAGGCGGCTGCAGCGGCTGCGGCGGGTCATTGACTGCGGGAAGCGTTATATTTGTCTCCGCATCTTTTGCCTGCGCCGTTTTTGTGGCTAAAAAGAAGAAAAAATGAAACCGGGAGGCGTTTTTGAAATGAGAAAAGCAATTGAAAGGATTACAGTCTGCGCTCTTGCGATTATCATTGGCGTCGGCATGTTTTTTGTACCCAGGTTCGCTTCAGCTCAGGACCCTGTTGCTCTTTATGACACCTCTTCCAAGAAGTCTTCCATGGATCTCAGTGAAGGCATGGAGCTTGCGGTTCAGTTTAAGGTGTCAGCTGCTTTCAACAGAGTCGGATTCTTTGTGGGCTCCAACGACTCCGCCAAGGAGATTACCTTAAGTCTCTACAAATGGAAAGACAATGTAAGGGGCTCTAAATCTGCAAGTCCTATAGCTGAGAAAACAATATCCTCCTGGACAAGAAATACTTATGTTTATCTTGATCTTAATGAACTTGGCGTGTCAGCTGCTTCTGCAGGAGAATATGTTGCCACCGTATACGCGAACTCCGGAAAAAACATCAGGTTTTTCTGGTATGAAGGCACATGCAAGTTTTCACAGGGCTATGTAAGCGGATTTGCCCAGAGCGGATCGCCAATGTCTACAATTGATTTTGTAAACAGTGAAGGTTCTGAGGCACTTGTCAAAATATCTAAAGCCAAGGAACAGGAAGTTATTGTTCCCGATGAATATGTGATTCCGGAAGACCATCCCATCTCCGTTCTTAACGTTGACTCCACCCAGTGGGTTTTTGTGGACGGCCTTGGCAGACCTTCTGTCACATACAGTGAAGCAGGCGCTAAGAATAACAAGAAAGTAGGCATTTTCTACTGGACCTGGCACTACAATTTTGCTACAAAAAAACCTCTCAATGTTCAGGAAATATTGAATCAATATCCGGAAGCAATCAACGACTACAACCACAAGGCGTGGAACAAAGATGACGGACCTTATTTCTGGAATGAGCCTATCTGGGGCTATTACGCCATAGACCGCTATGTTATGAGAAAGCAGGCGGAACTCCTTGCGGATGCAGGCGTGGATTTTGTACTGTTTGACTGCACAAACCAGGATCTCACCTGGGAAAAGTGCTACCTTGAACTCCTTGATGTATGGGAAGAGGCCAGGCAGGACGGCGTCAAAACGCCCCAAATCGGCTTTATGCTTCCTTTCTGGAATGAGACCAACAACAATTCTGCACTCCGGCAGATTTACAAAGCTGTCTATATGAAAGGCCTTTACCAGGATCTCTGGTTCTACCTTGACGGAAAGCCTTTCGTTATGGCTATAAAGGAAAGCCTCGATACTTCTGTGGCTTTTGAAAAGGAAATCTCCGAATTCTTTACCTTCCGCAGGGGTCAGCCTGACTACTTTACTGAAGACATGGATAACTCCTGGTTCGGATGGCTGCACAAATACCCTCAGGCGGTCTATAGAAGAGCTGACGGATCCGTTGAATCCACCACTGTCGGTGTTGCCATGAATGCAAATTATCTGACAATGAAGCTCTCCGCCATGAACAGCGGCCACAACATGGGCAGAGGCTACTCCTATCAGAAAGATTTTAACTATACTTATACATACAGGGGCGATAACATTGTCTGCAATTCAAGTATGGAGAATGCCCACTACTACGGCATCAACTTCCAGGAACAGTGGGATTATGCTTTCTCAGTGGATCCGGACATTGTATTTGTCACAGGCTGGAATGAGTGGATAGCCGGAAGAAACGAAGAGTGGGGCAATGTGACAAACGGATTCCCGGACCAGTGCAACGACGAAAACTCCAGGGATATAGAACCCTCAAAGGGCGATCTTAAAGACTATTACTACTACCAGCTCGTTAACAACGTGAGAAAATTCAAAGGTATGAGTTCTCCCGCTGTGAACGGTTTTTCCAAAACAATCGACTTAAACGATTTTTCAACCTGGAATGATGACAGTGTCTTGTCGTACAACCACTACGCCAATAACACCTATGTAAGAGACAATGTTAAAGGCTGGGGAACCGTTAAATACAACAATCCGGGAATAAGAAACGACTTTGTTCAGGCAAAAGCTGTAAACGACGATGAATACATCTATTTCTACGTTAAAACCGAGGATGCTATCACGTCCTATACCGACGAGAACTGGATGCGTCTTCTCATAGATACCGGTGCTGCCACAAAAACTTCCACTGACTGGGAGGAGTTTGAATATATAATCGGCAGAACAACCGGCACCGAAAATACGCTTACACTTGAAAGAAGCAAAGGCGGCTGGAACTGGGAGAAGGTTGCCGATGTGAGCTACAATGTTTCCGGCAATGAGATGGCCGTGGCCGTTAAGAAAAACGACCTTGGTCTTTCCGGCAGCGATTTTTCAATCTCCTTCAAATGGGCAGACGCCAATCTCTCCGACGGTGACGTTCTTACCCTTTACACTGACGGCGACACTGCTCCCGGCGGAAGGTTTGCATTCTCTTTCACCGCATCCGACAACACCGATCCCGAAAAAGTGCCGATACCGGGTGACTCTGAAAGCGGAAAGTCGGACAGCAAGCCTAAGAAAAAAGGGTGCGGAGGTTTCTTTGCAGCACCTGCGGGACTCATAACGGTATTTGCGGCAGCTGCCGTTTTAAAGAAGAAAAGATGCAAATAATCAATACCGATAAGACTTTATTATTGAGACGGAGATGAATATACGATTTGAACAGCATAGGTCCGGAAAGTGATTCTTTGGAGAATCTGCTTCTTGCGATTTGTTCCGTTGAGACAAAAGAGGAGGCATTGGCGTTTCTAAACGATCTTTGTACCGGCAAAGAGATTACGGAGATGGCCCAGAGATTTGATACTGCAGTTAAGCTTTATAACGGGGTAAACTACCTTTCGTTAAGCGCAGATAAAGGTATCAGCTCTGCCACCATCAGCCGTGTAAACAAATGCCTGAAGAAAAATGGCGGTTATGTAAAAGCTATAGAGAAGCTTGGCTTGAAAAAGCAATAAAGAATCCCTTTGGGGTTAAAAAAGGCTTGACATGGTTTTCGAGTAATTGTAAAATTTCACATTTGTAAATTCTTCGGAGGTGATACCGATGGCAAAAGAAATCAAAAAAGTAGTACTTGCATATTCAGGGGGACTTGACACCTCTATTATTATACCTTGGCTTAAGGAAAACTATGACAACTGCGAAGTTATAGCTGTTTCCGGTAACGTCGGACAGGCTGATGAACTTGACGGCCTCGAAGAGAAAGCTCTTAGAACGGGCGCTTCGAAGCTCTATGTTCTTGATCTTACAGATGATTACGTTGACAATTACATCATCCCCACAATGCAGGCAGGAGCTGTTTACGAGGATTACCTTCTCGGTACAAGCACCGCACGTCCCTGCATCGCAAAAGGACTTGTGGAGATCGCTCTTAAAGAAGGTGCAGATGCAATCTGTCACGGCTGCACAGGCAAAGGCAATGACCAGGTTCGTTTTGAACTTGCCATTAAGCATTTTGCACCTAATATGAAAATTATCGCTCCCTGGCGTGAGTGGACTATCAAGTCCCGCGAGGAGGAGATTGACTATGCCGAGGCACACAATATTCCTCTGAAGATCAACCGCGAGACCAACTACTCTAAGGATAAGAACCTCTGGCATCTTTCCCATGAAGGCCTTGACCTTGAAGATGTCGCCAATGAGCCCCTTTACAACAAACCCGGATTCCTGGAGATGGGCGTGTCGCCAGAGCAGGCTCCGGATGTTCCTCAATATATTGAAATAGGTTTTGAAAAAGGCAAGCCCGTTTCCCTTGACGGCAAGAAAATGTCCGCAAAGGATATTATACTCAAGCTCAACGAGTACGGCGGAAAGAACGGCATTGGTCTTTTGGATATCGTGGAGAACCGACTCGTCGGCATGAAGTGCAGGGGTGTTTACGAAACTCCCGGAGGAACAATCCTTTACTTTGCACACAAATACCTTGAGACTCTCTGCCTTGACAAGATGACTTCTCACGAAAAAGAGCGTCTTTCGGTTACTTTTGCCGAGCTGGTCTACAACGGTCTCTGGTTCTCGCCTCTCCGGGAAGCGCTCACCGCTTTTGTGGACAAGACCCAGGAGACAGTCACGGGCACCGTAAAGCTGAAGCTTTACAAGGGCAACATCATCAAGGCCGGCGTTTCAAGCGAATATTCACTCTACAGTGAAGAAATTGCCACTTTCGGTGAGTCTGACTACGATCAGACAGACGCCAAGGGCTTCATAAATCTGTTTGGACTTCCCACAAAGGTTCAGGCAATTGTAAACGCACGAAGACACGAAAAGCAGTGAGGACTTCTGTATAAGGCAGCTTTCGGACGTCCTTTCTAGCTGTACATTTAAACGCTGCCGAAACCCCGGTAACTTCCGGAGCTTGCGGCAGCTTTTCCTATTTAAATGAAAACAACTGTTTTTCACTGATTTTGCGTTTAACAAAAGCGCTTTGGAGATACTAAAATGAACCAGAACAACGAAAAAATGTGGTCGGGACGCACAGACGGCTCAACCGAGGCAATATGCGACGAGTTCAATTCATCCATTTCTTTTGATAAAAGGATGTACAGGGAGGATATCCGGGGAAGCATTGCCCACGCCGAAATGCTGGGCAAGCAGGGCATTATATCTGAAGACGACATGGTTTCAATAGTTAACGGCCTTGAGGTCATTCTCGCCGACATCGAAACCGGAGAACTCGAAATCGATCCTTCCTGCGAAGACATACATATGTTTATTGAGAAAGTCCTGACTGAGCGCATCGGCGACCCGGGCCGCATGCTTCACACCGCAAGGTCGAGAAACGACCAGGTTGCCCTTGACCTTAGGCTTTATCTTGCCGCCAAGGAAGATGAAATCCGGGCAGCTCTTTCTGACCTCATTTACAACATTACCGATATCGCCGAAAAGCACGCCGAGACCATTATGCCCGGCTACACCCATCTTCAGAGGGCACAGCCTGTCTCTTTCGGCCACTTACTCATGGCTTATGCGATGATGTTTCTTAGGGATGCAGACAGAATTTCAGACTGCAAAAAGAGAACAACAGTGTCGCCAATAGGCTCCTGCGCTCTTGCAGGCACAACCTACAACACAGACAGAATCTACGAAGCTAAAAAACTTGGCTTTGACAAAGTTTCGATGAATTCTGTTGACGGTGTTTCGGACAGGGATTTTGCTGTTGAACTTTCTGCAGCCATTGCCGTTATCATGATGCACTTGTCCAGAATTTCCGAGGAATTTGTGCTTTGGTCCAGCTGGGAATTCAAATTTATAGAGCTCTCGGACGGCTACACCACCGGCTCATCAATCATGCCCCAGAAGAAAAACCCGGACATGGCAGAGCTTGTGAGAGGAAAAACCGGAAGGGTTTACGGCGATCTTATGGCACTGCTGACTCTCATGAAAGGCCTTCCTTTGGCTTACAACAAAGACATGCAGGAAGATAAAGAGGCTGTTTTTGACGCTGTTGATACTGTCCTTAAGTGCCTGAAGATTTTCTCCGGCATGGTTAAGACTATGAATGTCAACACCGCCAATATGCGCAAGGCCGCCGCGGAAGGGTTTATAAACGCCACAGATCTTGCGGACTATCTTGTGGGCAAGGGAATCCCCTTCAGAATCGCCTACAAGGCTTCAGGAAGAGCCGTTGCCTATTGCATTGAGAACGGATATACCCTTGAGACCCTTCCGTTTAAGATTTATAAAGAGTTTTCGGAACTCATTGACAATGACATTTACGACGCCGTTAACGTTGACAATTGTCTTGCCAGAAGGAAAAGCCTTGGCGGTCCCTCTAAAGAGAGTGTCCTTGAGCAAATCGCGTACGTAAGGGGTGAGCTTAATGGCTAAGATATTCATTGACGGCAGCGCAGGAACAACAGGCCTTAAGATAGTTCAAAGACTTTCTGCGGACAAATCCCTCGAGCTTGTGATACTTGAAGGCGACGAAAGAAAAGATCCGGAAGCCAGAAAAAAAGCTTTAAACAGCTGCGACATCGCTTTTCTCTGCTTACCCGATCAGGCGGCAAGAGAATCCGTTTCACTTATAGAAAACCCCGAGGTGAGAGTTATAGACACCTCTACCGCCCACAGAACGGAGCCGGGCTGGACCTACGGATTTTCGGAACTAAAGTGGCAGAGAGACAAGATTTTCTCTTCGAAAAGAGTTGCCAATCCGGGGTGCCATGCAAGCGGGTTTATTTCTCTCATCAGACCTTTGACGGGCTGCGGAATTATAAAACCCGAAACATTTCTTTCCGCGACCTCAATCACCGGTTACTCCGGAGGAGGCAAGAAAATGATTGCCGACTACGAGAATCCGGAACTGAAAGACTCATTGGCGACTCCCAGACTATACGGCCTTACCCAGGAACACAAACACCTGAAGGAGATGGTCAAGGTTACAGGGCTTACGGTAAATCCCGCTTTTTTACCCATCGTCTCGCCTTTTTATTCAGGGATGACAGTTATGGTTCCTTTGAACGGAAAAGACATTGGCGTCACCCTTGATGAAGTAAGAGACGTTTTGAGAGAGTATTACAAAGACTGTGAGCTCATTAAGTATATGGGTGACAGAAGCGAGGAAGGGTTCCTCTCAACGGGCGGAATCTCCGGCAGCGACAGGATGGAGATTTACGTTTACGGCAACAACGACAGAATTGTACTGGTATCCCGTTTTGACAACCTTGGAAAAGGCGCGTCAGGTGCGGCCATCCAGAACATGAATATAATGCTCGGAAGAGCAGAGACCACAGGTCTTGTGATTTGATTTACGGAGGAAAAACATGAATTATATTGAAGGCGGAGTTTGCGCGGCTACAGGTTTCAAGGCCGCGGGAACACATTGCGGCATCAGGAAGAATCGTTCAAAGAATGATCTTGCTCTCATTTTCAGCGAAAAGCGGGCTGCAGCTGCGGCTGTATACACTCAGAACCTTGTTAAGGGCGCTCCGATTGCCGTTACAAAGAAAAATATTGCGGACGGCTACGCCCAGGCTGTTATAGTCAACAGCGGCAACGCCAACACCTGCAACGCCAACGGCATCTACATCGCCGAGGAGACCGCAAGAATTACCGGCAACGCACTCTCAATTCCGGAGTCGGATGTTATCGTGGCCTCTACAGGCGTCATCGGCCAGCCCATGTTTATTGAGCCTTTCGAGGCCGGCGTCCCGGTGCTTGCCAAAACGCTTTCCAAAGACGGGAACGACGAGGCCACAGAAGGAATAATGACCACGGATACAGTTAAAAAGGCAGTTGCGGTTGAGCTAGAAATCGGAGGCAAAACCGTAAGAATCGGCGGTATCGCAAAAGGCTCGGGCATGATTCATCCCAACATGGCTACAATGCTTGTTTTTATCACATCCGACTGCAGCATAACTCCCGAAATGCTTCAGAAAGCTCTTTCTGACATTGTGAAAAAGACTTTCAACATGATAAGTGTTGACGGCGACACTTCCACCAATGACATGTGCACGGTTCTTGCCAACGGTCTTGCCGGCAATGAAACCATCACCGAAGAATCTGAGGATTATTTCGAGTTTTACAAGGGTCTCTATGCGGTTATGGAGGGACTTTCCAGAAAGATTGCCTCCGACGGCGAGGGCGCCACAAAACTTCTTGAGTGCGTTGTAAAAGGCGGCAAGGATTATGAAACCTGCGCAATTTGCGCCAAAAGCGTCATCTCATCATCCCTTTTCAAAGCTGCCATGTTCGGCGCTGACGCCAACTGGGGCCGCGTGCTTTGCGCGATAGGTTATTCCGGAGCCGACGTTGACGTGACTAAAGTTTCAATCACATTCAGAAGCAAAGCCGGCAAGGTGGATGTCTGCAGGGACGGTTTTGGAATTGACTTTTCTGAGGAACTCGCCAAATACGTTCTTTCCGAAAAGGAAATCATGATAGACATCTCCGTTGGCGACAGCGACTTTTCCGCAAAGGCATTCGGCTGCGACTTAACATATGATTATGTTAAGATTAACGGCGACTATAGAACGTGATTTTTGGCTCTTTACGCAAGTCGCGCAAGAAAACTAACAAAACCGACTGTACTTCAAAAAGCACACAAGGTGTCTTTCGACAATTACTCGCGACTTGCTTTGCGCGAGCTACCCACTCGCAGTACCTTCGTACATCTCTTAAGCCGCGATTTCGGACTCTTTACGCAAGATGCGGAGTACAATAATTAATCAAACAAGGTGTCTTGCGACTATTGCTCGCGACTTGCTTTTCGCGAACAAACCGCTCGAAGTACCTTCGTACATCGTCGGGTTTGTTCACGAAAAATAGCTCCTAAATCGCTGGCTTAAGCAAGTCGGGGTCGCGCACGCAAAAATAGCTCAAAAATCCTGATTTTTGGCTCTTCACGCAAGTCGCAAATTAGAACTGTTAAAAACCAACCGTGCTAAAATAGCACATAAGGATTTGGAGGACAATTATGAACTATCTTACAGGTTTGGAGCGGGCTGAAGTATTAACACAGGCGCTGCCTTATATAAGACACTATAACGGCAGAGTGATTGTCGTTAAATACGGCGGAAAGGCTATGCAGAGCGATGAACTCAGAGAACAGGTCATGGAGGACATTGTTCTTTTGAGACTCATTGGCGTCAAGGTTGTACTTGTACACGGCGGCGGTCCGGAAATTTCGGATTTTATGACAAAACTTGGCAAGAAGCCTGAGTTCGTTGACGGCCTTAGAGTTACAGATAAGGAGACCGCAAGCATAGTTCAGATGGTCCTTGCCGGCAAGGTGAACAAGGAGCTTGTTTCTCTCATCGAGAAGAAGGGCGGCACTGCCATCGGTATATCCGGTATTGACGGACGCCTTATCGAAGCAAAAATGAAAGACGAGAGGCTGGGCTTCGTCGGCGATGTCACCACTATCAATATAAAGCCCGTTAACGACCTCATTGAAAACGGCTACATTCCGGTCATATGCACCGTGGGAACCGATGAAAACGGCAATGTTTACAACATCAACGGTGACACTGCCGCGGCTTACATTGCCGGTGCGCTCGACGCAGAGAGCATGATCCTCATGACAGACGTTAAAGGCGTTCTGAGAGACATGACCGATCCCAAGTCGCTCATTCCCGAACTCACGGTAAGCGACGCTGAGAAGCTCAAGGACGAAGGTATTATCGCAGGCGGCATGATCCCGAAAGTCGGCTGCTGCATCAAAGCCCTTGAAAAAGGCGTAAAGAACGTTGTCATTATGGACGGCACAGTGCCTCACTCCATTCTCACCGAGCTTCTTACAGACGAAGGCGCAGGCACACTTATCAGGAAATAAAGGAAATCGCCAATGAATACTGTAGAAAAAGATAAAACTTATGTTGCTTCGACATACAACCGTTTCCCTGTTGTTCTAAAAGAGGGCAGCGGGTCTGTGGTGTATGATGAAAACGGCAAGAAATACATCGATCTCGGCACCGGTATTGCTGTTAACACTTTTGGATACTCGGACAAGATTTGGGTTGAAGCGGTTTCGAAACAGGCCGCCGCGCTGAATCACACATCAAACCTTTATTATCACGGGCCCTGCGCAAGTCTTGCGGAGATGCTTTGCGAAAAGACAGGCTTTAAAAAAGTGTTTTTTTCGAACTCGGGAGCTGAGGCAAACGAGTGCGCAATTAAAGCCGCAAGAAAATATGCGGAGGATAAAAAAGGTTCTGACTGTTATAACATAATCACCCTCGAAAACTCTTTTCACGGCCGCACAATAACCACACTTGCCGCGACGGGCCAGGAAAAGTTTCACAAGCTTTTCACTCCTTTAACTGAAGGTTTCTTATACGTTAAGCCCGGCGACAGGGAGGCCCTTGCAAATTACATCTCAAAGGGCAATGTTGCCGCTGTCATGTTTGAACTTGTTCAGGGCGAGGGCGGCGTAATGCCTCTCGAAAAGGATTTTGTGGATTTTATCGTAAAGATTTGCCGTGAGAACGACGTCCTTGTGGTCTGCGACGAGGTGCAGACAGGAAACGGAAGAACAGGCGCTCTTTATTGCTATCAGAACTACGGTTTTATGCCTGACATCATTTCTACCGCCAAGGGTCTTGCAGGAGGTCTTCCTCTCGGAGCCACGCTTCTTGGCGATAAGGTTAAAGATGTTTTTTCCTTCGGCGACCACGGTTCCACCTTCGGCGCAAACCCTGTTTGCTGTGCAGGAGCTCTTTCTGTCCTCTCAAGACTTGATGAGAACGTTTTTGAAGGTGTCAGAAAGAGAGAGAATCTTATAAGAGACACTTTGAAAGACGCCAAGGGCATCTCCGGCGTCTACGGAATGGGTCTTATGATCGGTATTGAGGTCGCATGCGGCGGTCCGAAGCTTGCGGGAGCGCTCCTTGAAAAAGGTGTGCTTGTACTCACCGCAAAGAACAGATTGAGACTTCTTCCCGCCCTTAACATACCTGAAGACATTTTACTTGAGGCACTTGAAATAATTAAAACTACCGCTGCAGAGCTTTGCGACACGGAGGCAATATGAAATCGTTTACAAACAGAAGTTTTTTAAAGCTCCTTGATCTTACCGGAGATGAAATTGAATTCCTGGTGGATCTTTCACTTAAGATGGACGGCTACAGGAATTATAAAACTCCTTGCGCCACCAAAAATATGGCGCTCATATTTGAAAAGACAAGCACCAGAACCAGGTGCTCTTTTGAGGTGGCCTGCGCTGATCTTGCTATAAACACCGTCTACCTTGACCCGTCAACTTCTCAGCTTGGAAAAAAGGAGAGCGTAAAAGACACGGCAAGGGTTCTCGGCCGGATGTTTGATGCAATCTGCTACAGGGGCTACGGCCAGGAACGTGTACAGGCACTTGCGGACTATTCGGGTCTTCCGGTATTTAATGCGCTTACAAATGAGAGCCATCCGACTCAGATCATTGCGGATTTTGCGGTGGTTAAAAAGACCTTCGGGTCCCTTAAGGGCGTAACTCTTGTATATTTCGGCGACGCAAGGTACAACATGGGTAACTCCCTCATGGTCGGCTGCGCAAAGGTTGGAATGAACTTTGTTGCATGCTGTCCGAAGGAATACAACCCTGACGGCGACCTTATAAAGACCTGCAGGAAAATCGCCAATGAAACCGGCGCATCTATCACTTTCTGCGAAAATCCGGCGGAGGCTGCAAAGCTTGCCGATGTTATTTACACGGATGTCTGGGTCTCCATGGGTGAACCCGATGAAGTCTGGGAAAAGAGGATAAATGACCTTCTGCCTTACCAGGTCAACATGAATGTTATCAACAACTCCAAGGTTAAGATAGTTCTTCACTGCCTGCCTTCCTTCCACAACCTTGAGACTGAGATAGGTCTTAACGTCTACAAGAAATACGGTCTTAAAGAGCTTGAAATCACAGATGAAGTATTTGAAATGTTCAAAGACAGCATATTTGAGGAAGCCAAGTTCAGACTCCTTTCAATCAAAGCTATCATACTTGCCACGTTGTCCGACGAAGATTTTGACCCTTTTAAAGCTTAATTGAGGTGAAATTATGCCCATTGATAAAAATATCAGGAAAGTTCTTGTAATAGGTTCCGGCCCTATCGTTATCGGCCAGGCTGCTGAGTTTGACTATGCGGGAACCCAGGCCTGCCGCGTGCTTAAGGATGAAGGAATCGAGGTTCTGCTTGTCAATTCAAATCCCGCCACAATCATGACGGACAAACAGTTTGCAGATGAGATATACCTTGAGCCCCTTAACCTTGAAACTGTTGAAAGAATAATCGAAAAGGAAAGACCCGACGGTCTTATGGCGGGTCTCGGAGGTCAGACAGGTCTCACCCTTGCGACAAAACTTTCCAAGGCCGGTGTTCTTGACAAGTACGGCGTGAAGCTTCTTGGAACCCATGTGGAATCTATTGAAAAGGCTGAGGACAGAGAGCTTTTCCGTGAGACTATGGAAAAGATAGGCATGCCTCTTGTGCCTTCCGAGACTGCGGAGAGCGTTGATGATGCACTTAAAATTGCCGATAAAATAGGTTATCCGATCATTATAAGGCCCGCTTATACCCTTGGCGGCACAGGCGGCGGCATCGCCTTTACACCCGGTGAACTTAAGGAAGTCTCCGCAGTCGGTATTTCCATGTCGCCTATCGGTCAGGTTCTTGTCGAGAAGTATATTTCCGGCTGGAAGGAAATCGAGTTTGAAACCATGCGTGACGCCGCAGGCAACGTGATCGCGGTGTGCTCGATGGAGAATGTCGACCCGGTGGGCATCCATACGGGCGACTCGATCGTCGTGGC